>NZ_VFUW01000019.1:0-51303 GCF_006441385.1 Mesorhizobium sp. B2-4-18 | reverse complement strand
CGGCCATGGCCGATGAACTCATCAGCGCCGCGAAGGCGACGCCCAAAAGCAGTTTCTTCATTGTATTTCTCCTCCACTTTTGGTGTCCGGTTGCACCGATCTCTCCGGAATCCCCGTTCTGCCTGGGGAATCTCTCCCGATTACCGTCTCTCTCCCCGGGTTGCGCCTGCCGTTTGCTGGAACGCCAAGGCCTCTTGATGAAACAGATGTTCCGGAACGAAAGAACCAAAATACGTGACTGGTGAAATATTTATTCCATTTGCTCGGGAGGCGTCAAGGGAGATTCCAGAACCGGATGTGCGATTTTGGCGGACACGGGAATGCGGTGCGGAGCCGACGGCGTCTGCGCGCCGGGTCCATTCCTTGGATGCCGTCGGCGGGCGATGGCATGGCGTTCAGAAATGCCAGATGTCTCTCTGCAACAAGAGGTCGAGCGGCGCTCTCCAGACCCTGCACGACGCCGCCTGCTTCACCTGCCGTTCGACACTGAGCTTGCCGTTGAGATCGAAGAAAGCTTCAATTCGCCTTCGGGCATGGAGCTTCTTTCCCCTGGTACTGTAGTTGCGGATCGGCAGCCAGTGGCGGCTGATCGTTCGCCCATCCTGGGATAGCGCGACGCCGGTACAGAATTGTTCCGGGGTGTGCAAATGCACGATTTCACTGACTTTCTCGCTGGCCGCGTATGCTCGCTCCAGCGCCGGAATGTTGTGATGATGAACGCCAAGGACGCCGCTCGCCCACATCGTTTCATCTCCGATCAGGATGCGGCCTCCAATGGAGAGCCCCTCGCCTTCGAGCGAGCGATAGGGAGCCTTTGGGCGCCCTTCGCACCGCCACATTATCGAGGACAAGGCTGAAATTCGGTTGAAACAGCGCGATATGTCGCCGGTCGGATACATGTCCGCATCCATGAAGAACAGGCGCTCGCAACGTTGAAGCAGATCGATGATGCCGGCGGCCTTGATGCCAAATCTGTATCGATTGCCGAAGGACATCTCGGTCTGTCTCTGAGCCGTGAGCTCGATCGCTTCGATGGGATAGCCGTCGAAAATGGAGGGTCGGTCGGTCAGCACCGTGATCCTGGCACCCGGGCAATAGTGAAGCAAGCGAAGCGCGCTGAAGAGCGCGCCACGCGCATAGAGCTCGTCGCTCCCAAAAGCGATGTACCCAAACCCATCCCCGTCCATTGGGTATGTATATATTAGCGATCGGTAATGCGTCAATTTGGATGCAGGTCGGGCGCTATGCTTTAGGCCAAAGCTCGCTAGATGTTCTCGGGCAGGTAGATGTCGAACGGCAGGAAGGTCTGGCCGGGTGCGTTGGCCGCGCCCGTCTCGATGGCATGCGCCATGAGGCCGAGCAGTTCGCGGCACAAGGCAGCCAGCGGCGTGGAGATCACCATGGTCAGCACCCCGTCCGCCAGGGCGGACCGCGAGACCGCCGATATCTCGTTGCAGACGACCGCCGGCATCTCGGCGGGCCTGGCCTGCCGCAGCGCCGCGACCGCGCCTTCCATGCCACCGCCCGCGACGTAGCAGCCGACGAGGTCCGGGTGGCGGCCGAGCAGGTCGAGCAGCGTGTCCTGCGTGATCTGGTTGGCCTCGAGATTGACCAGCGTTTCCAGCAAGGTGAAGTCCGGTGCCTGCTCGCGGAAGAAGGAGCGGAAGCCGATCTCGCGCAGTTCATGGCCGTGGAAGCGGTGGCTGCCGACGAAGAGCGCGACCTTGCCCGGCCGCTTCGCCGCCTTGGAGATCATCCAGGCCGCGGTGCGGCCGACCTTGCGGTTGTCAAGGCCGACATAGCCCTCGCGAATGCCGGCCGCGAAGTCGGACAGCAGGGAAAAGACCGGCAATCCCTTGGCCTTCATCTCCTCGACGGTGACCGTCAGCGCCGGGTGATCGGGCCCGACCAGGGCGACCGCCCTGCATTTAGCCGCCAGCTTGCGCGTGCGCTCGACGATTTCATCCGGCGTCAGCGAACTGGCGAAGTCGATGATGGCGACGCCGCGGAAGCGCTGCGATTGCGACAGCGCGAGTTCGAGCTGCCGCGCGAACTCCGTGTAGAAGACGTCGTTGCCTCTCAAAAGCAGGAAGCCCAGCCGGTATTCCGGCAGCTCGTGGCGCATCCTCTGCTTGATCAGGCCGGCGGCATGATAGCCGATCTCGGTCGCGGTCTCGTAGACGCGGCGCGCCGTTTCCTCGCGTACCGGCAAGCGATTGTTGAGCACGCGGTCCACCGTGGCGACACTGACGCCGGAGACGCGCGCCAGATCAGTGATGGTCGGCCGTTTCGCCATGATCGCCCTCGCTCGATTGCCTGATATCGATACCTTACTTTGATAGGAAATGATAGAAACTATCTTTGTGATGTTGAGTCTATCATGGCGCGGCGTTATTCTGGGTATCGAGCCCGTTGCCTTGGGAGGCAATCATGACCGCAGCGCCGTCACGGCGTGACTACAGCCTGATCGGCCGCGACGCCCGGCTTGCCGTCGAGAACGGCCTGTCGGCCGCCGAGTGGTATCACACCGACATTCCCCGCAAGCAGATGAAGGAGCTGATGCAGCGCTCCGATGGCCCGGCGATCCGCGACACCGCGATCTGGCTGACCGCCCTCATCGTCAGCGGCGCCGGCGGTGCCTGGTTCTGGGGCAGCTGGTGGTGCGTGCCGTTCTTCTTCGTCTATGGCGTGCTCTACGGCTCGTCGACCGATTCACGCTGGCACGAATGCGGCCATGGAACCGCGTTTCGCACGCAGTGGATGAATGACGCGGTCTATCAGATCGCCTGCTTCATGATCATGCGCAACCCGGTGACCTGGCGCTGGAGCCACACGCGCCATCACACCGACACCATCATCGTCGGCCGCGATCCCGAGATCTCGGTGATGCGGCCGCCGGACCTGGCGCGCCTCTTCCTCGGTTTTGTCGGCGTGCTCGACGCCTGGCACGCGATGTCGGACATGCTGCGCAACGCCGCAGGCAACATCAGCGCTGCGGAAAAAACCTTCATTCCCGAACAGGAGCAGCCCAAGGCGATCCATATTGCCCGCATCTGGACGGCGATCTATGCAGCGACTATCGCGCTGGCACTCTATACCGGGTCGTTCCTGCCTTTGATGCTGGTCGGCCTGCCCCGGCTCTACGGCGCCTGGCATCATGTGATGGTCGGCCTGCTGCAGCATGGCGGCCTTGCCGACAACGTCACCGATCATCGGCTGAACAGCCGTACCGTCTACATGAACCCGATCAGCCGCTTCATCTACTGGAACATGAATTACCATGTCGAGCATCACATGTTCCCGATGGTGCCCTACCATGCGCTGCCCAGGCTGCACGCGCTGATCAAGCACGATTTGCCGGCGCCGACGCCCTCGATCCTGGCCGGTTACCGCGAGATGATCCCGGCCTTCCGCCGCCAGCTGCGCAACGAGGATTATTTCCTCAAGCGCGAGCTGCCGCCGACCGCCAGGCCGTACCGCGAGGAATTCCACAACGACATCGTCGCCGCGGCGGCGGAATGACATCCGACAACTCCAGGGGAGGACTGAATGAGCGATTGGGTCGAGGCCTGTGCCGCCGGTGACATCGACGAAGAAGATGTGATGCGTTTCGATCATGGCGGGCGCACCTTCGCCATCTATCGCAGCCCGGACGACGACTATTTCGCCACCGACGGACTTTGCACGCATGAGAAGGTGCATCTCGCCGACGGGCTGGTGATGGACGACATCATCGAATGCCCCAAGCACAATGGCCGCTTCAACTACAAGACGGGCGCGGCCAGGGGCGCGCCGGTCTGCGTCAACCTAAGGACCTATCCGGTCAAGGTCGACGCCGGCAAAGTGCTGGTTCAGATCGGGTAAAGGGCATGACGCCGGGAATGGTGATCATCGGGGCCGGCGAATGCGGCGGACGGGCAGCACTGACGCTGCGCGATCTCGGCTATGATGGGCCGGTGACGCTGGTCGGCGACGAGCCGCATCTGCCCTATGAGAGGCCACCTCTGTCCAAGGAGGCGATGGCCAGCGACGCGCCTGCAATCAAGGCGATCGCCAGCGACGAAATCCTGGCGGGAAAAGCGATCCGGCATATCCATTCCGTTCAGGCGATCGCGATCGATCGCGCGGCGCACACGGTGCGCCTGTCCGACGGCTCGGTGCTGCCCTACGACAAGCTGCTGCTGGCCACTGGCTCGACCCCACGCAAGCTGCCGATGCCTGGCCTTGGCGGGCGCTGCGTCTATCTCAGGACCTTCGCCGATGCGCTGGCCATCCGCGCTCATCTCAGCGCCGGCAATCGCATCGCCGTCATCGGCGGCGGCTTCATCGGCCTCGAGCTTGCCGCGGCGGCGCGCAAGCTCGGCACAGATGTCACCGTCATCGAGGCGCAGTCGCGCATCCTGATGCGCGGCGTTCCGGCCGAGATCGCCGAAATCACCCATGACGCGCATGTCGCCGAGGGTGTCGACGTGATCTGCGGGGAAGGCATCTCCGCCGTCGCCGACGACGGCAAGGAGGTGCGGGTGACGCTCGCCGGCGGCCGGGAGATCATTGCCGACCTCGCCGTGATCGGCATCGGCGCCGTGCCGGTGACCGGACTGGCGGCGGGGGCCGGCCTGGCCATCGAAAACGGCATCGCGGTCGACGCAGAACTGCGCAGCAGCAATCCCGACATCTTCGCTGCCGGCGACTGCTGCTCGTTCCCGCTTGCCATCTATGGCGGCCGTCGCGTGCGGCTGGAAGCCTGGCGCAACGCGCAGGAACAGGGCGCACTGGCGGCCAGGAACATGCTGGGCGCCGGCGAGCCGCATGCCGCTGTGCCGTGGTTCTGGTCGGATCAGTATGGCCTGTCCCTGCAGATCGCGGGATTGTCCGACGAAGGCCGTAGCACCGTGCGCCGCGATCTCGGTGACGGCGCCTTCATCCTTTTTCATCTGGCCGAGGACGGCAGGCTGGTGGCGGCCAGCGGCATCGGCCCGGGCAATGCGGTGGCGCGCGACATCAGGCTGGCCGAAATGCTGATCGCGAAGCGGGCAAAACCGTCGGCGGAGGCGCTGGGATCGCCTGAAGTCAAGCTGAAGGCGTTGCTGGCGGCATAGGGGTCGTGCACCTTGTGGATGTCGGCGCCGCCCCTCATCTGCCTGCCGGCATCTTCTCCCCGTAGAACGGGGAGAAGGGGGCTATGGCAACCTCGCCGCAATTCATGCACCGATTGGCGAAATCATTGATGACAGCGTCTTTCTCCCCGTCACTACACGGGGAGTTGAGAAGTGGTCCGCGCAGCGGACGAAAAGCCAATTGCTTGGCTTTTCGAACGACGAACGTCCGGCAGGACAATGAGGGGCGGCGCGGCTTTGGCAAATCAACGTCAGCGCGCCGGGTCCGCCCTAAAACAGCGCCTTCAGCTCCGGCAATTTGTCGTTGACCAGCCAGCCGTAATAATTCTCTTCCGGCAGCTTCTCCGGCTCGCCGGTGGCGCCGCGTTTTTCGTTTTCCGCCTTCAGCGCATAGGCGCGCTGTTCCGGATTGCCGACATTGTAGAGCGTGGCGGTCAGGCCCGGATTGCCCGAAATGTCGAAGCCGGCGATGCTCTTATAGGCGTCGATCGACTTCCTGATCGTCGCGGCGACGTAAGGAAGCGTCAGGTCCGGATCCATGATGGTCTTGTAGACCGAATTGGGATCGGAGACGTCGAGCTTCGGCAAGCCCGACACCTTGTGCACGAGATCGCTCATCTGTAGGGCGGTCAGCGGGTTGAGCTGGCCGAGGCCGAAGGTCTGGCCGGCATAATAGGGCTGGAAGAAGGTGGCGCCGAAGCGGTTGTCGGGGAAATCCTCGCCGCCGACGGTCTTGCCGCGAAACGAGCGGTTCCAAACCTGTTCACGGCATTCCCACAGATCGTAGCTGTCCGAAATCGCGTCGCATTTCCTGAATTCCGGCCGCTGCACGAAATCGGTAATGTCCTCACCATCATAGGCGAAGGAGAGCTTGCTCGAGAGGTAGGAGATCGCCTTGACATAATAGGTCTGCAGCCGGTCATAGGCGTCGACATTGTAGGTGTGCTCGCCAACGATGGCGCCGACGATGTGCATCGGGTCGATGCCATAGGCGCTTGCCGCCTTCTTGATCTTGCCGCGCAGGTCGGGGTCGTTCTGCAACAGCGCGTAGACCTTGCGATACTTCGCCTGGAAGCTGGTGTTGGTCGCCTGGGTGCGGCGACTGGAGGCGCCGGGAATGTCGGGCTGCTCGGCATTGCGGTTTCCCGGCGGCACCAATGTCGCCGCGTCGGCGGCGAACAGCGTCGCCGCCAGCGTCAAGCCGAGAATGACCAGGATGAGTTTTTTCATGCGCCGCCGCCTAGAGAATTGCCGCGCAAACTAGGTAAAGCACCTGGTCGAGTCGAGAGCGCCTCTTCATCCGGCGAGACGAAAGGTGGCCAGATGATACCATCTGGCCACACATGGCTCCTGCCGGAGTTGTTACTCGATGCCGCGCCGGACCGCTCCGGCGTCTTCGTTCAGAGGATGAACCGCGACAGATCGGTGTTTCTGGAGAGGTCTCCGACATGCTTCTGCACATAAGCAGCATCGATGGTGACGGCCGTGCCGTTGCGGTCGGGCGCATCATAGGAGATCTCGTCCAGCACTCGCTCCATCACCGTCTGCAGCCGCCGCGCGCCGATATTCTCGATGCTGGCATTGAGGTCGACGGCGACGCCGGCCAGCGAATCGATGGCGTCGTCGGTGAAGGTCAGCTCGACGCCCTCGGTTTTCATCAGCGCGATATACTGCTTGATCAGGCTGGCCTCGGTCTCGGTCAGGATGCGGACGAAATCGTCCTTCTCCAGCGCACGCAGTTCGACGCGGATCGGCAGGCGACCCTGCAATTCCGGCAACAGGTCTGACGGCTTCGAGACGTGAAACGCACCCGAGGCGATGAACAGGATGTGGTCCGTCTTCAACGGCCCGTATTTGGTCGCCACCGTGGTGCCCTCGACCAGCGGCAGCAGGTCGCGCTGCACGCCTTCGCGCGAGGGGCCGCCCGAAATGTCCGACCTGGCGGCAATCTTGTCGATCTCGTCGAGGAAGACGATGCCGTCATTTTCCGCTGCGTCCAGAGCCCGGCGCACCACCTCGTCCTGGTCCAGCAACTTGTCGGACTCGTCGCTGACCAGCAGGTCGTAGGACTCCTTCACCGTCGTCTTGCGCAGCTTGGTCTTCTTGCCGCCCATTGCCTTCGACAGCATGTCGTTGATGTTGAGCACGCCGATATTGGCGCCCGGCATGCCGGGAATTTCGAAGCCGGGCATGCCGCCATTGCCGGTGTCGGCCACCTCGATTTCGATTTCCTTGTCGTCGAGTTCGCCGTCGCGCAGCTTCTTGCGGAAACTATCGCGCGTCGCCGGGCTCGCCGTCTTGCCGACCAACGCTTCCAGCACGCGTTCCTCGGCGTTGACATGGGCGCGTGCCTTCACGTCCTCGCGCATCTTTTCGCGCACCAGCCCGATGGCGATTTCGACCAGGTCACGGATGATCTGCTCGACGTCGCGGCCGACATAGCCGACTTCGGTGAACTTGGTCGCCTCGACCTTGACGAAAGGCGCGCCGGCCAGCCGGGCCAGGCGGCGCGAGATCTCGGTCTTGCCGACGCCGGTCGGGCCGATCATCAGGATGTTCTTCGGCATCACCTCTTCGCGCATCTGGCCTTCGAGCTGCTGGCGGCGCCAGCGGTTGCGCAAGGCAATGGCCACGGCGCGCTTGGCGTCCTTCTGGCCGATGATGAAGCGGTCGAGTTCCGAAACGATTTCGCGGGGAGAAAATGTGCTCATATCACTAAATTCCACTTTGCCACTGCTTGATGGCCTCGAACGGATGCAGCAGCATGATCACGTTGAGTGTAAGATTGTCCCGGATAAGATAGCCGGTACCCAGTTCGAAGAGGATGGCGAGGCTGACGATCACCCATATAGGTAGCCTTCGCGCCATCACAAATCCCAGCACCATGGCCAGTGTGTCGGACACCGAATTGATGATCGAGTCGCCGTAATAATCGAGCGAAATGGTGCCGGCGCGGTAGCGCTCGATGATGAACGGGCTGTTTTCGAGGATTTCCCAGCCGCCCTCGACGAGGACGGCGAATGCCAGCCGCAAGCCGATCGGCGAGCGCGGGAACAGGAACCGGGCCAGCGCATAGAACAGGAAGCCGTGGATGATGTGCGAGAAAGTGTACCAGTCCGAAATGTGCTGGGAGTTCTCCGAACTGTTCACCACGCCATGCCACAGCTTGACATAGCCGCAGGTGCAGATCGGCGGATGGCCCATCAGGTAGAGCGTGAGAGCCTGGGCGACGAGCAGGCCGGCGACGATCAGCAGCCCCATCCGCCAGCTGTCTTCGTAGGCCGAAAGGCCCTTGTCCTCGCTGGATGTGACCATGCCCTGGATTACCCCTCTTGCGCGTCTTCGGCATCGATCGCCATCAGCACGACGTCGCCATGGATCGACTGCCTGCGATCAATGGCCCGGAAACCCGCCTTTTCATAGGCGCGGATGGCCCTGAGATTGGCGGGGTCGGGATCGATGATGACACGCGGCACGCCTTCCTCGAACAGGTCTTCGACGAACTGACGCACGATGGCAGAGCCATGGCCGATGCCGATCAGTTCCGGCCGGCCGATCGAGACATCGATGCCCAACGTGCCGAACGGCTGATCGGCATAGGGATGGCCGTCTTCCATGTGCGGGTCATAGCTCTGCAGATAGGCGATCGGCTTTCCGTCGAGCTCAACGATCAGCGGCTCGACGGAAATCGAGTCTAGGTGATCGGCAATCTCCGCGATTTCCGTCTCGGGATCGTCCCACCACTCCGCAACATGAGGCTCGGCGAGCCAGCCGGCGATCATCGGCAGGTCCTTTTTGGTCACCGGCCGAAAATCGTAGCTACTTTCTTGTTTGACCATGATCTTTTCCGAAAACCGGTTCCCACCTTGCGGGGTCATGGTCTGCTTCAGGCGGCATCGAGCGTTTCGACGACGAAATTGTTGTTGGTGTAGACGCAGATGTCGGACGCGATCTGCATCGCCCTGCGGGCGATCTCCTCGGCATCCTTGTCGGTGTCCATCAGCGCGCGCGCCGCAGCGAGCGCGTAATTGCCGCCCGAACCGATTGCCATGACGCCATGTTCGGGTTCCAGCACGTCGCCATTGCCGGTCAGCGCCAGCGAGACCGACTTGTCGGCGACCAGCATCATCGCCTCCAGCCGGCGCAGATAGCGGTCGGTGCGCCAGTCCTTGGCGAGCTCGACGCAGGCGCGCGTCAGTTGGTCGGGATATTGTTCGAGCTTGGCTTCGAGGCGTTCCAGCAGCGTGAAGGCGTCGGCGGTGGCGCCCGCGAAACCGGCAATCACATTGCCGCCCTTGCCGATGCGGCGCACTTTGCGGGCATTGCCCTTCATGATGGTCTGGCCCAGGCTGACCTGGCCGTCGCCGGCGATCACCACCTTGTTGCCCTTGCGCACCGTCACGATGGTCGTGGCGTGCATGGTCAATTCATTGGACATTTCTCTTGGCTCCGATTCGCACCATCCCTTCAAAAGGCGATTTGGCGCGGTACGAGTGACTTTGATCGGCCATATGTATGCACGGGGCCAATGATTGCAAACCGCTCGATAGCGGCCGGGATCGCAACTGGCAATCGCCGGATCATGCTGCTAGAAGGCTCTCGTTTTCAAGCCAGCGAGCGCTTGAGACCCGTGAACCGGTCACGATCTGTACCACTGGCACAAGGATAGAGTGATGGCGCCTCGTTCCGCCGATGCAAGCCGCAAGACTGGGGAAACCGACATCTCCGTGTCGGTCCATGTCGACGGCTCCGGCAAATCGGACATCGCCACCGGCGTCGGCTTCTTCGACCATATGCTGGACCAGCTTTCCCGCCATTCCCTGATCGACATGACCGTCAGGGCGACGGGCGACCTGCACATAGACGACCACCACACGGTCGAGGACACCGGCATCGCGCTCGGGCAGGCCCTGACCAAGGCGTTGGGCGAGCGGCGCGGCATCATGCGCTACGCCTCGATTGACCTTGCCATGGACGAGACGCTGACGCGCGCGGCGATCGACGTGTCGGGCCGCCCCTTCCTGGTCTGGAACGTGTCGTTCTCGTCGCCCAAGATCGGCACCTTCGACACCGAACTGGTGCGCGAATTCTTCCAGGCGCTGGCGCAGAACGCCGGCATCACGCTGCATGTCACCAACCATTATGGCGCCAACAACCATCATATCGCCGAGACCTGCTTCAAGGCGGTGGCGCGCGCGCTGCGCGCCGCGCTCGAGCGCGATCCGCGCCAGCCTGACGCGGTTCCCTCCACCAAGGGTTCTTTGAAGGGATAGCCTCATGACCGCCTATGTCGTGATGGAGCCGCCTGGCCGCAGCGAGAAAGTCGACACGACGACCTTAGTCCGCGACGGCTTCACCTGGCTCGGCCTGCTGGTGCCGCCGCTGTGGCTTGCCTGGCACCGGATGTGGGTCGAAGCGGCGCTCGCCTTTGTCGTCATGGGCGTGCTTTCAATGCTTGGCCAGAGACTTGGCCTCGGTGTGGCCGGCTCGCTTTTGTCGCTGCTCGTCTCGCTCTATGTCGGACTGGAAGGACAGGGCTTGCGCATCGCGGCACTGCGCCGCCGCGGCTGGCATGAGTGGGGCGTCGTCGAGGCCGGCTGGCTCAGCGATGCCGACATGCGCTATGCCCTTGAGGTGGAAGGGCTTTCGGATGAAGCAGCACCCGCGCCGCGCATCATTCCCGATGCCGCTTTGGCGCGCCCGGCGCAGCCCGGCATGGCGCTGGGGCTGACCCACATTCCGGGACGGCGCTGAGATGCGGGTTGCGATCATCGATTACGGTTCGGGCAATCTGCGCTCGGCCACCAAGGCCTTCGAGCGCGCCGCGCGCGAGGCCGGCATCGCGGCCGAGATCGACCTGACGGCCGATGCCGACCGGGTGCGCACCGCGGACCGCATCGTCCTGCCCGGCGTCGGCGCTTACGCCGATTGCGCGGCCGGCCTGCGTGCCGTGGACGGCATGTGGGAGGCGGTCGAGGACGTCGCCATCGCCAAGGGCCGGCCTTTCCTGGGAATTTGCGTCGGCATGCAGCTGATGTCCGAGCGCGGCCTCGAAAAGACCGTCACCAACGGGTTCGGCTGGATATCGGGCGACGTCAAGGAGATCACGCCTTCCGATCCGGCGCTGAAGATCCCGCAGGTCGGCTGGAACACGATCGAATTGAGGCATAAGCACCCATTGTTCTCCGGCATTCCGACCGGCGAGACGGGACTGCATGCCTATTTCGTCCACTCCTACCATCTCGACGCAAAAAAGCCGGACGAGGTCCTCGCGGTCGCCGACTATGGGGGTCCGGTGACGGCCACGGTCGCCCGTGACAATCTCGCCGGCACGCAGTTTCATCCTGAGAAGAGCCAGGCGCTGGGCCTGGCGCTGATCACCAATTTCCTGCGCTGGAGGCCCTGAACCATGAGCAAGAAGGGCTATTGGCTGGTAATGCTGACGGTGACAGACCCGGAAGGATATCAGCGTTACCGCGACGCCATCGGCGACGCGGTTTCGTCTTTCGGAGGCCGCTATCTCGTGCGCGGCGGACAAGTGACCAATCCCGAAGGGTCGGAATTTGGCAGGCAGGTGGTGGTCGAGTTCGACTCTTATGAAACCGCGCTCAGCTGCTATCGATCGCCAGCCTACCAGACAGCGTTGCAGAACAGGCTGGCGGCTTCGACCGGACATTTCGCGATCGTCGAGGGTGCCTGAGTGATCCTGTTTCCAGCCATCGACCTCAAGGACGGCCAATGCGTGCGGCTGAAGCACGGCGATATGGCGACCGCGACGATCTACAATGACGACCCCGCCGCGCAGGCAAAAGCCTTTGAAGGGCAGGGCTTCGAGTGGCTGCATGTCGTCGACCTCAACGGCGCCTTCCAGGGCCAGAGCGTCAACAGCGCCGCGGTAGGGGCCATCCTGAAGGCGACGAAGAACCCGGTGCAGCTCGGCGGCGGCATTCGCACGCTGGAGCAGATCGAGGACTGGCTCGACCGTGGGCTGGCCCGCGTCATCCTCGGCACGGTGGCGGTGCGCGATCCCGATCTGGTCAGGCAGGCCTGCAAGGCATTTCCGGGCAAGGTCGCGGTCGGCATCGATGCCAAGGGCGGCAAGGTAGCGGTCGAAGGCTGGGCCGAAGCCTCGAGCCTCGGCGTCATCGAACTGGCCAGGAAATTCGAGGGCGCCGGCGTCGCCGCCATCATCTATACCGACATCGACCGCGACGGCGTGCTGACCGGCATCAACTGGGACGCCACCATCGACCTTGCCGACGCCGTGTCGATCCCGGTCATCGCCTCGGGCGGACTGGCCTCGATCGCCGACATCGTGCGCATGACCATGCCCGATGCGAAAAAACTCGAAGGCGCGATCTCGGGCCGTGCCCTCTATGACGGCCGCATAGATCCCACAGAGGCGCTGGCCATCCTGCGGGGCCGGCCGGCGATGGAGACGCGGTCGTGAAGGTTTCGCTCATCCTGGCCTCCTATGACAGCGGCCACTATCATGGCGGCATGGGCCAGGGACCGGACGCGCTGATATCGGGCGGGCTCGTCGATGCCCTGACCCTTGCCGGCCACGACGTCACGGTCGAGGATATCGGGAGGGTCGGCGACGGCCAGGAGCGCGAGATCGCCACGGGTTTTGCCGTCTGCAACGCCGTCTCGGGCGAGGTCCGCATGGCCCGCGACAGGGGGCGGTTTCCCATCGTGCTGGCCGGAAACTGCCTGACGTCAGCCGGCGCGGTCGCCGGCGAAGGCGCCGACGCGATCATCTGGGCAGACCAGCATGGCGACCTCAACACGCCCGAGACCTCCGTCTACGGCTTTCTCGACGGCATGGCGCTGTCGACGGTGCTCGGCCTGTGCTGGCGTCCGATGGCGGCCGCCATTCCCGGCTTCAGGCCGATCGATCCCGCGCGCTGCGTGCTCCTCAACGCCCGCGATCTCGATCCGGCGGAGGAAAACCTTCTCGAAACATTGCCTGTCATCCGGACGGAATGTCCAGGCGTGGCGCAAGCGACGGAAAAACTGAAGGTCGCCGGCGCCAACAGCGTGCACATGCATCTCGATCTCGACGTGCACGACCCCAAGGCGCTGCAGGCCAACCGCTACGTCACATCGGGCGGACCGAACCCGGAGCAGCTGCGCGACGCGGCCTGCGCCATGGCGCTTGCGGTACCGGTCGTCGGCATCACCGTTTCAGCTTACGATCCGGCCTTCGATGCCCAGGCCGATGTGCCGCCGCTGGTCGGCCAGCTGCTCAACGATCTGCTTGCCACGATAGAGGGTCGCTGATGCTGAAGGCCCGCGTCATCCCTTGCCTCGACGTCAAGGACGGCCGTGTCGTCAAGGGCGTCAATTTCGTCGACCTCATCGACGCCGGCGATCCCGTGGAGGCCGCCAAGGCCTATGATGCCGCCGGCGCCGACGAACTTTGCTTTCTCGACATCACCGCTTCGTCGGACAATCGCGAGACCATCTTCGACGTCATCGCCCGCACCGCGGAACAATGCTTCATGCCGCTGACCGTCGGCGGCGGCGTGCGCCAGGTGGCCGACATCCGAAAATTGCTGCTGGCGGGGGCCGACAAGGTGTCGATCAACACGGCGGCGGTGAAGAACCCGGATTTCGTCGCCGAAGCCGCCGACAAGTTCGGCAACCAATGCATCGTCGTCGCCATCGACGCCAAGAAAGTCTCCGGCCCCGGCGAGGCCGACCGCTGGGAGATCTTCACCCATGGCGGGCGCGAGAAGACCGGCATCGACGCCGTGGAATTCGCCCGGAAAATGGTCGATCGCGGTGCCGGCGAGATCCTGTTGACCTCGATGGACCGCGACGGCACCAAGGCCGGCTACGACATCGCGCTGACCCGCGCGGTGTCGGACGCGGTGCGCGCGCCGGTCATCGCTTCGGGTGGCGTCGGCACGCTCGACCACATGGTCGAAGGCATTCGCGACGGCCATGCGGGTGCTGTGCTGGCGGCGTCCATCTTCCATTTCGGCACCCACACCATCGCCGAAGCCAAGGCGCATATGGCCAAGGCCGGCCTGCCGATGCGGCTGGACTCGCTGGGCAACAGGTCCTAGAGCATGCTCCCGAAGCCGGCTTTCGGGAAAAACCCGGCTTAAACAAGAAGATAGATCGAACATGGCCGAGTTTTCGCTCTCCGACCTGGAAAAAATCGTCAGCGACCGCGCCCATTCCGGCGATCCGGATTCGTGGACGGCCAAGCTTTACGCCCGGGGCATCGACAAGGCGGCGCAGAAACTCGGCGAGGAGGCGGTCGAGACCGTGATCGCCGCCGTCAAGGGCGACAAACAGGGCCTCGTTTCCGAAAGCGCCGATCTTATATATCATTGGCTTGTCGTTCTCGGCATCTCGGGTGTCCCGTTGAACGACGTGCTCAAGGAGCTTGAAGCCCGTACCGGGCGTTCGGGCATCGCCGAAAAGGCGTCGCGGCCCAAGGGCTGATCGGGAGGAAGGGCAGGTATCTCGATGGATCAGCTCGCGCCAACCGAGAAATATTCTCCGTTTCGCTTCTTCTCAGCCGAGCAATGGTCGCGGTTCCGAGCCGATACGCCGCTGACGCTGAGCGAGGACGAGTTCCGCCGCCTGCGTTCGCTCAACGACCCGGTCGACCTCGAAGAGGTCAAGCGCATCTATCTGTCCTTGTCGCGGCTTTTGTCGGCGCATGTCGAGGCGAGCCAGCTTCTGTTCCGGCAGCGCCAGGCCTTCTTCAACGCCGCCGACGTGGCCAAGACGCCTTTCATCATCGGCATTGCCGGTTCTGTCGCGGTCGGCAAATCGACCACGGCGCGCGTGCTGAAGGAATTGCTGGCGCGATGGCCGTCGAGCCCTAAGGTGGACCTCATCACCACGGACGGCTTCCTGCTGCCCAACGAGGTGCTGCGCCGCGAAAACCTGATGGAGCGCAAGGGTTTCCCCGACAGCTACGATGTCGGCGCGCTGCTGCGTTTCCTCTCGGGTATCAAGTCGGCGTTGCCCGATGTCCGCGCGCCGGTCTATTCGCACCTTACCTATGACGTCATCCCCGGCGAGTTCGTCACCATCGACCGGCCCGACATCCTGATCTTCGAAGGCATCAACGTGCTGCAGCCGGGCAAGCTGCCGCAGGACGGCAAGATCGTGCCCTTCCTGTCGGACTTCTTCGACTTCGCCATCTACATCGATGCCGACGAGAAGCTGATCCACAATTGGTATATTTCCCGCTTCATGCGGCTGCGCGAAACCGCCTTCCGCGATCCGGACTCCTTCTTCCACCGCTATTCGCAGCTGTCGGAGGATGCGGCCAAGGCGATCGCCGAGGGCCTGTGGACCAACATCAACCTGAAGAACCTGCGCGAAAACATCCTGCCGACGCGTGCCCGCGCCGACTTGATCCTGCGCAAGGGCGCCGACCACCTGATCGAGGAAGTGGCGCTGCGCAAGTTGTAGCCGATAGACTGGGGGGTGGCGGGCGCTCCACAAGCCCGCCACGCCGCTGTTTGTGTGTCAGCCATTGGCGAACGGCACGGCGACATAGATCTGGGTGCCGCCGCGCTCCACCAGAAGCAGCACCGATTTGCGTCCGGATTTGCCGGCTTGGGCAATCGCTTGGGTCACCTGCCTGGCGCTCTTCACCGGAGCCTGGTTGACGGCGACGATGACATCGCCCGGCTGGATGCCGGCAGTCGCCGCCGGCTTGTCGGGATTGACGCTCGCAACCACCGCGCCGTGCTCGTTCTCGGGCAGGTTCATCTGCTGGCGGATGTCCGGCGTGATATCCATCAAGCCGAGGCCGACGGCCGGCACGCGGGAACCCTGTTCGGTGCCCGGCGCGCTGGAGTCATCCGTCGACGCCGTTTTCACATCGTCGCTGTTGCGTCCGACCTCCACCGAGATCTGCATGGCCTTGCCCTTGCGCCAGACATCCAGTCTCTCCTTGGCACCCGGCGCGACGTCGGCGACGGCTCGTGACAGGTCCTTGGGATCCTTGACGTCCTGCCCGGCGAAGCCGGTGATGACGTCGCCGGTCTCGACGCCGGCCTTGGCCGCGGGCGAGCCGTCATTGACCTGCGAGACCAAGGCACCGCTGGGACGGTCCAGCCCGATGGCGCTTGCCACATCCGGGGTGACGGGCTGGATCTCGACGCCGAGATAGCCGTATTCGATGTTGCCGCCCTTCATCAGCTTGGCGACCACCTTCTCAGCCTGGTCCGACGGAATGGCGAAACCGACACCGACGCTGCCGCCATTGGGCGAATAGATCGCCGTGTTGATGCCGACGACATTGCCATTGACGTCCACCAGCGGGCCGCCGGAATTGCCGTGATTGATCGGCGCGTCGATCTGGATGAAATCGTCGAACGGCCCGCTATGCAGGTCGCGGCCACGCGCCGAGACGATACCGGCCGTTACCGTGGTGCCGATGCCGAACGGATTGCCGATCGCCAGCACCTGGTCGCCTGTCATGAGCTTGTCGGAGTCGCCCCACTTCACGGTTGGCAACGACTTGCCGGCGTTGATCTTCAGCACGGCGAGGTCGTTCTTGGCATCGTGACCGACCAGCTTGGCCGGGAGCTCCGTGCCGTCGTCGAGCGTGACCTTTATCGAGGAAGCGCCGTCGACGACATGGTTGTTGGTGACGATGGTGCCGTCGGCACCGACGATGAAGCCCGAACCGAGCGCTTCGGCCCGCGGCAACCGCTGTTGCGGAGGCGTCTTGGGAGCGGGCATGCCCTGATCGCCGAAGAACTGGCGGAAATAGTCGTCGAAGGGCGAGGCGCCATCGAAGGGCGACGCTTCGTTCATTGCTTCCGGCTGTCCTTTCATGACCGTGGTCACGGTCACGACGGCCGGCTTGGTCGTGGCCACGATCGGCGCCAACGAACCGCTCGGGGCCGTGGTCCCGGCAACGGGGGTCTGCGTCGTTGCAACCGTGTTGCCCGTGCCGACGCCGTTCGCGCTGTCGGCGAATGAGACGACAAAGGGAGAAACCAGCAGCGCGGCGCCCAGCAGGGCGGCGATGCGATGCCTACGAAGAATGCTCAGGTTTGACATGGTCGTTCTGTCCGGGCGAGGGGTTGATCCGCGCCGCGGGTCTTCCTGGGAGAAGTGCCCGTCAGCGTGCCGACGGCCCGGGTTGCCTGCCTCGCCACGCATGGCAGCCGGCCGGATCGACAACAACTATCTAGGGCGCCGATCCGCGCGATTTAGGGTTTTAGCCCGACCTTACGAAGATTTAATTCAGAGTGCGCTTACGGATCGCAGATAGGCCGACGCGATTTCGCGCATGCGCCCGCCGTCGAAGCTCGGGCCGTGGCCGCCATGGCCGATCCTGATCGGCAGGTCGAGCAGCCGGCGCATCGTGTTGCGATAGGCCTCCCGGTCGGAATCCGGCAAATCGTCGATCAGCGTGTCGTCATAGATGGCGTCGCCGCTGAAAAACAGGCCGTCGGCCTCATCGAAAAGCGCGATCGAATCCGGCGAATGTCCGGGGAGATGCAGCACCCGAAACCGGCGGTCGCCTAGATCGACCACGTCGCCTTCGTCGAGCATACGCGTCAACGGTGCCGGCGCTATCGCATAGTCGGCCGACTTCCAGCCAGGCGCCGGCAATTTCGAAACGGCCCCCTCGAGATCGTGGAACATGTAGGCGTAAGTCGCGGCCTCATCCATGCTCTCGAATTGCGCTGCGCTCATCCTTGGCCCGGCCCGCAGCGGAAATTCGTGCAGCGAGCCGACATGGTCGAGGTGAATATGGGTGGCGACGACCAGAAGCGGCTTGCCTTCGGCCGTCTTTATCTCCGGCGCCAGCGGACAGATGCCCATCCCGGTGTCGACCAGAAGGTCGGCGTCGCGGCCGGTGAAATGCCAGATATTGGCTCGCACATAGTCGTGCACGAACGGCTCGGTCAGCATCGTCGTCCTGCCGTCGACAATGCGCCTGGAGAACCAGTTATCCATCAGGTGTGAGCCTGGGCATCAAGTGTGAGCCTGGCATCAGGTGTGAGCCGGGCATCAAGCGGACCCGGCATCAGACGAACGGCTTTCCGACCTTGTATTTTTCCGGCACCAGCCGCTTGAGATAGGCCATTCCGGCCTCGGACAGCTGGTTGGCGTCGGGCTTCATGAAATCGTCGGGCATGTGGCGGGTCTTGCCGGCAACGTTCTTCAGCGGCACCTTCTTCAGCACTATCTTGCTGCCATCATATTGCAGCGCCACCGAGCCGCCGCCCTGTTCGGCGACGCCGACGGCAAAGGCGCCGGCATCGAAGGCCTCCTGCGCATCGACCGGGCTGATGGAGCCGACATAGCCGCGCGGCATGTAGCCGAGTGCGTCGACGCGGGCACGCTTGCCCGGCAGCCCCTCGGCCAATGCCCGTTCGAGCGCCGCCGGCAGGTCGCTGCCCGAGAGTTTGACGTTGCCGTGCTGGTCGCGCTCGAGCTTGTCCGCCGGCACCAGGCTTTCGACCAGTGCCTTGCCGTCGGCGGTGCTGACGCCTTCCGACACGGCGACGATGCAGCGCTTGTGGCGGTCGAGGGTGGCGCGCACGTCGTCGATGAAACCGGCGGCGGAGAACGGCCGCTCCGGGACGTAGACCAGATGCGGGCCGCTGTCGGAATCGAGCTGCCAGGCCGCCGACGCCGCGGTCAGGAAGCCGGCATGGCGGCCCATGACGATGCCGACATAGATGCCGGGAAGCGCGCGAAAATCGAGATCGACGGACAGGAAGGCGCCAGCGACGAATTCGGCCGCGGACATGAAGCCCGGCGTATGGTCGTTTTCCTCGAGATCGTTGTCGATGGTCTTCGGCGCATGGACGAAAGCGATCTTGCCGCCGGCGGCATCGGTCAGGATCTGCTGCGTGCCCGAGGTGTCGTTGCCGCCGATATAGATGAAAGCGTCGGCGCCCGCCTTCTGCAGGCCCTTCAGGATGACCTCGCAATAGGCGGCATCCGGCTTGTCGCGCGTCGACCCGAGGGCGGCGCTCGGCGTTCCGGCGATCAGCCGCAGCCGGTCCTCCGGGATGGCGGAGAGGTCGACATAGTTGCCGTCACGGATGCCGCGCACGCCGTGCAGGGAGCCCAGCACCTTGGCACCGGGATGGCGCCTGCGGATCTCCAGCGCGGCGCCCACGACCGTCTGGTTGATGACGGCGGTCGGGCCGCCGCCCTGCGCGATGACGAAAGTTCCAGCCATGCTTGATGTCTCCCTAGGGCATGACGCCGAAAGAGACGGATTCGGATTTCAGGTCGAACGGACCTGAAATCATCCGGCTCTAGGCGATGGTTTTCAGGTCACCTTGGCCTGTCTTGCCGCATCGCGCAACGGGAGAAACGGAGGGCTGGACGATCACATGACGACGACGGGGTTTTTCTTCGACACCCGGCTGTAGAGGTCGATAATGTCCTGGTTGATCAGGCGCACGCAGCCCGACGACATCGCCTGGCCGATGCTCCACCATTCCGGCGAGCCGTGGATGCGGTAGCCGGTGTCCTTGCCGTCCTGGTAGATGTAGAGCGCACGCGCGCCGAGCGGATTGGTCAGGCCGCCGGGCTGGCCGCCCTGCCACTTCACCAGTTCCGGCTTGCGCTGGATCATTTCGGGCGGCGGCGTCCAGGTCGGCCACTCCCTGCCGTACTGGATGTTGGCGCGGCCGGACCAGCGGAAACCGTCCTTGCCGATGCCGACGCCGTAGCGGATGGCATCGCCACCCGGCTGGACGAGATAGAGCATGCGTTCCTTGAGATGCACGACGATGGTGCCGGGCGCCTCGCCGGTCGTATCGACGACGATCTGGCGACGGAACTCCGGCTTGACCTTGAGGTAGGGCACCTCGGGCACGTTGAAGCCGTTATCCGTCAAGGAGGCATACATGACGTCGGGGCTGGTGATGTTCTTGTCGACACTGATCGAGGGCCGGATCGGCACCGAACCGGTGACCGTATCGTCGAGCTGCAGCGCCGGCAGATCGACACCACCCGAGGTCGAGCAGCCGGCGACGCCGAGCAATGCCAAAGCGCCCGCCCCGGACAGGACGGCGCGGCGGGAGAGAAGAAGATCGGTTTCGATTGCGTCGCCGTTTCGTGGCGGCGTCGGACCTTGCGGCAACTCACGCATATACCCAAACCCTACGCTGTCGGCGGGAAGCACGGTCCGGCCGGATAGTGGGCATTTTCATCATTCATGGTTGATAAAGCGTGAATGCCTTGCGCTGCTTGCGTTTGCGCCTTGCCGAGGCGCCGCTCCGCCCTCCCGCGCGGTCGCCATTAAACATCTGCAAGACGTTGAAACCGTCATCAAGCTTTTTGCCGCTGGCGCAATTGACGTCGCGGTCCCGTAAGAGTCGTGCCGGTTGCCCGGCCGGAATACGCAAAAACAAGGATTCGGTCCCTTTACATTCTTCGGGAGCCAAGGATTTATCCTCTTCTTTGAGCTCAAAGGAGACGAGCATGTCCTTCGAAAACTGGGCCGCCTTCGCTGCCGCGTCGACCATCCTCCTCATCATCCCGGGCCCGACAATCCTTCTGGTCGTCTCCTATGCGCTGGGCCAGGGCTGGCGCACCGCTTTGCCGATGGCCGTCGGCGTGGCGCTCGGCGACTTCACCGCCATGACCTTGTCGATGCTGGGCATCGGCGCGCTGCTTGCCGCTTCGGCTGGTGTTTTCACCATCCTGAAACTGATCGGCGCCGGCTATCTGATTTATCTCGGCGTGAAACTGTTCCGCGCCGGCGGCACGCTGAAGGCTGAACCACGCACCGACGCGGTGTCGTCGGCCAAGATGATGGCGCATGCCTGGCTGGTCACCGCGCTCAACCCGAAAAGCATCACCTTCTTCGTCGCCTTCCTGCCGCAGTTCCTCGACCGGCACGCCGACTTCCGGACGCAGATGCTGATCTTCGAGACGACCTTCCTGGCGCTCGCCTTCGCCAACGCCTTCGGTTACGCGCTGATCGCGGCACGCGCCCGCAACGTGGTGCGCAATCCCAAGGCGATCCGCATCTTCAACCGCACCGGCGGCACGCTCCTGGTCGGCGCCGGCATCGCCACGGTGGCGATGCGTTCCGGCAATTGATGTCCTGACGCGGGTGAGGCCCGGAGGGCCTCACCATTTAACGCTGAAGCCCAGATTGCCCTCGAGGATGCGGCGTTTGTCGCCGCCGAGATTGGTGGTGTAGTCGCCGGTGGCGAAGATGCTGACCTTGTCGGTCACCTTGGCGACAATACCGCCGCCGAACTCGAACGAGGTTGACCTGCCCTCCGTCGAGATGTCGGTGGTGTCGAAGCTGACACGATCGGTGCCGCCAAAATCATGCCAGATATTGGCCTTGAGGTAGGGCTGCAGCGCTATGCCATTGACAGCGGACTCGCCCTGCAGCCGAGCCCCGATCCGGCCGGTGACGCTGCCCTCGCTATCGAAGGAAACCGACGAGAAACGATCCTTGGCATCGTCGAGCGACAGATGCTGCCAGATCAGTTGCGCCTGCGGTTCGAGCGTCCAGCCCTGCGCCAGCGCAATGCGATAGCCGCCCTCCAGCGAGGCGGTGACACCTGTTCCGCCAATGTCGATGCCGACATCGCGCGACGACGTCGCGTCGCCGCCGAAGAAGGTGGCCATGAGGACGCCGTCGAGGTACCAGCCGCCTTGGCCGATGCGGGTCCAGTAACCGCCGACGCTGGTGCCGCTGAGATCGATGCCGCCGACGGACAGATCATTCTGCCCCAGCGCCTGGCCGCGCACATCGCCCTTCATGCTGGCATAGGCGACGAACAGGCCGGCGCGATCGATCCCGCCCGACGCGGTTTCGCGTCCGAAGACGTCGAAGCCCGCCTGCAGGCCGAACAAGGTGCCGTCGAAGGACGGCGACACCGTTCCCGACCAGCCCATCTTCGCGTCCTGGCCGTAGATGCGGCCCCAGACCGGCGACAGCTCCGTGTTCGACAACAGGCTCTGTTCGCCGCGCCGCTCATGGAAGGTGCCAAGTGTCGTCATCGCCAGATGCTCGGCCACAGGCGGCACCGCGGAATAGACCGGCACCTCGACGCGATAGAGCAGGATTTCCTCCCCTGCCGCGGGCATCGGAAGATCGGGCACGGCGGTCGGGACCGGCGGGGGCGGTGGCGGTGGATCAGCCGCCGGCGCCGGCGGCGGCAGTGGCGGCGGCACGGGCACCGGATCGCTAGCCTGCACGGGCGGCGTCGGGTCGGCCGGCGGAGTGTTGATATCGCCCTCGGTCGGCGCCGGCACCGGCGGCAGCGCGGATGGCGGCGGCGGAGGTTCGGTCTCGGGCGGCACCGGTTCCGGCGCGGGTGTTGGTTCTGCCGCCGGCGGCGCCGCGGCCGGCGATGTCGGCGTTATCAGCGACGAGCGCAGATACCAGTTCTCCGCGCTGCCTGCGGTGACGCCACCCTTGAACAGATAATATTCGAAGGCGCCTGCCGCGACCGGCACGTCGAGCGCGAAGGCGCTTGAGGTGGAGGTGGCGCCGTTGACCGCCTGGACGACCATGATGCCGTCCTGCATCGTTTCGGCCCCCGCGCCGCCGACATTGACCACCGCGATGCCGGTCGAGCCGGAAGCCGTGCCGCCCGAAAGCACCAGCCTGTCCGACGCCGACGAATCATCGCCGAGCTCGGTCTGGATGAGCAGCAGGCCGCCGAGCCCGGTGTAATTGCCCGAAATCATCAGCCGGTCCGTCGCGCCGGTACTGCCATTGGTCAGGTCGATGCGGCCTGCATTGACGACGTCCGCAAGCTGGCCCGACGTAAAGGCCTGGATCGATGCGTTGAAGCCGCCGCCATAGAGCGTGCTCGCGGCATCGACATTGAGCGATCCCGTGCCGGTGCCGCTGTCTCCAAGCACGAGATTGCCGTCCAGCGTGAGCTGGGTGTCGTTGGTGGCGTCGACGGTCTCCCAGTTCTGGATCCGGCTGATGCCGTCGAGCTTGACGTTATCGAAGGTCAGCGTATCGGTGCCGAGACCGCCATTCAGCGCGTCGGCGCCGCCCAGATTGGCTTTGGTCAGGTTGCTCAGCTTTGCCGTATCGTTGTCGCCGCCGAGGTCGACGGCGCCATAGATGATGCCGCCGCCATTCCACACGAAATTGTCCGCGCCGAAGCTCATCAGCACATCGCCGCCGACGGTGCCGCCCGTGATCGTCACGCTGTCGTTGCCGCCGCTGACGCTGATGTTGCCGCCGATCGTGCCGCCGGAGAGAATGATGGTGTCCTGGTCGAAGCCGGTGACCAGGTTGCGGTCGATGATGCCGCCCGACATGTTGAAATAGTTCTTGTCGAGCTTCATGTTGACGCGGCCGATGCGGCCGTCGGTCATCACGGCACGGTCGCCGTCGTCGAAGAAATCGACGATGCGCCCGCCGGTCATGGTGAAGGTGTCCAGCCCGTCGCCCTGGTTCAGCGAACCGACCTGGCCGCCGCTCATGTTGAAGTCGTCGATGCCGGCGCCCTGCTGGACATTGCCGGCGACGGTGCCGCCGCCGATGGTGAAGAAATCCGTGCCGTCACCCTGATCGACCGTGCCGGTGATGGTGCCTGACTGCATGTTGATGCGGTCCGTGCCCGGGCCGAAGGTGACGTTACCGCTCACCTGGCCGGTGCCGCCGGCGGGAAAGTTCAGCGTGTTGTTGCCGATGGTGTCGTTGAGGCTGCCGCCCGAATCGCCACTATCGCAAGTGAAGACGTCATTGCCCGGAGACGGAACCAGCAGGCATGCCGCCAGGGCCGCGGAGTTCGGCAGCAACATAAGGGTCGTAGTTGCAAGTAAGCTAATAAACCCAGCATTGATCCGCCTGGGCTTTCGCTGCAGCAAAGAAACAGCCCTGCCAATGCGCTCCGAACCGCTGTTCGGAACCTGTATTTCAAAATGCCGCATCGCGTCCCCTCTCAGATCGCGATTTCAAGCCCCTTACCCGCGCCGCAATCAAGCCACAATTCGTCCAGTTTTACAAAGCCTATTCTGTCTCCCATGGTTGATGAACTGCAAAAATGTCTGACATGCCGCGGCGCGACTCGTGAAATGGCGTAGCCGTGGCCTATGCTTTAAGATCACGCTGGACCGTGGGCATCATGCCCATCGGGCCTCGACCGGGGACTCTCGCATGGCCATCAGGGACGCATTTGGCCTGGCATTTTCGGGCGCGACGGAAGCTGGATTCGCGCCCTACGGCCAGGCCGTGCGCGAATTGCAGTGTTTCATTGGCGATCCCGTGAAATCCGTCGATCGCGCCATCGCGCAGGACCCCGGTTTTGTCATGGCGCATGTCTTCAAGGGCTACCTTTTCGGCCTTGCCACCGAACCGGAGGCGACGGCCGTGGCCAGGATCTGCCACGAGGCGGCGCTGCCGCTTGCCGCGACAACGCGTGAGCGGGCGCATGTCTCGGCCCTCGGCCACCTCGCCAACGGGCGCTGGCATCAGGCCTCCGGCATTCTGCGGGACATAGCGATCGATTTTCCGCTCGACGCCGTGGCGCTCCAGGTCGGACACCAAGTCGATTTCTTCACCGGCAACGCCCGCATGCTGCGCGACCGCATCGCCCGCGCCCTGCCATCATGGCAGGCGGACATGCCGGGGTATCACGCCATTCTCGGCATGCAGGCCTTCGGGCTCGAAGAGATGGCTGAGTATGCGCAGGCCGAAAGGCTCGGCCGTACGGCGGTCGAGATCGAACCGCGCGATGGCTGGGCGCAACATGCGGTCGCGCATGTGATGGAGATGCAAAGCCGGCAAAGGGACGGCATCGCCTGGATGCGTACCGATCCCGAAGCCTGGACGAAGGAGAGCTTGCTCCAGGTCCACAATTGGTGGCACCTGGCGCTGTTCCACTACGATCTCGGCGAGACCGGCGAGGTGCTGGCGCTCTATGACGGGCCGATCTATGGCAGCAGATCGACGCTGGCGCTCAACATGGTCGATGCATCGGCGATCCTGTGGCGGCTTCACCTCGGCGGCGTCGACGTCGGCGACCGCTGGACGGCGCTAGCCGCCAATTGGGTGCCCAAGGCCGCTGCCTCCAACTATGCCTTCAACGACGCCCACGCGATGATGGCCTTTGTCGGCGCCGGGCTCGATGCTCCGGCCCGGACCCTGCTCGGGGCACAGCGCGAAGCGATGCGGGGCGGTGACGACAATGCCGCTTTCACGCGGGATGTCGGCCATCCCCTGACGCTTGCGATCAAGGCGTTCGGAGAGGGCAACTACGCCGAAACCATCCGACTGATCCGGCCGATCCGGACCATCGCCCATCGATTTGGCGGCAGCCACGCGCAGCGCGACGTCATCGATCTGACGCTGATAGAAGCCGCCTTGCGTGCCGGCGACGGTGCACTGGCCAGGGCGCTGACGACGGAGCGCTCGACCGTACGCCCGGACAGTCCGCTGTCGGCGCTGTTTTCGAGACGTGCCGCCGATTTGTCAGAGAATTGACCCGGAGCGGATCTTGCCTTAAAAACTGGCTCAAACATATTTTTCGGGTTCCGAAAAAAATAAGAACGTGGGAGGAAACCATGTATCTCGGCCTCGACCTGGGCACATCGGGCGTCAAGGCGCTGCTGATCGATGCCGGACAGGGCGTCATCGGCTCCGGCCATGGCACGCTTGATGTTTCTCGCCCTCACCCGGGCTGGTCCGAGCAGGATCCCCTGCACTGGATACGCGCCTGCGAAGACGCGATCGCCGAACTGAAGGCGGCACATCCCGGGCAGTTCGCGGCGATCGAGGGCATCGGCCTGTCAGGCCAGATGCATGGCGCGACCTTGCTCGATGCCGCCGATCAGGTGTTGCGCCCCTGCATCCTGTGGAACGATACGCGCAGCCATGTCGAGGCGGCGGCACTGGACGCCGATCCGCGCTTCCGCGCGCTCACCGGCAACATCGTCTTTCCCGGCTTCACCGCGCCCAAGCTCGCCTGGGTGAAGAACAACGAACCCGCTGTCTTCGCCAAGGTGGCAAAGGTGCTTTTGCCCAAGGATTTCCTGCGGCTCTGGCTGACCGGCGAGCATATTTCGGAAATGTCGGATTCGGCAGGCACGTCCTGGCTCGATGTCGGCAAGCGGCGCTGGTCTTCCGAGTTGCTTGCGGCGACCTCGCTTGAGGAAAAGCAGATGCCGTCGCTGGTCGAGGGCACGGAAAAAGCCGGCGCCCTGCGCGCCGAACTCGCGTCGCGGTGGGGCATCGCGGCCGGCACTCCGGTGGCTGGCGGCGCCGGCGACAATGCGGCTTCCGCCTGCGGCATGGGCACGGTCGGCGCCGGCCACGCTTTTGTCTCGCTCGGCACATCGGGCGTGCTGTTTGCCGCCAACGCCGCCTATCTGCCCAACCCGGCCAGCGCGGTGCACACCTTCTGTCATGCGCTGCCCAACACCTGGCACCAGATGGGCGTCATCCTGTCGGCAACCGATTCGCTCAACTGGCTGTCGGAGATCACGGGCAAGGGCGCGGGCGAACTGACATCGGAACTCGGCGAGACGCTGAAGGCGCCGACCGGCGTATCCTTCCTGCCCTATCTCTCGGGCGAGCGGACGCCACACAATGATTCCGCCATTCGCGGTTCGTTCACAGGACTGGCGCATGAATCGGGCCGCGCAGTGCTGACACAGGCCGTGCTCGAAGGCGTCGCCTTTGCCTTCCGCGACAGCCTGGAGGCATTGAAAACCGCCGGCACGACCTTGACGCGCGTGACCGCGATCGGCGGCGGCTCGCGCTCGCGCTACTGGCTGAAGGCGATCGCCACCGCGCTGCAATTGCCGGTGGATATTCCGGCTGATGGCGATTTCGGCGCTGCATTTGGAGCGGCCAGACTTGGCCTGATCGCCGCGACCGGCGCCGATCCGCTGGCGGTGTGCTCCGCGCCGAGGACAGATGCGACGATCGAGCCGGATGCAGCTCTTGGCGGCGCCTTCGCCGATGCCTATCACCGCTACCGCGCGCTCTATCCGGCGATCAAGGCCGTAACCGCGTGAGTTGGCGCTTGTCCCATTCCTTTCGTCCGGGCGCTGGCGCTGCCCCTCACCTGCCTGCCGGCATCCTCTCCCCGCATAGAGACGGGGAGAGGGGCGCTGTCATTGCTGGTTTCGCCAATCGCCATGGTCGCAGGAAAGGCGTCGAGATTGCCGCCGGCCCCCTTCTCCCCGTCACTATACGGGGAGAAGTGCCCGGCAGGGCGATGAGGGGCGGCGCCGACTTCGCCAATCGGTCCCCTCTACAGGTTGGACAAGCAACTACCGTAAGAGTGGGAGCCACTCGACTTGCCGGCAAAACCTCACTGCGCCGGCACCTTGTCGAGGAAGCCGGTGACGCTCTTCAGGCGGCCGTTCTCGATGATGCCGATGTCGGTGCCTTCGATGACGGAAGCAGTGCCCTCGGGCCCGAGATTCCAGGAGAAGCGGATCTTGTCGGCAAAGCCGTCCGGCGTGCCCTTCAGCGAGAAGCGGAAGCCGGCAAAGCGCTGCTGGACGCCGCCGATCAGCGCCGCGACGCCTTCATGGCCGTCGCCCTGCATGAGCGGATCGCGATAGCTGACGTCCTCGGTGAAGACAGCCTTGAGCAAGGCCGCCCGGCGGTCGGCATCGCTTTCGTTCCAGGCGGTGATGTAGTTCAGGGCGATCGTGTTGAGGTCGGTCATGGCCTGTCTCCTTCGTTTGACGGTTTTGACAGGACCGTTTTCGACCAGCCTCGGTGTGAAACCAATTACGCCTGAGGTAATCGGGCAAACCTATCTTGGAGAGGAAGAGAACCATGAGCAGCGGCTTTTTCGGCGATATCCAGACAATCAAATATGAAGGACCGGATTCGACCAATCCGCTGGCCTACCGTTTCTACAATCCCGACGAAGTGGTGGCCGGCAAGCGGCTGGAAGACCATCTGCGCTTTGCCGTCGCCTACTGGCATTCCTTCGCCTGGCCGGGCGGCGACCCGTTCGGCGGCCAGACCTTCGACCGTCCCTGGTTCCCCAAGGCCGGCGGGATCGACACGATGGAACTGGCGAAACTCAAAGCCGATGTCGCCTTCGAGATGTTCTCGCTGCTCGGCGCTCCCTATTTCTGCTTCCACGACGCCGATGTGCGGCCTGAGGGCAAGGATTTCTCCGAAAGTGCGGCCCGCCTCGATGAGATCGCCGATTATTTCGCCGGCAAGATGAAGCAGACCGGCGTCAAGCTTTTGTGGGGCACGGCGAACCTGTTCTCCAACCGCCGCTTCATGTCGGGCGCGGCGACCAATCCCGATCCGGATGTGTTCGCCTACGCGGCCGCGACGGTGAAGAGCTGCATCGACGTCACCAAGCGGCTGAAGGGCGAGAACTACGTGCTGTGGGGCGGGCGCGAGGGTTATGAGACGTTGCTCAACACCGACCTTGCCCGCGAGCAGGAACAGGCCGGCCGTTTCCTGAACCTCGTCGTCGACTACAAGCACAAGATCGGCTTCGAGGGCACGATCCTGATCGAGCCGAAGCCGCAGGAGCCGACAAAACACCAGTATGACTACGACGTCGCGACCGTCTACGGCTTCCTCAAGCGCTTTGGCCTGGAGAAGGAGGTCAAGCTCAACATCGAGCAGGGCCACGCCATCCTGGCCGGCCACTCCTTCGAGCACGAACTGGCGCTGGCCAATGCGCTCGGCGTCTTCGGCTCGATCGACATGAACCGCAACGACTACCAGTCGGGCTGGGACACCGACCAGTTCCCCAACAACGTGCCGGAAATGGCGCTGGCATATTACCAGGTGCTCCAGGCCGGCGGTTTCAAGACCGGCGGCACCAATTTCGACGCCAAGCTGCGCCGCCAGTCGCTCGACCCGCAGGACCTGCTGATCGGCCATATCGGCGGCATGGATTCCTGCGCGCGCGGCCTCAAGGCGGCAGCGAAGATGGTAGAGGACAAGGCGCTGTCGGGTCCGCTCGCCGAGCGCTATGCCGGCTGGAACAGCGCCGAGGCCAAGGCGATGCTGTCGGGCAAGCGGACGCTGGAAGAGATCGCCGAGCGCGTGGTGAAGAAGAAGATCGAGCCGCAACCGCGCTCCGGCCGCCAGGAACTGCTCGAAAACATCGTCAACCGCTACGTCTGACGCTGCCTGACCGTCGGCAATCCAAGCCGGCGCACTATGCGATTCGAAAGCTTGGCGCGCGGAAACTTTCTGCGCGCCATGCTGAAATCGACGACAAGGTTTTGCCCTTGCCGCCTCTCAATGACCTCGCTCTTGCCTTCAAACTGCCGTCACGAATCTCGTATAGGTATGGCTCGTGGCGGGAGAGGAAGAAGGA
Source organism: Mesorhizobium sp. B2-4-18 (assembly GCF_006441385.1). Lineage (NCBI taxonomy): Bacteria > Pseudomonadati > Pseudomonadota > Alphaproteobacteria > Hyphomicrobiales > Phyllobacteriaceae > Mesorhizobium > Mesorhizobium sp. B2-4-18. The sequence continues at coordinate 21,917 of NZ_VFUW01000019.1, read as the reverse complement.
GGCGAACCGATATGCAGAACGAACGTGAAATCGACGCCCTGCTCTCACCTGGCGAGGCCGGATCGATCATCGACCGGTTGATGGCAATGCCGCATCCCAGGGATGGCGCGCGCCGGTCCAACGAATGGGATCGTGCTGTTGCCAGCCGTTTCGAGACCCATCTGGCTAGACAGATGCGCTCACAGATCGATGGCGGCAGCGACCGGCAAAACGCCGCCTGAGCCACCTGGATCAACCTCGGCGAAGCCTGACAGGGGCTTCGCCAAAAGCCCTTGAAAATGCTCTCGAAAAGGCCGCGGCAGACGAGAACCCCGTCCGCCCGGCGATATCCGCCATGGCGATCCGGGTGTCGACAACGAGCCGGCGCGCGGCGCCCAGGCGCAGCCTGAGATAGTAGGCGCCCGGCGTCTCGCCGATCGACTTGCGAAAGATGCTTTCCAGGGTACGCGCCGTCACCCCGGCGCGCCTGGCCACCGCGTCGATGGTCAGCGGCTGGTCGACATGCGCTTCCATCAAGCGGATCGCTTGCGCCAGCCGCGGATCGTAGCCGTCGAGCCGGCCGAGCGAGACCAGCGGCTGGGCATCAGTCGCGGCACGCGCTTGGTCGTAGATGAAGACGCTGGCGACATCGAGCGCCACCGCCATGCCGAGCCGCGTGCGAATCAAGTGCAGCATCAGATCGAAGGTCGGCGAGGCACCGCCCGAGGTGAACACCGGCCCATCGATGACATAGCGGTCCGGCCGGACATCGACGCCGGGAAAAGCCGACGAAAAATCCTCCATGTCTTCCCAATGGGTGGTGGCGCTGCGGCCCTCCAGCAGGCCGGCGCGCGCCACCAGCCAGGTGCCGGCCTCGACGCCGCCGCACGCGCGGGCCGCCCGCGCTGCCCTCCGCAAACCTGAAAGCAGAGCCGACGTCGCGTAATTCTGGGTGCCGAAACCGGCGACGACGACGAGAACGTCGGTTGTCTCCTTGGCGTCGAAACGGCCGCTGACCGCCACCGGCAGGCCGCAGGTGGTAACCGGCGCCTCGCCTGTCACCGAGACCAGCTTGAAGTCGAACAGGGTCTCGCCGGAAATGCGATTGGCGGCCCGCAGCGGGTCGACGGCGGAAGCGACGCACATGATCGAGGAGCCGGAAAACACCAGGAACGTTACCTTGAGGGTCTCACGTTCGGCGCGAAAGACGGACTTTTCGCTTTTGATCATGTCGCCTTCGTAAAACGCAAAGCAGCTTTGATCAAGTCGAGCGATGGTAGGGGCTGTTTCGAATGGGAGGAGAGTTTCGATGCCGCTCGCGATGAACCGTGAGGTCTTCATTACCTGTGCCGTGACCGGGTCCGGCGGCTCGCAGGATCGCTCACCCCACGTGCCGCGCTCGCCCAAGCAGATCGCCGATTCGGCGATCGACGCGGCCAAGGCCGGCGCTGCCATCGTCCATTGCCATGTGCGCGACCCCGAAACCGGCAAGCCCAGGCGCGACGTGCATCTCTACCGCGAGGTGACCGAGCGCATCCGCGCGGCGGATGTCGACGTCATCCTGAACCTTACCGCCGGCATGGGCGGCGACATGGTGTTCGGCTCGCCCGAGGCGCCGCTGCCGCTCAACGAAAAAGGCACCGACATGGGCGGCGCCACCAACCGCATGGAACATGTGCGCCAGTGCCTGCCGGAAATCTGCACGCTCGACTGCGGCACCATGAATTTCGCCGAGGCCGACTATGTCATGACCAACACGCCCGGCATGCTGCGCGCCATGGGCGGCATGATGACGGCGCTCGGCGTCAAGCCCGAGATCGAGGCCTTCGACACCGGACATCTCTGGTTCGCCAAGCAACTGGTCGAGGAAAAGGTGCTCGATCCGGACGCGCTGGTGCAGCTCTGCATGGGCGTGCCGTGGGGGGCGCCCGACGACCTCAACACCTTCATGGCGATGGTCAACAACGTGCCGTCGACATGGAACTGGTCGGCTTTCGCCATCGGCCGCAACCAGATGGCCTACGCCGCTGCCGCCGTGCTCGCCGGCGGCAATGTCCGCGTCGGCCTCGAGGACAATCTGTGGCTCGACAAGGGCGTGCTGGCGACCAATGCGCAATTGGTCGAGCGTGCCGCCTCGATCGTCACCAATCTCGGCGCCCGGATCCTGGGGCCGGAAGAAGTGCGCAAGAAGCTCAACCTGACCAAGCGAGCGCCGATCGCGGCATAAATTATTCGCAGGGAGGGTCGATATGGCTACTGTAAAATTCACCGCCATGAAGGATGGCGACAGGCAAGACTACGAGTTCCTGACCGCGCACGAGATCGACTACGCGGCCAGGACCGGCGAGCGGCTGCTCGACGCGCTGGTGCAGCTCGACGAAGGCCTGTCCGGCTACAAGATCACGCGGCTGGGTCATTCGCTGCAGGCGGCGACGCGGGCCTGGCGCGACGGCGCCGACACCGACTGGATCGCCTGCGCCGTGCTGCACGACATCGGCGACATCTACGCGCCCTACAATCACGACGAATACGCCGCTTCGATCCTTAAACCTTTCGTGCGCGAGCAATGCACCTGGGTGGTGGAAAAGCATGGCGACTTCCAGCGCCTCTATTACGCCCACCATCTCGGCGGCGATCGCCATGCGCGCGACCGTTTCGCCGGCCATGCCTATTTCGACGATTGCGACCAGTTTTGCGAACGCTGGGACCAGTCGAGCTTCGACCCTGACTATGAGACGCTACCGATCGACTTCTTCCGGCCGTTCGTGCTCGAAGTCTTCGCCCGCAAAGCCTACGACCCATCGGTCATCCGCGCCGGCGAGCGCGTGCCTCTCACCGATCCCGAAACCGCCAGGACAAGAACCGGAGCCTCTCAATGAGCATCATCAACAAGGCGGCCGCCATCGGCGGCGGGGTCATCGGCGCCGGCTGGGTGGCGCGGCTCCTGCTCAACGGCATCGACGTGTCGATCTTCGATCCCGATCCCGAAGCTTCGCGCAAGGTCTCGGAAGTGATGAAGGGCGCGCGCCGCGCCTATAGGCAGATGGTGCCGGGCGGCCTGCCCAAGGAGGGCAAGCTGACCTTCGCCAAGACGATCGCGGAGGCGGTCGCGGATGCCGACTTCGTCCAGGAAAGCGTGCCGGAACGGCTCGACCTCAAGCACAAGGTGCTGGCCGAGATCGACACCCACGCGCCGGCCAACGCCATCGTCGGTTCGTCCACCTCGGGCATCAAGCCGACCGACATGCAGGTGGCGATGAAGAAGCACCCGGAACGGCTGGTCGTCGGCCATCCGTTCAATCCGGTCTATCTGCTGCCGCTGGTCGAGATCGTCGGCGGCGACCAGACTTTCCCGGAAGCCATCGAAGTCGCCAAGGAAATCTATGCCTCGATCGGCATGAAGCCGGTCGTCATCCGCAAGGAGATCGAGGCTTTCGTCGGCGACCGCCTGCTCGAAGCCGCCTGGCGCGAGGCGCTGTGGCTGATCAAGGACGGCATCTGCACGGTCGAGGAACTCGACGACATCATGCGCTACGGCTTCGGCCTGCGCTGGGCGCAGATGGGCATGTTCCAGGTCTATCGCGTTGCCGGCGGCGAGGCCGGCATGCGCCACTTCATGGCGCAGTTCGGGCCCTGCCTGAAATGGCCGTGGACCAAGCTGATGGACGTGCCGGAGTTCAACGATGAGCTGGTCGACCTGATCGCCACCCAGTCTGACGACCAGGCGCACGGCCTGTCGATCCGCGAACTGGAAAAGATCCGCGACGACAATCTGGTCGCGATCATGGATGCGCTGTCGAAGCAGAACAAGGGCAAGGGCTGGGGCGCCGGCGCGCTGCACAAGGATTACACAAGACAGCTCGCCAAGCTGGCGGCGAAGAAGCCCGTGGCCTCAAAGGCAGCGGAAAGGGCCAGGGCCGCCAAGCCAGTGAAGAAAGCCGAAAAGCCGAAGAAAAAGAAGAAGGGCTGAGACCATGGATTTCGGTCTTTCGGAAGAGCAGAAACTCATTGTCGAGACGACGCGCGCCTTCGTCGAGAACGAGCTTTATCCGCACGAGCGCGAGGTCGAGCGCACCGGCGTGCTGCGCCGCGAGCTGATCGAGGAGATCAAGGCGAAGGCGATCGAGGCGGGCCTCTATGCCGCCAACATGCCTGCCGATGTCGGCGGCGCGGGGCTCGATACGGTGACCTGGCTGCTCTACGAGAAGGAACTCGGCCGCGCCAATTACGCGCTGCACTGGACCTGCGTGGCGCGCCCTTCCAACATCCTGCTCGCCGGCACGCCGGAGCAGCGCGAAAAATATCTTTTCCCCTGCATCCGCGGCGAGAAATGGGACTGCCTGGCGATGACCGAGCCGGGCGCCGGCTCCGACCTGCGCGGCATGAAGGCGACCGCCGTGCAGGATGGCGACTACTGGGTGCTGAACGGCACCAAGCATTTTATCTCCCACGCCGATCTCGCCGATTTCGCCATCGTCTTCATGGCCTCGGGCGAAGAGGATTCACCGCGCGGAAAGCGCAAGAAGATCACCGCCTTCTTCGTCGACAAGGGCACCAAGGGATTCACGGTGCGCGACGGCTATCGCAATGTCTCGCATCGCGGCTACACCAACGCCATCCTCGAATTCGACGATTGCCGCCTGCCGGCATCCCAGGTTCTGGGCGAGGTGCACAAGGGCTTCGACGTCGCCAATTCCTGGCTCGGCGCCACGCGGCTGCAGGTCGGCGCCACCTGCCTCGGCCGTGCCGAGCGAGCGCTCGGCCATGCGGTCGAATATGCCGCGCAGCGCCAGCAGTTCGGCCAGCAGATCGGCAAGTTCCAGGGCGTGTCGTTCAAGCTCGCCGACATGGCGACGGAACTCAAGGCCGCCGACCTGATGGTGTTCGAAGCGGGCTGGAAGTACGATCAGGGCACCGTCACCGACCAGGACATGGCCATGGCCAAGCTGAAGGCCACCGAAATGCTCGCCTTCGTTGCCGACGAGGCCATCCAGATCCATGGCGGCATGGGGCTGATGGATGACCTGCCGCTGGAGCGCATCTGGCGCGACGCCCGCGTCGAGCGCATCTGGGAAGGCACGTCGGAGATTCAGCGACATATTATTTCGCGGGCGCTGCTGCGCCCGTTCGGGGCTTGATCGATGCATAGACTTGAACGCCTCCTGCGCCCCAAGTCGATCGCCGTGTTCGGCGGCGTGCAGGCCGCCGCCGTCGTGGCGCAATCGATCAAGATGGGCTTTGCCGGCGAGATCTGGCCGGTGCACCCAACCAAGGACGAAGTGGCCGGACGCAAGGCCTACCGATCCGTCGCCGATTTGCCCGGCGCGCCGGACGCCGCCTTTGTCGGCGTCAACCGGCACCTCACCATCGAGGTGGTCAAGGCGCTGGCCGAACGCGGCGCCGGCGGCGCCGTCTGCTTTGCCGCCGGCTTCCTCGAGACCGAGGCCTATGACGAGGACGGCGAGCGGCTGCAGGCCGAACTGGTGGCCGCCGCCGGCCAGATGCCGATCATCGGACCGAACTGCTACGGCCTGATCAACTATGCCGACGGCGCGCTTTTGTGGCCAGACCAGCATGGCGGCATCAGGTTGGAAGAGGGCGGCAAGGGTGTCGCCATCATCACCCAGTCGTCCAACATCGCCATCAACATGACGATGCAGAAGCGCGGCCTACCGATTGCCTTCCTGATGACCGCAGGCAACCAGGCGCAGACCGGCCTGTCCGAAATGGCGCTCGGCCTGATCGAGGACGAGCGCGTCACCTCGCTTGGCCTGCACATCGAGGCGTTCGATTCGGTAGCCGGCTTCGAGCGCCTGGCGGCAAGGGCACGTGAGCTCAAGAAGCCGATCATCGCCATGAAGGTCGGCCGCTCCGAGCAGGCGCGGCAGGCAACCGTCTCGCACACCGCTTCGCTTGCCGGCTCGGACGCTGCTTCCGGCGCCTTCCTGAAGCGGCTTGGCATCGCTCGCGTCGATTCCATCCCCTCCTTCATCGAGGCGCTGAAGCTGCTGCACATCACCGGCCCGCTGCCTGGATATACCTTGTCGTCGATGAGTTGTTCGGGCGGCGAGGCATCGGTCATGGCCGACAGCGCCGAAGGCCGATGGGTCAACTTCCCGGTCCTGAACGACACCCATCGCGCCCATGTCAAATCGACGCTCGGGCCGCTGGTCGCGGTGGCCAATCCCCTGGACTATCACACCTTCATCTGGAACAACGAGCCGGCGATGACCGCCACCTTCACCGCCATGGTGTCGGGCGGCTTCGACCTCAACATGCTGGTGCTCGACTTCCCGCGTCCCGATCGCTGCTCGGTGACCGACTGGTGGGCGACGCTGCGCGCTTTCGAATCGGCGCTGAAGACCAACAAGGCGCATGGCGCCATCGTCTCCTCGCTGCCGGAGAACCTGCCGGAGGAATACACCGCCGAGCTGATGGCGCGGGGCATGGTGCCGCTTTTCGGCATTTCCGAGGCGATGGATGCGGCCCAAGCTGCGGCCTTCATCGGCTGGGCCTGGCGCGAGCCGCAGGCGCAGCCGGTGGATACATCGGCGTCGGGCGCGGCCGGTGGCGATCATGTTACGCCCGACGAGGCGCAAGCCAAGGCGCGGCTGATCAAGGCCGGGCTTCCAGTGCCAAAAGGCGAACGCGCCGGCAATGCGGTCGAAGCGGTGATCTCGTCCATGGCGCTTGGCTTCCCCGTCGCCCTGAAGGCGCTTGGCGTCACCCACAAGTCCGAGGTCGGCGCCGTCAGGCTGAACCTCAAGGACGCCGAATCGGTCAGCACGGCGGCGCATGACCTGTTGCCGCTCGGCACCGGGCTCTATGTCGAGCGCATGGTGCGCGACGGCGTCGCCGAACTGATCGTCGGCTTCACCCGCGATCCGATGTTCGGCGCCGTGATGACGCTGGGCACTGGCGGCGTGCTGGTCGAATTGCTGCGCGACAGCGTCACGCTGATGCTGCCGGCAACGCGCGACGACATCGAGGCCGCACTGCGCGGCCTGAAACTGTTCCCGCTGCTCGAGGGCTATCGCGGCCGGCCGAAGGCCGATGTCCAGGCCGCCATCGACGCCATCGCGGGCATTGCCGGCTTCGTGCAGGACAATGCCGGCGAGATCGAGGAACTCGACATCAATCCACTGATCGTCTGCTCCGAGGGCAAGGGCGCCTGGATCGCCGATGCATTGCTGGTGCTGGGAGAAAACAAGAATGCCTGACGTCATTTCGACCCGCCGCGAAGGCTCGATCCTCGAGGTCACGCTCGACCGCCCCAAGGCCAATGCCATCGACCTGAAAACATCGCGGCTGATGGGCGAAACCTTCAAGGCGTTCCGCGACGATCCCGACCTGCGCGTCGCCATCGTCAAGACCGCCGGCGACAAGTTCTTCAGCGCCGGCTGGGACCTCAAGGCCGCCGCGAGCGGCGACGCGGTGGACGGCGACTATGGCGTCGGCGGTTTTGCCGGGCTGCAGGAATTGCGCGACCTGAACAAGCCGGTCATCGCCTGCGTCAACGGCATGGCGGTGGGCGGCGGCTTCGAGCTGGCGCTGTCCTGCGACCTCATCTACGCCTCCGACCACTCCTCCTTCGCGCTGCCCGAAATCCGCGCCGGCACGCTGGCCGACGCGGCGACGATCAAGCTGCCGAAGCGCATCCCCTATCATGTCGCCATGGACCTTTTGCTCACCGGCCGCTGGATGGATGTCGCCGAGGCGCATCGCTGGGGCCTGGTCAACGAGGTGCTGCCCAAGGAAAAGCTCGAGGACCGCGTCTGGGAGATCGCCCGGCTGCTCGCCAGCGGCCCGCCGCTGGTGTTCGCAGCGATCAAGGAGACCGCGCGGGTGGCGGAATCGCTGACCTTCCAGGAGGCGATGAACAAGGTGACGCGCCGGCAGTTGCCGACGGTCGATGCGCTCTACGGGTCGGAGGACGGCATGGAGGGTTTCCGCGCCTTTGCGGAGAAGCGGGAGCCGGTTTGGAAGGGGAGATAGCTCGCCGACGATGATGTTCCGTCACACCCCCCTCTGGCCTGCCGGCCATCTCCCCCGCAAGGAGGGAGATCGGCAGCTTCGCCTGCGGTGCTTTTGTCGCGGTGCTGGCGATTGGCGAAAGCGGAAACGCCATCCGATCTCCCCCCTTGCGGGGGAGATGTCCGGCAGGACAGAGGGGGGTGCCTGGGCTCGACCTTTGACGTCGGTTGAGCCGACATGACCGACTACAAAACCCTGATCGACGCCGAGACCTGGGCCTTCATCGAGCGGACGAATTCCTATTATCCGCCGGACACGATCGATTACACGATCGCGCAGCAGCGCGAGATCTACGATCGCATGTGCCGCGAGTTCTTTGCCGGCTATCCGCAAGGCGTGACGGCCGAGACGACCGCTATTGCCGGGCCGGCATGCGATGTCCCGATGCGCATCTACCGCAACGCAAAGCCGGACCATGCCGCCATGGTGCTCTACCTCCATGGCGGGGGCTTCATCCTCGGCGGGCTGGACAGCCATGACGACGTCTGCGCCGAGCTTTGCGGCCGCACCGGTTATGAGGTGGTCTCGGTCGACTACCGGCTGGCGCCGGAGCATCTGCATCCGGCCGCTTTCGACGACGCGATGAGCGCCTTCGAATGGGCCGCCGGGACCTACGACCGCCCGGTCTTGCTGTGCGGCGACAGCGCTGGCGGCAATCTTTGCGCCGCCGTCGCGCACGCGACACGTGGCCGCGCGAAAAAGCCGATCGGCCAGGTGCTGATCTATCCCGGCCTTGGCGGCGATCGCGCGCGCGGCTCCTATGTGACGCATGCCGAGGCGCCGATGCTCACGGTACGCGACCTTGAATTCTACAAGAACATCCGTACCGGCGGCGTGGACCAGACCGGTGACATCACGCTGTATCCGCTGGCCGATGCCGATTTCGCCAATCTGCCGCAGACCATGCTGATCACCGCCCAGTGCGACCCGCTGTCATCCGATGGCGAGGCTTATCGCGATCGCATCGTCGCGGCAGGCGGGCGCGCCGCCTGGTTCGAGGAGCCCGGCCTGGTGCACGGCTATCTCAGGGCTCGGCATACCGTTGGCCGCGCCCGCGCGAGCTTCACCCGGATCGTCGACGCGGTGGCCACGCTCGGAAAGGGCGGCTTAACCTGGTAGGACGAATGGCTGCCCTGCTCAGGACGCCTTGGCCAGGAAGCTCTGATAATCAGATTTCGCCTGCAGCAGGCGCAGCACGTTCTCGCGCGAACCGCGCACATGCGCGCGGGCCAGCGCGCCGGCGCGGCTGATATCATTTGCGCAGATCGCCTCGACGATCTCGGCGTGTTCGTCGCGGGCGATCTTCCATTCATCGAGCCACAAGAGTTCGGTCCAGACATAATGCTGGCACTTGTCGAGGATGCCGCACAGCATGCCATGCAGCATGACATTGCCGCTGATCTCGGCAATGACGCGGTGGAGATCGATGCCGACCTCCAGTTCCTGGAATTTTTCGCGCGTCGTGCGATCGGGAATGGCGGCCAACCGCTCGCACTCGGCCAGCATGGCGCGCAGTCGCGCCTTGTCCTTCTCGGTCGCGGCGGCCGCCGCCAATTCCGTCGCATGGCCGTCGAGCAATTCGCGGATTGCGAAGGCCTCGCGGAACATGTTGATGTCGAACTCGGTGACGGCATAGCCCTGGCGCGGCCGGCCGGTGACCAGCCCGTCGCGCTCAAGGCGATTGAAGGCTTCGCGCACGGGGGTGCGGCTGACATTGAGTTTCGCCGCGATGTCGCTTTCGGTGACGCGCGCGCCCGGCGGAATCTGGCCGGTCACGATCATCGCCTTGAGCGCGGAATAGACCGAGTCGCGCAGCGTGTTTTTTGGTTCCTTGGCCAAGTTCCATTTCCAGTTCTCCGGCCGCTTTAGCCGGACATCGCCTCGTTTGTAGTCGCAGTCGGCGTAATTTGCCACGCCCCGCGGCGCCGTTCCCACCATCCAATCGATCGCGCCCGCCGCAGTTGACAACACCGATCTCTCGGTTACATTCTAAATTGTATACAAAATCGCATGCCAAATCAAAAAACAAATGGGAACACCGGTCGGAGAACCGAAATGAACAGGACCATCAGCTTTAGAAGTCTAGCGATAGCCGGGCTCATTGCCTCCGTGGCAGTGCCCGCCGTCGCCGCCGACACGATCACCGTCGCCTCATGGGGCGGCACCTATCAGGAGGCACAGACCAAGGCCTTCTTCAAGCCGACCGCCGATGCGCTCGGCATCACCATCAAGGAAGACACGACCAACGGCCTCGATGACGTACGCCTGCAGGTCACCGGCAATGCGGTGAAATGGGACATCACCGAACTCGGCGCCGACGAATGCGCGCGCGGCTCGAAGGAAGGGCTGTTCGAAAAGCTGGATTACGGCATCATCGACAAGAGCGGCATCAACCCCAAGCTGGTGCATGACGACTGGGTCGGCATTTCCTATACGTCCGTCGTGCTGATCTATCGGACCGATGTCTTCGGCGACAAGGGCCCGAAGACATGGGCCGACTTCTGGAACGTGGAAAAGTTTCCGGGACGGCGCGCGCTGAGCAGCAGCCAGGCGACGGAGACGCTGAGCGTCGCAGCGCTCGCCTCCGGCCTGCCGATCGACAAGGTCTATCCCGTCGACATCGACGGCGCGCTGAAATCGGTCGACAAGATCCGCGGCCATGTCGATGCCTGGTGGACCTCCGGCGCCCAGGCCATGCAACTGGTGAAGGATGGCGAAGTCGACATGGCGAGCATCTGGAACGGCCGCGCCGGCACTTTGAAGAAGGAAGGCGCGCCGGTCAGCTTCTCCTTCGACCAGGGCGTGCTCACCGCCGATTGCATGGTCATCCCCAAGGGCGCCAAGAACAAGGACGCGGCGATGAAGGCGCTGGCCATGTTCGTCAGCCCGCAACTGCAGGCCAACCTGCCGCTCTATGTCGACAATGGGCCGGTGAACGAGAAGGCCTTCGAGACCGGCAAGATCCCGCCGGAGCGGATCAAGGACATCAACTCGGCGCCCGAAAACGTCAAGAAGCAGGTGTTGCAGGATGCCGAGTTCTGGCGCGACAACCTCGTCGAGGCGACGGAAAAGTTCAATAACCTGATCCAGCAATAGCCGGAATCCTGACATTGCGGGACGGCACCAGCGCCGCCCCGCTGCTTCAGTCTCTGCCTCGGAGATAACGATCTTGTCCATTGCACCATCCGCGCTGCCGATCGGCATGCGCGCGATCGAGAAACGATTTGGCAGCGTGCCGGTGCTGCGCGACCTGAACCTCGATGTCGAGGCCGGCGAGTTCCTGACGCTGCTTGGGCCTTCGGGCTCGGGGAAGACGACGCTGCTGATGATCCTGGCCGGTTTCGTGCGAGCCAATGGCGGATCGATCAAGGTCGGCGGCGACGAGATCATCACCACGCCGCCGCACCGGCGCAATATCGGCATGGTGTTCCAGAACTATGCGCTGTTTCCGCATATGAACGTCTTCCACAACATCGCCTTTCCGCTGAAGCAGCGCGGCGTCGGTGTGACAGAGACAGCGCAGCGGGTGGAGAAGGCGCTGGAGCTGGTGAAGTTGCATGGCCTGGGCGAGCGCCGGGTGGACCAGCTTTCCGGCGGCCAGCGCCAGCGCGTGGCCCTGGCGCGCGCCATCGTCTTCGAGCCGCGCATCGTCTTGATGGACGAACCGCTGTCGGCGCTCGACAAGGGCCTGCGCGAGCATATGCAGATCGAATTGCGTGCGCTTCATCGCCGTCTCGGCATGACCACGGTCTATGTCACGCACGACCAGCGCGAAGCCATCACCATGTCGGACCGTATCGCGGTGATGAACGGCGGCCGCATCGAACAGCTCGACAAGCCCGAAACGCTTTATGCCGCGCCGAAGACGCAATTCGTAGCCGGCTTCATCGGCGAATCGAACTTCATCCCGGTCGAAAGCCGCGATGGCTCGGTCTGGTATGAGGACAGGCTGATCCAGACCGGCGCACCGACGCCGCCGGCCGGTCCGCATCTGATGGTGGTGCGGCCGGAGAAGCTGCGGCTGGTCACGGCATCCGACCCGTCGACCGGCGTCAATGTGCTCGATGCGACGGTCAGCGACATCATCTACCAGGGCGACAGTTTCGTCTGCTATGCCAGCCTGCGCGACGGCCGCCAGCTGACGCTGCGCGACTATTGCCGCAGCGATGTGCTGGCAAGGCTGCCGGCGCCCGGCCAGCCGATCACGCTCGGCCTCGATGCCAAGGACACGATCCTGGTGGCGGCCGAGGGATGAGCGCGCAGTCCGCCTTCCTGACGGAGACCGCCAGTCCGGCGGGGCAGGACCTGAACGCGCAGGCCCTGCGCGCCGATGCGCGGCGCGAGTCATTGCGGCTGCTGGCGCTGCTGGCGCCGAGCCTGTTCCTTGTCTGCGCGATCATCATCGTGCCGATCGGCTGGCTGTTCTGGCTGTCGCTGTTCGACGAGACCGGCGCCTTGAGCGCCGCCAACTATGCGCGTTTCTTCGAGCAGGCCTCCTACATCAGGACCTTCATCACCACCTTCGAGGTCGCCTTCATCGTCACCGGCGCCTGCGTGCTAACAGGCTATCCTCTGGCCTACATGTTGTCGCAGCTGCCGCGCCGGGCCGCATCGATCTGCCTGATCTTCGTCATCCTGCCGTTCTGGACGTCGGTGCTGGTGCGCACCTATGCCTGGCTGGTGATCCTGCAGCGCAAGGGCCTGATCAACAGCTGGCTGATCGATCTCGGCGTGATCAGCCAGCCGCTGTCGCTGGCCAACAATTTTTCGGGCGTCGTCATCGGCATGACGCATATATTGCTGCCGTTTCTGGTTTTGCCGCTCTATGCCTCGATGAAGACGATCGACACCGACTGCCTGCGCGCCGGCATGAACCTCGGCGCCGGCCCGGCCGCCACCTTCCGGCAGATCTTCTTTCCGCTGTCGGTGCCGGGCCTCGCCTCCGGCGTGGTCATCGTCTTCGTGCTGTGCCTCGGTTTCTTCGTGACGCCGGCGCTGATGGGTGGCGGCAAGGTGGTGATGTGGGCGATGCGCATGGAACAGACCACCAGCCTCTATTCCAACTGGGGCGCCGGTGCGGCACTCGGCGTGGTGCTGCTGGTGGTCACGTTGGCGCTTCTCGGCCTGTTCCAGTGGCTGCTCGGCGCGCGGGCCACCGGGGTATGGAGTTCGCGATGAGTGAAGATATCGGATTGCCGATCTCGCATCGGCAACGGCTGTGGCTCTACGCCTTCGGCGGCCTCGTGCTGTTGTTCCTGATCGCGCCGTCGGTCATCATCGTCATCATGTCGTTCTCGGATTCGACGCTGCTGCAGTTCCCGCCGCGGCAATGGTCGCTGCGCTGGTATGAAAGCTATTTCCAGTCGCTGGAATGGCGCGACGCCACCATCGTGTCGGTGAAGGTCGCGGTCATGACCGCGCTGGTGGCGACGCCGCTCGGCACTGCCGCCGCCTATGCGATCAACCGGGGCACGCTGCGCTTCAACGGCACCATCAACGCGCTGCTGACGGCGTCGCTGATCATCCCGGTGATCCTGGTCGGCATCGGCACCTTCTTCCTCTATGCGCGCATCGGCCTCAACAACACGCTGGCCGGGCTGGTCATCGCGCATACGGTGCAGGCGCTGCCACTGGTGGTGCTGACGGTGCTGTCGGGCCTGCGCTCCTACGACATGAACCAGGAGCGGGTGGCGCGCAGCCTGGGCGCGGGGCGCATCGCCGCCTTCTGGCAGGTGACGATGCCGCAGATCCGCTTCTCGATCGTCTCGGGTGCGCTGTTTGCCTTCATCACCTCCTTCGACGAAGTTGTCGTCTCGCTGTTCATCTCGGGCGGGGAGACCACGACACTGACACGCCGCATGTTCAACGCGCTGCGCGACCAGATCGACCCGACCATCGCCGCCATCTCGACCTGCCTGATCGTGCTGTCTGTCGCGCTGTTGTCACTGGCGCAGATCTTCGGCCGCCGGCATTGATTTCATCGGACCCATTCGCTTCAAGTGACCCATTTTTTCAAGACACCGGGGATATCCAGACCAGATGCGTGATTTCCAGTTTCCCGGCCGCTCGCCGGTTCGTGCCACGGAAGCGATTGCCGCGACATCGCATCCGCTCTCGACGCTTGCGGCCATCGAGATGCTGCGCGCCGGCGGCAATGCCATGGATGCCGCCATCTGCGCCGCCGCCGTGCAGGGCGTGGTCGAGCCGCAATCGACGGGGATAGGCGGCGATTGCTTTGTCCTCTACTGCCCCAAGGGGCAAAGCGAAGTGCTGGCTTTCAACGGCTCGGGGCGTGCGCCGGCGGCCGCGACCGTCAACTGGTATCGCGACAAGGGGTTTAGCGAGCTTCCCAAACAGGGGCCGCATGCGGTGACCGTGCCGGGCGCCATCGACGCCTGGTGCAGGCTGCTGGAGGACCATGGCAGCAAGGGCCTGGCCGAAGTGCTGGCGCCGGCGATCCACTATGCCGAGAGCGGCTATGTCGTGCACGACCGCGTCGCCTTCGACTGGGCCGAACCCGAAACCGATCTTTCCGCCGACGAGCATGCCGCGCGCATCTTCCTGCCGGGCGGCATGGCGCCGAAGGCCGGCGACGTGCACAAGCAGCCCGCGTTGGCCGCCACTCTCCGGGTGATCGCCAAACAGGGCCGCGCCGGGTTCTACGAAGGCGCGGTCGCCGACGACATGGTGCGCCGGCTCAAGGAGCTGGGCGGGCTGCACACGGCGGACGATTTCGCCGCGACCAGGGGCGACTATGTGGCGCCGGTGAGCGTCAGCTATGGCGGCCACGAGATCCACCAGATGCCGCCGAACAACCAGGGGCTGACGGCGCTTTTGATGCTGAACGTGCTGTCGGGCTTCAAGCTCGGTGGGCTCGACCCTAACGGCGCCGAGCGCCTGCACCTGGAGATCGAGGCCGGGCGGCTGGCCTATCGCGACCGCGACCGTTTCGTCGGCGACCAGGACCATGTCCCGGTGCCGGTGAGGCAGCTTCTCTCGGCCGCCTATGCCGACCGGCTGCGCGCCGAGATCGACCGCGAGCGCGCCATGACCCATTTGCCCGACGTGCAGCTGCCGGGCAGCGACACGGTCTATATCTCGATCGTCGACCGCGACCGCAACGCGGTCTCCTTCATCAACTCGACCTATTATTCCTTCGGCAGCGGCGTCGTCGGTCCCAAGACCGGCGTCGTGCTGCAGAACCGCGGCTCGAGCTTCCGCCTCAATCCGGCCCACCCCAACGCCATCGCGCCCAGCAAGCGGCCGATGCACACGATCATGCCCGGCATGGCGACCAAAAACGGCCGCGTGGTGATGCCGTTCGGCGTCATGGGCGGCGGCTACCAGCCCTTCGGCCATGTCCATCTTCTGACCAACATGATCGATTTCGGCATGGACCCGCAGCAAGCGCTCGACGCGCCGCGCGTGTTCTACAATGACGGTATGGTGGAGGCGGAGCGCAACGTGCCCGCCGAGGCGGTCGAAGGCCTGCGGCGGCGCGGCCACGCCATCACCGAGCCGCACCATCCGCTCGGCGGCGGCCAGGCGGTGCTGATCGACTGGGAAAAGGGAACGCTGACGGGGGCATCCGATCCGCGCAAGGACGGGATGGCGCTGGGGTATTGAGGAACTACCGGGCGCGGGCGCTGCCCCTCACCTGCCTGCCGGCATCCTCTCCCCGTATAGTGACGGGGAGAGGGGACACTGTCATCGACAGTTTCGCCAATCGCCCACGCTGAACAGGCGCCGAGACCGAAACTGCCCCTTTCTCCCCGTCCCTATACGGGGAGAAATGCCCGGCAGGGCAATGAGGGGCGGCGCTGACATCAGATGGACTTTCGCAAGCCATAGTCTTGAAACATAGCTGGTGACCATGACCCAAATCCACACAGACCTTTCCCACCGCCTCGTCGCCGGCGCCGACGACGCGCCGGCGATCCTGGCGCCCGACAGGCCGACGCTGACCCATGGCAGGCTGCGCGCGCTGATCGCCACCACCGCCACGCAGCTCCATGCGCTGGGCATCGGCCGAGGCGACCGGGTGGCGATCGTGCTGCCCAACGGGCCGGAGATGGCGACGGCTTTCATCGCTGTCGCCGCCACAGCCTCGACGGCGCCGCTCAACCCCGCCTACCGGGCGGACGAGCTCGATTTCTACCTGACCGACATCGGCGCCAAGGCGATCCTGGTCGCCGAGACCGAGACTGGCCTTGCCGTGACTGTGGCCGAGCGCCTCGGCATTGGCGTGCTGCGGCTTGTCGTGCCGCCAGACGCGCCGGCCGGCAGCTTCACCATCGAAGGCGCGGCGGTCGGACCGCAAGCGGCGCCCGCCAAGGCCGGGGACGGCGACATCGCGCTTCTGCTGCACACCTCCGGCACGACGTCACGCCCCAAGCTGGTGCCGCTCAGCCATGCCAATGTCGCGGCCTCCGCCCGCCATATCGGCGCCACGCTCGGCCTGACGGCGGATGACCGCTGCCTCAACATCATGCCGCTGTTCCACATCCATGGGCTGATCGCGGCGGTGCTGTCGTCGCTGGCATCCGGCGGCAGCATCTATTGCACGCCGGGCTTCAACGCGCTGCGCTTCTTCCAGTGGCTGAGCGACGCCGGGCCGAGCTGGTACACGGCGGTGCCGACCATGCACCAGGCGATCCTGGCGCGCGCGGCGCGCAACGCCGAAGCATTGGCGGCGGCACGCCTGCGCTTCATCCGCTCGTCCTCGGCTTCGCTGCCGGCGCAGGTGATGGCCGAACTCGAGGCGACTTTCGGCTGCCCGGTCATCGAATCCTACGGGATGACCGAGGCCGCGCACCAGATGGCGTCGAACCGGCTGCCGCCCGGCCTGCGCAAGCCGGGCAGCGTCGGTGCCGCCGGCGGACCCGAAGTCGCCGTGATGGCGCCGGACGGCCGGCTGATGCAGGCCGGCGAAACGGGCGAGATCGTCATTCGCGGCCCCAATGTCACCTCAGGCTACGAGAAGAACCCGGACGCCAACGCCACGGCCTTCGCGCATGGCTGGTTCCACACCGGCGACCAGGGCGTGCTCGACGATGACGGCTATCTCAGGGTCACCGGCCGGCTGAAGGAGATCATAAATCGCGGCGGCGAGAAGATCTCGCCGCTCGAGGTCGACAATGTGCTGATGGACCATCCGGCGGTGGCGCAGGTCGTCACCTTCGCCATGCCGCATGACAAGCTCGGCGAGGAGGTGGCGGCGGCCGTGGTGCTGCGCGAAGGCATGAGCGCCAGCGAGGGCGATATCCGCGCCCACGCCGCGATGCGGCTCGCCGACTTCAAGGTGCCGCGCAAGGTGCTGATCCTGGAGGAGATCCCCAAAGGGGCGACCGGCAAGCTGCAGCGCATCGGGCTCGCCGCCAGGCTCGGGCTCTGATCATGAAGATCACCATTTTCGGCGCCGGCGCCATCGGCGGCTATGTCGCGGCCAAGCTGGCCATCGCCGGCCGCACCGAGCTGTCGATCGTCGCCCGCGGCGCGCATCTCGACGCGATCAAGGCCAATGGCCTGCGCCTGATGGAGGACGGGCGGGAAACGACCGTCCCCGTCAAGGCCGCCGCCAAGGCGGAAGAGCTCGGCACGCAGGACTACGTCGTGCTGGCGCTGAAGGCGCATTCCGTCGCGCCCGCGCTCGACCAGATCGCCCCGCTGCTTGGGGACCACACAGCGGTCGTCACCATGCAGAACGGCGTTCCCTGGTGGTATTTCCACAAAAACTGCGGCGCGCTCGAAGGCACCAGACTGCAGCAGGTCGACCCCGGCGGCACGATCTGGGACCGGCTCGGCCCGCGGCGTGTCATCGGCTCGGTGGTCTACCCCGCCGTCGAGGTCGATGCGCCCGGCCTGATCCGCCATGTCGAAGGAAAACGCTTCTCGCTCGGCGAACCCTCGGGCGAGAAGAGCGAAAGGGTCACGCTCTTGGCCGGGGAGATGGTCAAGGCCGGGCTGCAGGCGCCGGTGCGCGACGACATACGCGCAGAGATCTGGATAAAATTGTGGGGCAATCTCTCCTTCAACCCGATCTCCGCGCTGACCGGCTCGACGCTGGCCGCCATCGTAGCCGACGAAGGCACCCGCGCGCTCGCCCGCGTCATGATGCTGGAAGCGCAAGCGATCGGCGAAAGCCTCGGCGTGCGCTTCCCCATAGACGTCGACCGCCGCATCAAGGGCGCCGGCGATGTCGGCGAACACAAGACCTCGATGCTGCAGGACCTGGAGCGCGGCCGCCCGATGGAGATCGACGCGCTGGTGGGCGCCGTGCAGGAGCTGGGCCGGCTGACGGGCAAGCCGACGCCGGCGATCGATGGGGTGCTGGCGTTGGTGAAGAGGCTGGCGGTGGAGCGGGGGTGTTATGGGTGAATAGGGAAACCGGCATCGGTTAGTGCCTGCCCGTCCCGAATGACCCGAGAGAGACGTCCATAACTCTACGGTTGGACGGCCGCTTTGCGCCTCATCTCGATTATCGAAGTCAGCTGTGCCGCCGCCGAAAAGCGGGCGTTGGTGACGACGCATCAGACGTGACGGGTGCGCCAGGACCGTACCTAGCCGTGACCCATGTGTGATGTCGACTTGTCCTTAGTTCCCGCTCGTAAAGCGTTGCAGGGCCAAGGTTCCACAGCCGGTAGACACGATCGGGCTCGGCCAAGCCGCGGCCGGGTTCTGTCAAGATATTTGCGCTCCGACGCGGAGTGGATAGCTGCTTCTGCCGACTTTTTTCCGCAAGGTGGAGAAAAACAGTTGGCGACCTACTTCAGAAGGTAGGAACGAACGCTGACTTCAGATTGAAAGGAACGCGCAATGCCGAAGACTACGATTTACCCTTGGTACGCCAAGGACGGGGAAGAGGCCGTGGGCCGCTTCTCCCGAGATCTTTTCCAATAGCGCATTTGGTGCCGATCACCGTGCACGCTCGCCATCGTGACCAAGTGATCCGCTGTACTTCGGTCTTCCGCTTGCAGTGCTTCCCTGCTTAATTCGAGGAAATTTGCACAATTATAGGGTTGCGGCATGATACCAATCTACATCGGCTATGATCCACGGGAATCCCGCGTTCTAGACGTAGCGCGATGGAGCGCTTATCGGCGGACAAGCAGGCCGTTGCAGATACTACCATTGGTGCTCAAAGACCTTGAAGCCCAAGGAATTATGAAGCGACCGATGGTGGTACGGGATGGTAAGCTCTGGTGCCCGATTTCCGAGGCGCCGATGGCGACAGAGTTTGCCATATCGCGCTTTGCCGTTCCGTTTATAAGGCAAGGCGGCTGGGCCATGTTCTGCGATTGTGATGTCCTGTTTCTGAAGGATCCAGCCAAGCTGCTCGATCTAGTCGATCCTTCCTACGCGATTATGGCGGTTAAGCACCAGCAACGCGAATCCGAAGCGGTCAAGATGGACGGACAAATGCAGACGTTCTATCGCCGCAAAAACTGGTCGTCGGTCGTTTTGTGGAATCTAGATCATCCCTCCAACAAACGGCTGACCAACGAGATGCTCAATACGTGGCCTGGACGTGACCTCCACGCCTTCAAATGGCTTGAGGACCACGAGATCGGGGAATTGCCTCTGGCATGGAACTACCTCGTAGGGGCTTCGGCTTCGGAACTCGATCCCGCCGATGTCTCGCTGGCGCACTACACGCTCGGCGGCCCTTGGTTTGCGGGTTGGTCCGGCACCACGCAATGGGACGAATTGTGGAGGCGAGAAGAGAGCATTCTGCGCGCGTTTGAGGAACATGCCGTTCAGGTTCCCGCATGAAAGCTCCGCTTTTGGATTTCTTGCCAATCTTCTCAAGGCCAACTCTTCGGTTGCCCAGGGTCACGGGTCCCGCCTTGGTGATGGGGTCAGCGCCGAATTTTCGCCTCCCGGAGGGACATGGTGTCGATTGGGCCCTAGTGACCGTCAATGCTTCCCAGCTTTTGGCGGAAACGTTCGGCCTCCGCCTTCCTGATATCGCCGTCATCCGCCGCGGCATTTTAGTCGGCGCGAGCGAACAGGACTTCTACAAGCGCGATTTGTTAAAGGGACGGCAGGCGAAACATCTGATCGTACCGGTTTGGCCGGACGTTGAAGACAAGCTGAAAGCTGGTTGTCGCACCTTCAATTATGGTTTCGATACCTTGCAGGCGCTCACCAAATGGCAACTTGCCAACATCGTCTGGCGGCTTAGCGGCAAATATCATGTGTCCCGCGGCTGGCACCGGAAAATCTCCACCGGAGCCTTCGCGATCATGTTGACGCGTTTCGCCGGCTTCGCCCCTGTTGTAGTCAGCGGGTTTTCCCTGTCCCAGGCTGGGCATGGATACGACACCCGAAATGCCTTTCGATATCATGCCGACGAAGATGCGGATTTGCTTCGCCTGGTAGTGAGTAGAGGCGAGCCAATCTACGCAGAGGATAGGGACTTCGCTGCGGAAACTGGATTGCCCTTGTGGCAGGGACAGATGCCATGACGAGTGCTTCTTAGGGGAGCTTGCAACATGGGCTGTCCCGAACGCTATAGCAAAGATGATCTAGCTCCGACGGTGAAAAGAGATATCCATTTCTCGGAGATGCGAACAGACCAATGACCAACATTACCCGCCCTTCAGGAGGTTGGTGTGCTGAATATCTCGATGGTTGATCGGCAGACTGTCAAGTCCATTCTCGTTATTCAGGCGAAGTACATCGGGGACATCATTCTGACTTCGGTGCTCGTGCGAAATCTGCGCCTTGCTTACCCAAACGCTGCGATAGTCATGCTCTGCGCTCCTGGCCTGCGAGACTTCGTAATCAGCCAGAATATCGCGGACCTGGCCATCGGGTTCGACGGTAGAAGTGGTGGTAGAAGTCTGCTTCAGCGGATGAAGGAATATTCAAGCTTGGTCGCCGACCTCCGTCGCCGAAAATTCGATCTCACCATTGATGTAACTGACTCGAAGACGTCAAGGATATTGCACAGGTCAATCGGCGCTCCGCTGCGCGTTGGGTACAACCCCCCGGAAAAGCCCCTGAAGTTTTGGGAAGGTCAGCCTGCTAATATTATTGCTAAACCCTTTGGTCATGGAGGCGCGCACTATTTGTACCGATATTTGTCCCCGCTTGAAGCCCTTGGGATAGAATTACGCGAAGTGACGCCGAGGCTTGAACCCACACCGGTTGGGCGAAGCGCGTCTACCCAGGTTCTGGCGCAAAGCAAGCTGGCTGTAAAAGCTTTCGTCGCTGTGCACGCTGGAGCAAGGTTCGAAGGGCGGTGTTGGCAACCTGAACGGTTCGCTGCAATAATCGACGAGGTTTATGCCGCGACGGGCCTGCGGTCACTACTGGTTGGTGGACCTAATGAAGGCTCAACCGCGCAGACAATCTTGGACATGGCAGCGTCACCATTGGCGAGCGTTGTTGGTAAGATCTCGCTTGAGACATTAACTGCTTTGCTTGCGGATGCATTTATCTTTCTGGGAAACGAGAGCGGCCCAATGCACCTGGCTGCGTCAGTCGGAACCCCGGTTGTGGGCCTTTATGGCCTCACGCCACCCGACATCTGGGGACCTCTTGGGGTGCTTCACCGCACCGTTGAGCCGCCGTTGCCTTGCCAGTGCATTGCGCCCGATTTGTGCAAGCCCGGCAATCCGGGCGGCGTGTACTGCGTTCATCGACTACCCGTTGCCAAGGTCGCCCAGGCGACACGAGACCTGATGGATGCAGTGAGGCAACAGGCGAACGAGACGGCCAATCAAACAGACTCACTCCGGTAGAAACAGCGATGACCGGCCCGCGTGAAACCGTGAAGAAGGCACTGCAGACCTATGTCGACGAGATCGTGCGATCATCAATTCGGTGATAGGCAGGCGGTAAAGGATCGCCAGTAGCGATGCAAACCCTAAGTCACCCCTTCCCCCCCCCCCCCAGCA
>NZ_VFUW01000018.1:0-86247 GCF_006441385.1 Mesorhizobium sp. B2-4-18 | reverse complement strand
GCCCGCCCCAGCACCCGCGCATAAACCTCCCCGACGATCCCGCGCCGAAACACCAGCACGCAGACCATGAAGATCAGCCCGGTGGCGATGGTCACGGGGAAACCTGACGTGGCGAGCGTGTTTTCCAGGCCGACGACGAGGCTGGCGCCGATGATGGGGCCGACCATGGTGCCGATGCCGCCGAGCAGGGTCATCAGGATGACCTCGCCCGACATCTGCCAGGTGACGTCGGTGAGGGTGGCGAACTGGAAGACGATCGCCTTCAGCGAACCGGCGAGCCCGGCCAGCGCCGCCGACATAACGAAGGCGGCGAGCTTGTAGCCGGCTACGGAATAGCCCAGCGAAATGGCGCGGTTCTCGTTTTCGCGGATCGAGCGCAGGATCATGCCGAAGGGCGAATTGACGATGCGCCAGATGGCGAAGATGCCGAGAAGGACCACGACAAGCACGAAATAATAGATGTTCATCGGGGCGTTGAGGTCGAGGACACCGAACAGGACGCCCCGCGGCACGCCCTGGATGCCGTCCTCGCCTTGCGTGAACGGCGCCTGCACGCAAAAGAAGAAGAACATCTGCGACAGCGCCAGCGTGATCATGGCGAAATAGATGCCTTGCCGGCGAATGGCGAAGAAACCCATGACGAGGCCGAGCAGTGCGGCGCCCGCCATGCCGAGCAGGATGCCGGCTTCCGGCGGCCAGCCCCAGACCTTGACGGCGTGCGCGGTGAAATAGGCGGCGCCACCGAAGAAGGTGGCGTGGCCGAAGGACAACAGGCCGGTGTAGCCGAGCAGGAGATTGAAGGCGCAAGCAAACAGCGCGAAGCACAGCATCTTCATCAGGAAGATCGGGTAGACGAAGAACGGGGCCGCGAGCAGCGCCGCTATGCCGAGCCCGACCAGCACCCATTCGAGCCTTGGCGAGGGTTTGGCCGATGCCTCGCGCAGCGAAAGCCCGGCCATGTCGGATGTCTCCTCCGCCATCTCAGGCGTCCTTTCCGAACAGGCCGGCCGGCCGGACCAAAAGCACGATCGCCATGATGACGAAGACCACCAGGTTGGAGGCCTCGGGGTAAAAAACCTTGGTCAGGCCCTCGGCGAGGCCAAGCATGTAGCCGGTGACGATGGCGCCGAGGATCGAGCCCATGCCGCCGACCACGACGACCGCGAAGACGACGATGATGAGATCCGATCCCATCAGCGGGCTGACCTGGTAGATCGGCGCGGCCAGGATGCCGGCGAGCCCGGCCAGCGCCGAGCCGAGGCCGTAGGTGAGGGTCAAAAGCAACGGCACGTTGACGCCGAAGGCCTGGACGAGGCGGGGATTCTCGGTCGCGGCGCGCAGATAGGAACCGAGCCTGGTCTTCTCGATCAGCGCCCAGGTGCCGAAGCAGACGATCAGCGAGGCGACCACGACCCAGCCGCGATAAATGGGCAGGAACATGAAGCCGAGATTGGTGCCGCCGGCCAGCAGCGGCGGCACGGCGTAGGGGTTTCCCGACACGCCGTAATAGTAGCGGAAGATGCCTTCGAGCACGAGCGCGAGGCCGAAAGTGAAGAGCAGGCCGTAGAGCGGATCGGTGTCGTAGAGCCGCGACAGCGCCAGGCGCTCGACCACGACGCCGAAGATGCCGACAATCAGCGGCGCCAGGACCAGCGCCGGCCAATAGCCGATGCCGAGATGGGTGAGCAGGAGATAGCCAATGAAGGCGCCCAGCATATACTGGGCGCCATGGGCGAAGTTGATGACGCGCAGCAGGCCGAAAATCACGGCCAGACCAAGGCTCAGCATGGCGTAGAAGGAGCCGTTGATCAGCCCGACCAGCAATTGGCCGAGCAATGCCTGGACGGGGATGCCGAAGATCATCGTCATGGCGCCATCATACACCCAGGATTTCGTGGAGCAGCGTCATGCGGTCCGCCAGTTCGCCGGTGGGAAACCCGGCCACGACCTTGCCGTGCTCCATCAGGTAGAAACGGTCGGCGACACGGCTGGCGAAGCGGAAATTCTGCTCGACCAGCAGGATGGTCATGCCGCGCTGCTTCAGCGTCGCCAGCAGCTCGCCGATGCGCTGGACGATGACAGGCGCGAGGCCCTCGGTCGGTTCGTCCAAGAGCAGCATCTTGACGCCGGTCCGCAGCATGCGCGCGATCGCCAGCATCTGCTGTTCGCCGCCCGACAGCCGAGTGCCGGGACTGTTGCGCCGCTCCTTCAGATTGGGGAACAGATCGAAGATTTCCTCGACGCTCATGCCGCCCGGGGCGACGACCGGCGGCAGCACCAGGTTCTCGTCGACGGTCAGCGTCGAGAAGATGCCGCGTTCCTCCGGCACGAAGCCGATGCCCTGGTGCGCGGTGCGGTGCAGCGGTAGCCGCATCAGGTCGGCGCCGTCGAAAACGACCTTGCCGGTGCGCCGGCGGATCAGGCCCATGATGGCGCGCAGCGTCGTCGTCTTGCCGACGCCGTTGCGGCCGAGCAATGTGACCGTCTCGCCGGCAAACACTTCGAGGTCGACGCCGTGCAGCGCATGGCCCTCGCCATACCAGGCGTTGAGGCCGCGGACCGCGAGCAGGGGCGAAGCGCTAGTCATCGGCGGTGCCCATATAAGCCACCTTGACGCGCTCGTCGCGGCTGACGGTGGCGTAGTCGCCGGCCGCGAGCACCTCGCCGCGCTGCATCACCGTTATCCAGTCGCAGAGATCGGCCACCACGGTCAGATTGTGCTCGACCATCAGAACCGCGCGGTCGCCCGCCACCGAGCGGATGAGGGCGGAAACCGTGGCCACGTCCTCATGGCCCATGCCGGCCATCGGCTCGTCGAGCAGCAGCACTTTGGGATCCAGCGCCAGCGTCGTGGCGATCTCCAGCACGCGTTTCCTGCCATAGGAAAGATCGCCGGCCAGCCTGTTCGTGGCATCGTCGAGGCCGACGGACCGCAGCAGTTCCATGGCACGCGGCGTCAGCCGGTCGAGCGCCGCCAGCGAGCGCCAGAACTGGATGCCGAGCCCGGCCGGCCGCTGCAGTGCGACGCGCACATTGTCGAGCACGCTGAGGTGCGGAAAGATCGCCGATATCTGGAACGAGCGCACCAGCCCCATGCGCGCCACTTTGGCCGGCGAGGTGCGGGTGATGTCGTGGCCGAGCAGTTCGATCCTGCCGCTGGTCGGCGCCAGGAATTTGGTCAGCAGGTTGAAAACGGTCGTCTTGCCGGCGCCGTTGGGCCCGATCAGCGCATGGATGTTGCCATGGCGGACATCGAGATCGACATTCCTGACGGCGACGAAGCCGGCAAAGTCACGCCGCAGGCCGCGGGCGGAAAGCACCACCCGTGGCTCTTCCGCGTTCAGATCAGGCGGCACCGTGGCCGCGCCGGTCACTGGGCGGCCGTCGCGCAGCCGCTGTCCTTCTCGCTCAGGAACGCCTCCTTGCCGGGGATGGTGGCGAGGTATTTGTAATAATCCCAGTCCTTGGTGCTCTCGCTGGGCGCCTTGACCTGGTAGAGATACATATCGTGGACCATGTTGCCATCGGCCTGGACCTTGCCGCCGGTGATGACGGCGTCGTCCACCGGCAGCGAATGGAGTTGCTTGGCGACCGCTTCGGTCTCGTCGGTGCCGGCCTTGTCGATCGCCTTCAAATACTGCGTCACCGCCGAATAGGTCGCGGCCTGGATCATGTTCGGCATGCGGTTGGTGCGCTTGAAGAAGCGCTGCCCGAATTCGCGGCTCTTGTCGTCGCGGTCCCAGTAATAGCCCTCGGTCAGCACGACGCCTTGCGCCGCCTGCAGGCCGAGCCCATGCACCTCGGCCAGTGTGAACAGGAGCGCCGCCAGGCGCTGGCCGCCCTGGACGATGCCGAATTCGGCCGCCTGTTTGATGGAATTGGAGGTGTCGAGGCCGGCATTGGCCAGCCCGATGACCTTGGCGCCCGAAGATTGCGCCTGCAGCAGGAAGGACGAATAGTCGGTCGCGCCGAGGGGATAACGCACCTCGCCCAGCACCTTGCCGCCATGGCTCTCGACGAACTTGGCGGTCTGCTCCTTCAGCGAATAGCCGAACGCATAGTCGACGGTGACGAAGAACCAGCTGTCGCCGCCCTGCTGCACCAGCGAGCCGCCGGTGCCCACCGCCTGCGAGTGGGTGTCATAGGCCCAGTGGAAGCCGTAGGGCGAGCACTGCTTGCCGGTGAGGTCGGTGGTCGCCGCACCGGTGACGATGTCGATCTTCTTCTTTTCCTTGGAAATCCCCTGCACGGCGAGCGCGACCGAAGAGGTCGTCAGCTCCATGATGGCGTCGACCTGCTCGGTGTCATACCACTGGCGGGCGATGTTGGAGGCGATATCGGGCTTGTTCTGATGGTCGGCGCTGATGATCTCGACCGGCGCTCCCTGCACCTTGCCGCCGAAATCCTCGACCGCCATCTTGGCCGCCTCGACCGACCACTTGCCGCCGAAATCGGCGTAGACGCCGGATTGGTCGTTGAGGATGCCGATCTTGACCTTGCCATCGGAAATCTCGGCGGCCGAGGCGGGAATAGTGGTGGCCGCGAGAAGCGCGGCGGAAACGACATAGCGTAGCTTCATGAGTTTACTTCCTCCCAATGTGGATGAATCCGCCCGCCCCCTACGATCGTCATCCGCAAGCACTATGCAACATTAGGAAAATGAGGCGGAAGGGCAAGGGGCGGCCCCGGATTTCGTGACGGCGAGACGGCCCATGGCGTGCGACACGACTATGTGAGCTCGACCTGCCGCGGACCGAGCTTGTTTGGGCCCGGATGGCCTCAGCCGTCGGCGGCGACGAGATGGCCGTTGCCGACATCGCTGAGCGCCAATTTCAGCGGCGCCTCGCCGATCCGGCGCGTGGCGCTGGGGATTTCCTGGTCGAGGCGGGCGAAACGGCTTCGGCGACGCGCCGGATCCGGCACCGGCACGGCTTCGATCAGGCGCCTGGTGTAGGGATGGCGGGGGTTGGAAAAAACCTGGTCGCGTGTGCCCATCTCGACGATCTGGCCGAGATACATGACGGCGACACGGTCGGAGATATTCTCGACCACCGCCATGTCGTGCGAGATGAAGAGATAGGCGACGCCGAATTCGCGCTGCAATTCCTTCAGGAGGTCGAGCACGCGCGCCTGCACCGAGACGTCCAGCGCCGAGACGCTCTCGTCGGCGATGATCAGCTTTGGCCTGAGCGCCAGCGCACGCGCGATGCAGACGCGCTGGCGCTGGCCGCCGGAAAATTCGTGCGGGTAAAGCTCCATCTGGTCCGATGACAGGCCGACGCGATCGAACAGCACGGCGACGCGCTCGCGGCGTTCTTCCTTCGAGGCGATGCCGTGGATCAGCAGCGGCTCGGCGACGAGGTCGCCGACGCGCATGCGTGGGTCGAGCGAGGCGTAGGGGTCCTGGAAAATCATCTGCACGTCGCGGCGCACCGCCTTGCGCTCGTCGCGGCCGAGGCCGGACAAATTGCGACCGCCGACGACGATGTCGCCGCTATAAGGCACCAGCCCGGCCAGCGCCTTGGCGGTGGTCGACTTGCCGCAGCCGGATTCACCGACCAGCGCCAGCGTTTCGTTGGGCGCGATTGAAAAGCTGACGCCTTCGACGGCGTGAACGCGGCGTGTGACCCGGCCGAAGACGCCGCCGCGCAGATCAAAGCGGACGTGGAGATCGGTGACCTCGGCGACCTTCGCCGGCGTTGCGGCTTCGGCTTCCCTAGATTTCTGACGGCCGGCGCCGCTGCCGATGCGCGGCACTGCGGCCAGCAGCTCGCGCGTGTATTCGGCTTGCGGGTGGGCGAAAATGTCCGACGTCTTGCCTTCCTCGACCATTCGCCCATGCCGCATGATGATGACGCGATCGGCCATTTCGGCGACAACGCCCATGTCGTGGGTGATCAGGATGACGCTGGTGCCGTGCTTCTGCTGCAGGTCGCGCAGCAGCTCCAGCACCTCGCCCTGCACAGTGACATCGAGCGCGGTGGTCGGCTCGTCGGCGATCAGCACGTCCGGTTCCAGCGCCAGCGCCATGGCGATCATCACCCGCTGGCGCATGCCGCCGGAGAGCTCGTGCGGAAACTGCCTTAGCCGGCTTTCGGCCTCCGAAATGCGTACCGCCTTCAAGGCCTCGATGGCGCGCTGGCGGGCCTCGTCCCGCGACAGGCTGGTGTGCGCCTCGATGGATTCGGTGAGCTGCCGGCCGATCGACAGCACCGGGTTGAGCGAGGTCATCGGTTCCTGGAAGATCATGGCGATGCGGTCGCCGCGGATATGGCGCATCCGGCGTTCGTCGAGGGCGGTCAGCTCGGTGGCGCCAAGGTGGATGGTGCCGGCGGAGATGCGCGCGGCGGGCTGCGGCAGAAGCTGCATGATCGCAAGCGCGGTCATCGATTTGCCGGAACCGGATTCGCCGGCGATGCACAGCGTTTCGCCGCGCTTGAGCGTCAGGGACAGGTCGGAGACGACCTCGCGGGAGCCCTCCTCGCCGCGTACCGAGACGCAGAGGTTGGCGATGGTGAGGATGGTTTCGGGAGTTGAGGTCATTGGGGAGGCAGCCCGGAAAGGGATTTACTCCGGCACACCCCCCTCTGCCCTGCCGGGCATCTCCCCCGCAAGGGGGGAGATTGGCAGTTCCCACGCCCCGGCTCTCTTCCAACGGTGACGATTGGCGAAAGCCCAAGCGCGATCCGATCTCCCCCCTTGCGGAGGAGATGGCCGGCAGGCCAGAGGGGGGTGCCTAGACGCTGATCTGTCATTCAAACACGCAGCGCGGGAAGTAGAACGACACCACCCAGTTGGGCATGTCGACGATCTCGCTGATGCGCAGGTCGCCGCAGACCGAGGCCAGCATGTAGGCTTCGACCGGGTCGATCTGGTAGCGGCCGGCGAGCAGGTCGACCATCTGCGCCACGGCCTCCTTCGCGCCCGCCATCAGGTCCGGCCCGATGCCGGTCGTCACCTCGTAGCCCTTGGCGTCGAGATGGCGTGTCACCGGACCCGGCGTGGTGAAGCGCGGCGTTTTCAGCCGCGCATCTTTCACCAGGTC
The DNA here is from genome assembly GCF_006441385.1 of Mesorhizobium sp. B2-4-18. NCBI lineage: Bacteria > Pseudomonadati > Pseudomonadota > Alphaproteobacteria > Hyphomicrobiales > Phyllobacteriaceae > Mesorhizobium > Mesorhizobium sp. B2-4-18. Next base: position 79,202 of record NZ_VFUW01000018.1, on the reverse strand, counting down.
GAGTTTCAGCACCACGTTCATCGGGCTTTCGATCGCAGTGCCGCAGACCTCTCCATCGCCTTGCGCGGCATGCGTGTCGCCGACCGAGAACAGCGCGCCCGCCACCTCCACCGGCAGGTAGAGCGTGGTGCCGGCGGCGAGGTCGCGGATGTCGAGATTGCCGCCGACGCGGCGCGGCGGCACCACCGAGTGGTGGCCCATTTCGGCCGGCGCGTTGCCGATGGTGCCGGCGAACGGTTTTAGCGGCACGCGGGCGTTTTTGCCGAACAATGCCGGCTCCAGCGAGGCGGCATCGTATTTCCAGATGTTGAGCGCCGGCTCCTGGAAATCGTCGGCGAGCAGGCCGAAACCGGGAATGTTCGCCGTCCAGCCGAAGCCGGACGGTTTGAACATCTCGATCGTCACCTTCAGCGCGTCACCCGGCTCGGCGCCCTCGACGAAGATCGGCCCGGTGACCGGATTGATCCGGTCGAAATCGAGCTTGGCGATGTCGGCGACGGTGCTGCCGGGCTGCAACTGGCCGCCCGAGGAATCCAGGCACTGGAACTCGATGGTCGAGCCGGGCGCCACCCGCTCAGCCGGGACAAACGAATTGTCCCAGCCGAAATGGTGATGGCGCCCGTGGATGGTGTAGTCGCAGTTATTGCACATCTTTTACGTACACATTGTCATAGTTGATCGGGATATGGACCGGGTCGACATAGAGGTTGTCGGCGCCGCCCATGCGCGCGGATTTCATGGTGAAGCGCTGTTCGTTGAAGACCGGCGCCCAGGGGGCGTCCTCCATCACCTTGTCGTAGATGGCGCTCCACATCTTGTCGCGCTCGGGGGCCTTGGCCGGGTCGACCACCGAATCGGCCTCGGCCGCCTTGGCGTCGAGATCCTTGTTGCAATACCACGACCAGTTCCAGCCGCCCGGCACCGCACCGGCACAGCCGAGGATCGGGCCGTAGAAGTTGGATGGATCGGGGAAGTCGGCTATCCAGGCCATGCCGCCCGACCAGATCATCGGCGCCCCGGCCTTGTCGCCGCCAGCGGCGATGACGTTGGCCTGGGCGAGAGACTGGATGCTGGCCTTGATGCCGATCGCCGCAAGGTCCTGCTGGATCGCCTGGGCGATGCGCGGGTTGGGGTCGGTGTTCATGGCGAACAATTGCGTGTCGAAACCGTCGGGATGACCGGCCTCGGCCAGCAGCGCCTTGGCCTTGGCGACGTCATAGGGGTAGCCCTTGTACGCCTTGTCGTAGCCGGGCATCGACGGCGGCAGCGGCTGGTTGGCCGGCACGGCGCGGCCGTTGATGATCTGGATGATGCGCGCCTTGTTGAGCGCCATGTTGACGGCCTGTCGCACCTTCACATTATCGAACGGCGCCATGGTGGTGTTCATGGTGACATAGCCGGTGTGCAGCTGGCCGCCTTCGACGACGCGCGCCTTCTGCTCGGGATCGGCCATCACCTCCTGGAATTTTGCCGGCGGAATGCCGTCGCCGGGCACGTCGATCTCGCCCTTCTGCAGGCGCAGAAGCGCCACGATCGGCTCCTGGCCGATCTCGAAGGTGATCTTGTCGAGATGCGGCAGGCCCTTGTGCCAATAGTCCGCGTTTCGTTCGAAGACGATGCGCTGGCCAAGCGTCCATTCCGCCAGCTTGAAGGCACCGGTGCCGACCGGATGCTTGCCGAAATCGGCGCCGTATTTCTCGACCTCTTCCTTCGGCACGACATGGGAAAAGTTGATGGCCATGACATGCAGGAAGGTGGCGTCCGGGCGGGTCAGCTCGAACTTGACCGTGTAGGGGTCGACGACGGTGACGCCGGAAAGCGTCTCGGCCTTGCCGGCGGCGACATCGTCATAGCCCTTGATCGAGCCGAAGAAGCCGGCGCCGGGGCTCTGCGTCTTCGGATTGGTGACGCGGTCGAGCGAATATTTCACGTCTTCGGCGGTCATCTCGCGGCCATTGTGGAACTTCACGCCATGGCGCAGCTTGAAGGTGAAGGTCTTGCCGTCGGGCGAAATCTCGTAGCTCTCGGCGAGGTCGGGCTTGAGGTTGGTGGTGCCGGGCTCGTAGTCCATCAAGCCGTCGAACAGGCTCTTGATCATCGACCAGTTCTGCCAGTCATAGCCGATGGCCGGGTCGAGGGTCGCGACGTCGTCCTTGTAGGTGATGGTGATGGCGCCGCCCTGCTTGGCGTTCGGGTCGACGGTGTCCTCGGCGCGGGCGCTTGTCATGCCGAGCATCAGCGCCAGCGCCGATGCCGCGACGGTCGATGCGAGAAACTTCTTCATTGTCCTGTTCCCTTTCTCTGTTTGTTTTCTGGTTTCATCTGAGTTCGATGCTCATCGCAGTTTGATACGGGGGTCGATGAAGGGCGCGATGATGTCGGCCAGGAGATTGCCGAGCACGATGGCGAAGGCCGAGACCAGCGTGACGCCCATGATGATGGGGATGTCGACGCGCTGGATGGCTTGCCAGGCGAGCTGGCCGATGCCGGGCCAGCCGAACACGCTTTCGACCACGACGATGCCGCCCATGAAGATGCCGATGTCGATGCCGATCATGGCGACGACCGGCAGGATGGCGTTGGGCAGCGCATGGCGGAAGATGATGGCGCCCCGAGCCAGGCCCTTGGCACGCGCGGTGCGGACGTAATCCTGGCGCAGCACGTCGATCATCGACGAGCGCATCATGCGCGCATACCAGCCGGCGCCGAGGATGCCCATGGTGAGCGACGGCAGCACGAGATGGCGCCATGTGCCATAGCCGCCGATCGGGAACCAGCTCAGCCTGACCGCGAAGACATAGAGCAGCAGCAGGCCGACGACGAATTGCGGCGCCGAGACGCCGATGAAGGAGGCGACCATCAGGGTCTGGTCGGTGGCGGTGCCGCGCTTGACGGCGGCGATCAGGCCCATGGAGAGGCCGATCAGCAGCTCGCACAGGATGGCGCCGACCATCAGAAGCAGGCTCGCCGGCAGCCGCGAGACGATGAGTTCGGTGACTTCCGAGCGCTGGATGTAGGAGCGGCCAAGATCGCCGCTGACGAGCTTCGTCAGATAGTGCCAGTACTGGACGACGAAGGGCTGGTCGAGGCCGAGCTGCTGGCGGATGTTCTCGACCGTCTGCGGCGTGGCGCTGCGGCCGGCGATCTGGCGCACCGGATCGGCGGGCAGGAGATAGAGCAGCGCGAAGGTGATCAGCGAGACGCCGAGCAGGATGAGCAGCGACTGGATCAGCCGGCGGCCGAGATAGGCGATCATGCCCGGCCCCTTTGCGTCGGATCGAGAATGTCGCGCAGCGCGTCGCCGATCAGGTTGAAGGCCAGCGCCAGGGCCAGGATCGCGGCGCCGGGGAAGAACACCAGCCAGGGTGCCGCCTGGAAATAGGTCTGGTTCTCGAAGATGATATTGCCCCATGACGCCGTCGGCGGCTGCACGCCGATGCCGAGGAAGGAGAGCGTGGCCTCGAGCAGCACCGTGGTCGAGATGCCGAGCGTGCCCCAGACGATGATGGTCGGCAGGAGATGCGGCAGGATGTGGCGAAACAGGATGCGCGGCGCGCCGGCCCCGATGGTGCGTTCGGCATCGATGAACTCGCGTTCGGCGAGTGACGAGGTCTCGGTGTAGACGACGCGGGCGGTCTGCACCCAGTTGACCAGCGTGATGACCATGGCGACGATCCACAGGCTCGGCTGGAACACCGCCGCCAGGCAGATGGCGAGCAGCAGCGCCGGAAACGCCATCATCAAATCGGTGAAGCGCATCAGCGCGCCGCCGATCCAGCCGCGGAAATAGCCGGCGGTGACGCCGACCAGCGTGCCGATGAAGAGCGCCACGCCGTTGGCGACGATGCCGATGATCAGCGAGGTGCGCGCGCCGTAGAGAATGCGGGTCAACAGGTCACGCCCGAGCAGGTCGGTGCCCAGCCAGAATTTCGCGCTCGGCGGCAGAGGCGAGCCCTCGATGGTGAGACCGTCGAACATCTGTTCGTTGGGATCGTAGCCGGTCAGCCATGGCGCCAGGATCGCACCGGCAACGACAATGGCGACGATAACCAGGCCGAGCAGCGCCAGGCGGCGCTTGACCAGCCGGCGCCAGACACCGGCGCGCGGTCTGGCCGGCATGCGCCCTGCTGTGAGATCAGGCGCGATGGGGCTGGTCATCGCCGCTCTCATCTCCGATGTGGTCTTCCCCGGTCCTGGCTTCCCCGGTCTTGGCTTCCTCCATCATCGCCACGATCCGGCGCGCGGCGTCCTCGACGCTGATCTGCCAGCTCATTGCCAGCGAGCGCAGCTGTGCATAGGCGCGGTCGTCGTCGCCGCCTTTCGACAAAGCCGAGACAGCCCGCACGACGGTCTGGCGTTCGGCGACCCGCTGGCGCAATGCGGCAATTTCGCCGGCTAAATGTTTTCTCGCCTCGAAACTCTGGCGCGCAATCAGCAGCGCGCTGTAGACGCCGGCATTGCCGACCGGCTTCAGGAGCTGGGCGTCGGCCTTGTGCGACAGCGCCCATTCGATGCGGCCCGGCGCCTCGGAGCCGATCAGCGCCACCAGCGGCATTGGCGCCTCGCCCGGCTTCCAGGGGAATTGCTCGTCGAAGCCGAGATCGGCGTCGAAGAAGACGAAGTCGGCGGCCAGCGCCTCCGGTGCCAGTTCCGGCCAGCAACCCACGGTGACAAGGCCGATGGCCGACAACTGCCTGGTGATCGCTTGCACAGTCGGGTGCGGGCGATGCAGGACAAAGGCCCTGGCGCCGCCGAGATTGGGGATGCGCGGGGTTCTGGTCACGACACCACCCGCAAACGTGGCCGGCCGAATGTCTTTGCGGGGTCGTAGCGCGACAGATACGGATCCGGCGCGACCTCGTGCTGCCGGCTGACAACTTCGAAATAGCCGTCCGCGATCCGGCCGATGATGACAGGCAGCGTGGCGTGCTGGGAATGGGCGTCGATGGCGATCGGGCCGAGCCGCGTGGAGAAGCGCCGCTCGGCGAAGGCCTTGGAAAATTCCGCCGGGCCGGCGTCGGGATCGCGCGACAGCACGTCGGCCATTACCTGCACCGAGGCATAGGCGGAGGCTTCGAAGGACGATGCGAAGGCGGCCGGCCGCGGCGCGAAATACGGTCCGACCGACAGATGACCCTTGCCCGTTTCGCCGATCGCCGGCAGTTCGCCTTCGGTCAGGTTGCAGGAGATCACCGGGCAAGATTCAGGACTGAAAGCCGCATCCTCGCCCGCCAGATCGCGATAGGCCGCCAGGAAGGCATAGGACGAGGTGCCGATCAGGTTGTTGAGGATGAAGTTCGGCCGCGTCGCGCGGATCTCGGCGATCAGCCGCGACACGTCGGTCTCGCCGATGCGCAGATAGCGCTCGCCCAGCACCTTGCCGCCGGCATCGGCGATGAGGTCGCGCGCAACGCGGTTCATCTCCCAGCCCCAGATGTAGTTCGACCCGAGCAGGAAACCGTTGGCGCCGAAGCGCGGCACGACATGGGCCATAAGCGGCACCAGATGCTGATTGGGACAAGCGTGCATGTAGACGACATGCTCGTTGGCCTCGAAGCCCTCATAGGGGCAGGCATACCAGAGCATGCCGCCCGCCTTCTCCAGCACAGGGATGGTCTCCTTGCGGCTCCAGGAAGTGACGCAGCCGACGACATGGCGTGCACTGCTGGTCCTGAAGATGTCTTCGCACAGCGTCGCGTAACGGTCGGCATTGCTTTGCGGGTCGCGCTCGACCGGCACCAGTTCGATGCCTGAGCTCCTGTCGGCGTTGATGTCGGCGATGGCGCGCATGGCGCCCATCCGGCACGCGTCGGAGACGAGCTGATAGCTTCCCGAGCGGGAATAGAGGATGCCGATCTCGATGCGCCGTTTCAAACCGATCCCCAAAATGACAATGCCCCGCAGCCAGCGCCGCAAGGGCGAGGCATACGAGGCATATTTGCCGCCCGGCGATCAGAGCCGGTATTTTGCCCTAGCGTATTCGGTCCGGCGGGTCAGTCAAGCCCTCAACGCCATCCGCGTCAAACACCGAGTGTCCGGCCATCGCTGGTTCCCGCGAAATCCGCTGCCGCTATCTGGCCGCCGGCCTGTGTTGGCGGGCATAGGCCACGCAGGCATCCACGGTGCTGACACAAAGAGCGTCGCGCTTGTTCGGCAGGTTGTTGTCGCCGGCGTAGGCAACTTCGGCGACACGGCCGCCGACCATGCGAACCTGCGTGTCGCAGTAACCGCCGGGAGCGACATTGACGGAACCGCCGACCGTCGGGATCGCCCCCACGGCCAAGGCAGGAACGACGACGCTGAGATTGCCGCGCTGGACGACGCGCTTATAGGTCCAGATCTGCCCGGACTGGCCGACTTCCGCGGTGGCGGTCGGAAATCCCGCGCACATTCGGACGTCGGCTTCGCTGAGGCCGACCATCTCCTTGCGTGCCGCGGCCGCCGTTGGATCGACCTTGGCGATGCGCGACGTGTCGTCGGGAACGACGCAGGAGGACTGGATGACGACGAGGAGGCCAGAAAGGGCAAGCTTTCGAATGCAGGAAAATGTCATACCGATTATTGAGATCGCGTGGCGCCCGGCCGCCCTTTCTACCTAGGCAAGCCGACGGTCGGATCAACCCGCGCAGCTTCACGAAAAAGTGGCTGAGCAAGCCGCAAAGCTTTTTGACTTCGCCTGGATGAACCCGGCAGCCAACGAGGGCCGTCCATCATTTTCGGGCGACGTCCTCGAAGCTCAAATCGAACGCATGAGATATTGCGCAGCCGGCCGGCAGAGGCGGGCTCGTTGAAAACTTGACTGCCTTCCCGACATCTCCGGATGGCGGCGCGGCGCCGTCATGGTCGACCTGGCGGCGTCCTGTGCTCACATCCCTGAGTTTTTTGAGAGAATATTCCCGGCTTTGCCGAGAACGGCGAAACACGTTCTTTGATAAAATCAGTAGAATTTCTGACGATGTGAACAAGCCTCGGCAATCCGCCTTGCTGCCATGACTTCACAATCGCAGAGATCAATCATGTCCGATCCCAACAACACTTTGCCCTCTTCCCCACGGTCACCCCTCACCCGCCGCAGCGGCCTCGCTCTGCTGTTCGCGTCGGCCGTCGCGATCGGCAGCCTGATGGCGCCGCATGCGTCCTTGGCCGAGGACAAGAAGGCGATCAAGGTCGGCATCATCAGCGGCGAGGACGAGGATGTTTGGCGTGTCGTCGTCGCGCAAGCAGCCGAAAAGGGCCTCAGCATCGAGACCGTGGTGTTCAACGACTACACCCAGCCCAACGAGGCGCTGGAGCGCGGCGAGATCGACGCCAACGCCTTTCAGCACCAGCCCTATCTCGACAACCAGATCAAGACGCAGGGCTACCACATCGTGCGTGTCGGCTATACCGGCGTGTGGCCGATCGGCCTCTACTCCAAGAAGTACACCAAGGTTGCCGATCTGCCGGAGGGCGCGGTGATCGGCGTGCCGAACGACCCGTCCAACGAAGGCCGGGCGCTGCGCGTGCTGCAGAATGAGGGCGTGATCAAGCTCAGGGATGGCACCGGCATTCTCGCCACCACCGCCGACATCGCCGAAAATGCGAAAAAGGTCGAGATCAAGGAGTTGGATGCCGGCATCGTCGGCCGCTCGGTCGAGGATCTCGACGCCGCCGTGGTCAACACCGACTGGGCGCTGAAGAGCGGCCTGACGCCGGAGAACCGCATCGCTCAGGAGCCGATCGCGGACAATCCGTACCGCAACTTCATCGCGGTCAAGGTCGGCAATGAAAACGAGGCCTGGGTGAAGACGCTGGTCGCGTCCTACCAGAACGAGGCTGTGAAGGCCGAGTTCGACAAGGTCTATAAGGGCACCGGCCTCAGCGCCTATTGAGTTATGCGGGCACCGACGTGCCTTTGACAGCTTAAGCGGTCCGCGCGATGCGCGGGCCGCGATCGCGTTTCGGGACCTGCCCATGAACCAGCATTTTATCGCAACCACCGAGGCCGCGGATCAGGCCGCCACGCAGGACGTGGTGCGCCTTGTCGACCTGAAGCGCCGCTTCGGCCAGACGGCGGCGCTCGACGGCATTTCCTTGACGGTGCGCAAGGGCGAGGTTCTCGGCATCATCGGCCGCAGCGGTGCAGGCAAGTCCACCCTGATCCGCTGCCTGAACGGACTGGAGCGGCCTGACACCGGCGAGGTGTTCATCGAAGGTCGCGAGATCAGCCGACTTGGCGAGCGCGAGTTGCAGCCGCTGCGACGGCGCATCGGCATGATCTTCCAGCATTTCAACCTGCTGTCGGCCAAGACCGTCGAGGACAATGTGGCGTTGCCGCTCAAGATCGAGGGCCGGCCGAAGGCGGAGCGGCTGAAGCGGGCGGCGGAGCTGCTCGATCTCGTCGGCCTGTCGGAGAAGGCAAAAGCCTATCCGGCTTCGCTGTCCGGCGGCCAGAAACAGCGCGTCGGCATTGCCCGAGCGCTTGCCGCGCGGCCAGCGCTGCTTCTGTCGGACGAGGCGACCTCGGCACTCGACCCGGAGACGACGCGCTCCATTCTCGCCCTGCTGAAGGATATCAACCGCCAGCTTGGCCTGACCATCCTTTTGATCACCCACGAGATGGAGGTGATCCGCTCGATCGCCGACCGCGTGGCGGTGATCGACACCGGACGCATCGTCGAGGAAGGGCCGGTCTGGTCGGTGTTTGCCGATCCGCAATCGAACGTCACAAGACGCCTGCTCGGGACCATCCGGCCGCAACTTCCGCCGGAGCTGGCGGCGCGGCTGCTGCCGGGAGCTGGCACCGAAACGGTCCTGCGCGTCGCCGTGGCGGGCGAGGCGGCGCGCGAGCCGCTGCTGTCCGACCTTGCGGCCGCCGTGCCCGGTCCCTTCCGCCTCGTCCATGGTGGCATCGACCACATCCAGCGGCAGCCGGTCGGAACGCTGTTCCTTTCCGTCCCCGGCAGCGATGCGAGCCATCTCGCAGAAATCATCACATTCCTGAAATCCCGCCAGGCGCGGGTGGAGGTGCTTGGCCATGTCGCCGATCCTGTTTGAGCTTCTGTTGCGATCGATCTGGGAGACGGTGCTGATGACGGCCGCCTCCGGCCTGATCTCGCTGGTGTTCGGCCTGCCGCTCGGGCTGGCCTTGATTGCCACCGAACGCGGCGGCATCGCCGAAAGCCCGTGGGTGAACCGCGTGCTCGGCGCCGTGATCAACGGCTTCCGCTCGGTGCCGTTCATCATCCTTCTGGTGGTGCTGATCCCCCTGACGCGGCTGATCGTCGGCACGTCGATCGGCACATGGGCGGCCATCGTGCCGCTGTCGATCGCCGCCACACCCTACTATGCGCGGATCGCCGAAGTGTCATTGCGCGAGGTCGACCACGGACTGATCGAGGCGGCGCGCGCCATGGGCGGCAATCGCTGGACGATCATCCGCGAAGTGCTGGTGCCCGAGGCGCTCCCCGGCATCGTTGCCGGCTTCACCGTGACACTGGTGACGCTGGTCGGCGCCTCGGCGATGGCAGGCGCCATCGGTGCCGGCGGCCTCGGCGACCTTGCCATCCGTTACGGCTACCAAAGGTTTGAAACCTCGGTGATGATTGCTGTTGTCGTGGTGCTGATCATCCTGGTCTGCGGCATCCAGTGGGTGGGTGACCAGCTGGTGGCGAGGCTGGATCGGCGGGGATAGTGAGCCGGCTGAACATCCGGGTGGCCGTGACCTTCTCATCAAACGTCAGCGCCGCCCCTCACTGTCCTGCCGGACATCTCTCCCCGTGGAACGGGGAGAGAGGGGCTAGCCCTGGACGCCGGCATTCTCCAAGCAACGCTGATGATTGGCGAATTCGTCGATATGGAGCGCCCCTCTCCCCGTCACTATACGGGGAGAGGATGCCGGCAGGCAGGTGAGGGGCAGCGCCGATCGCTCGCCATCATCAGCAATTGCTATGACACTGTAGGCTGTTCCTATGGACTTCTTCCTTGACGAGCGAGCGGCGCTCGTCACCGTCAGTCCTTGCCTAACGCCATGGTCGAGTATCTTGGCCATGCGGGGCGACAGCTTCATGCCTTCGACAGCCCTGATTTTCTCGCCACGCGCGCTCGTCAGCACGAAATGACTAGCCTTCGCTGAACGACCGATTCTTGAACCAGGAGACTTCATCCGCGAGCCATATCATGGACCCCAAAGCGGAACCAAAATCATTTCCGCGCTAGCCCCTCAGCCTCGCCCCTTCCGGGTCGAAGAACGGCATCGGCACCACCACCGCGCGGGTCGGTTTGCCGTCAATATCGATGCTAAGTTCCGTGCCTATGGCCGTGAAGGGCAATCGCAAATGCGCTGTCGCCAGCACCTTGCCCAGGGAATAGCCGTGGTCGCTGTAGGTGACCACGCCGGCGTCCTCGCCGTCGGCCATCACCCGTGCATCCGTCGCGGACGGCTTGTCGCCGTCGAGGATCAGCCCGGTCCAGCGCTCGTCGAGGCTCTCGTCGCGCACCTTGAGCAACGCGTCCCGGCCGATGAAATCGCCCTTATCGAACTTGATCCAGCGGTCGAGGCCGACATGGAACGGCGTGCGCGTCTCGTCCATGTCGATGCCGTGCGCCGGATAGGCCTTTTCCAGGCCGAGCGTGAACATGGCCAGCACGCCATAGGGTTTCAAGCCGAAAGCTTGGCCAGTGCGCATCAGCGCGTCCCAAACCGAGGTCGCCTCGTCGGCCGGCACGAACAGCTCGAAGCCGAGTTCGCCGGTCACGCCTGTACGGGAGATCAGGACCCGCGTTCCGTTGATATGGCCTGATGTGAAGGCCCAGCGCTTCAATCCGTCGAGATCAGCGTCCGAAATCATCGCCTTCAAGAGATCGCGCGAGCGTGGGCCCTGGATGGTCGGGAAGGCGACGGCGGCCGTGATGTCGGTGACATAGGCCCTGCGCCCTTGCGCATGATGCTGGAGCCAGGGCAGCATCTTGAGGCGGTTGACCGAACCGGTGACCAGCATGAAATGCTCCGCGCCCAGCCGGAACACGGTGAGGTCGTCCATGATGCCGCCGTCCTCCCGACAGACGGTGGAATAGCGTACTTGGCCCGGCTTCATCGCCGCGGCGTCATTGACAATGACATGGTTGACCAGCGCCTCGGCGTCGGCACCCTTGATGTCCATCTTGCCCATGGTGCTGAGGTCCTGCACGCCGGCATTTTTACGCGTATTCAAATGTTCGTCGGCGATGCCGGAGTAATATTTGGCCGAGATGAAATCGCCGCCGACCCGACCCATGGCCGCACCCAGCCCGACGATGCTGCTGTAGAAAGGGGAGCGCCGCTCAGCCACGAAAATCTCCATCATTCATAAAAAATCGGCAGCGCCGGGTGGCGCCGCCGAGCTCGATTGGTACCGGGATCAACTCCCGTAGACGTCGAATGAAAAATACTTGTCGTTGATTTCCTTGTACTTTCCGTTGGCGCGCAGCGCGTCGATTGCCGCGTTGAACTTGTCGGCCAGTTCCTTGTTGCCCTTCTGCAGCGCAATGCCGACCCCCGGGCCGTGAATGGCCGGATCGGCCGTCAGCGTGCCGAGCAGCTTGCAGCAGGCGCCGTCGGGCTTCTTCAGCCATTCGGTGAGGATGATCGAGCCGTCCATCATCGCGTCGAGGCGGCCATTGGCCATGTCGGTGCGGGCGTCGTCGCCGGTCGGGTAGGCCTTGACGGTCGAGCCCGAATATTTCTGCTCGGCGAAATTCTGGTGGATGGTGGCGCTCTGCACGCCCAGCACCTTGCCTTTCAGATCGTCGGGCGAGGTGCCCGCGATGGTCGAGTCCTTCGGCACCGCGATGGCCGGCGGCGTCTGGTAGTATTTGTGGGTGAACTCGACCTTTTCAGCCCGCTCGGGCGTGATGGTGATGTTGATGATGGCGTCGAACTTGCCGGCCTGAAGCGCGGGAATGGAGCCGTCGAAATCCTGTACGGTGAACTCGCATTCGACCTTCATCTGCGCGCACAGCGCCTTGCCTAGATCGATGTCGAAACCGCCCAGCGTGCCGTCGGCATTGGCGTGGTTGAAGGGCGGGTAGGCACCCTCGGTACCAAGCCTCAGCTTTTTCTCCTGGGCGGAAGCAGCACCGGTTGCGAGCGCAAAAGCTACGGAAGCGGCAAGCACGAAACGACCGAAAAGACGCATGGTCCAGATCTCCATTGACCGGCGAAGTCTACGGGCTTTCATGCTCCCGGCGGAGACGGAAACGACATGTGCCGCGGCGATCACGGCGCGGGGCAGTCCGCGTCCGGTCAGGTTCCTTGTGCGTCGGCCCCGAACAGATCCCTGGCTTGCTCCGTTGTATAATAACCAAGCTGGACGTCCCGTGCGACCAGTTCCGGATCGCGCTCACGCGGATCGCCATAGCCGCCGCCACCCGGCGTGCCGACGCGTACGCGGTCGCCGGCCTTCAGTGGGATGTCCTGCTCCTTGGAGAGGTGCGGCGGCACATGCTCCTCGCCGTTGCGGAACACGGTCACGCTGTTGGGCTCGCCATCCCGACCGCCAAGGGCGCCCTGCGGACCGAAACGGCCATGGTCCATGACAAAGGAGGCGCGCGCCTCGCCACGCAGGATCTCGACCTCATAGGCGAGGCCAAAACCACCACGATGCTTGCCGGCGCCGCCCGAGCCTTCGCGCAAGGCATAGTGGCGATAGAGCACCGGAAAGGCCTGCTCCATGATCTCGACCGGGGGCGACTTCGAAATGCCGATGGTCGAGCAGCCATTGGTCAGCCCGTCATGCCCCGAATTGCCGCCATAGCCGCCACCGGATATCTGGTACATGACGTAGTCGCGGCCGCGCGCCGGATCATTGCCGCCGAGCGCGAAATTGCCGCTGGAGCCGGCTGGGGCCGCCGTCACCTTGTCGGGCAGCGCCTGCACCATCGCCGCGAACACCGCCTCGGCGATGCGCTGCGACACTTCGGCCGCGCAGCCAGACACGGGGCGGGGATATTTGGCGTCGAGGAAAGTGCCTTCCGGCCGCTTGACCTCGAGCGGCTCGAAGGCGCCGGCGCTGATCGGCACGTCCGGAAAGATGTGGCGCATGGCGAGATAGACCGAGGACAGGGTCGTCGCCAGCACACTGTTCATTGGTCCCGCACAAGGCTTTGACGAACCTGAAAAATCGAAGGTCAGCGTGTCGCCCTTCTTGTCGACTGCGAGCGCTATGGTCAGCGGTTCGTTGACCACCCCGTCGGAATCGACAAAAGCCTTGGAGCGGTAGGTGCCATCGGGAATGGCCGCTATATTGGCGCGCATCTGCTCGGCGGCGCGGCGGCGTAGCTCGGCGATCGCCTCGACGACGGTTTCGTCTCCGTAACGATCCAGGATGCCTTTGAGCCTGTCCTGGCCGATCAACAGCGCGGCGGCCTGCGCCCGGATGTCGCCGATGCGCTGGTCGGCGACCCTGATGTTGGAGCAGATGATGGCGTAGATTTCAGGGTCGAGCACGCCCTTCTTGAACAGTTTTACCGGCGGCAGCCGCAGACCCTCCTGCTCGACAGCGGTCGCGGATGCGGAGAAGCCGCCGGGCACGGAGCCGCCAATGTCGGGCCAATGGCCGGTGTTCGACAGCCAGCAGAAGATCTTTCCGCCGCGGTAGACCGGCATGGCGAAGCGCACATCCATCAGATGCGTGCCGCCGAGATAGGGATCGTTGACGATGTAAATGTCGCCCGGCTCCGGGGCCAGGCAGCGGCCGTCGGCGATCATCTCGATCACCGTCCTGGTCGAATATTGCATGACGCCGACAAACACCGGCAGGCCCTGACTGCCCTGCGCGACCAGCGAACCGTCGATGGCGGAATAGATGCCGTCCGAGCGGTCATTGGCCTCGGCGATCACGGGCGAGAAGGCGGCGCGGGAAAAGGTCAGGTCCATCTCGTCGCAGACCTGCTGCAAAGCGGCCTGGAGCACCGAAAGCGTGATGGCGTCGAGCTTTGCGCTATCCACTGACATGTCAGGCCTCGCCAATGTCGATGATGATGTTGCCGTCGGCATCCGAGCGCGCGCAGTCGCCGGGTTCGAGCACGGTGGTCGCATCCATCTGTTCGAGGATCGCCGGCCCTTCGATGACCGCATCGAGTGGCAGCTTTTCCCTGCTGTAAACCGACGTGTCGTGCCAGCGCCCGGCGTACCAGACCGGTCGGATCTCGCGCCGCGCCCCGTCGAGCGTCCTTGCCCGCCCGGCCGGGTCGATCAGCCGCGACAGGTCGATCGCCGGTCGCACGCCGGTGACCGAGGTGTTGAGGTTGACGAGGTTGGCGCGGATTTCCGGCAGCTCCACCTTGAAGCGGGCGAAATAGGCTTTCTCGAACAACGCCTGCAATTGGCTCCGGGTCACCGACGCGGACGGCAGCGGCACGTTGATGATGTGGGTCTGGCCGACGAACTGCATGTCGGCGGAGTGGGTGACGCGGATCGTTTCCGGCTTCACCGCTTCCTTGGCGATCAGCTCCTCGCCTTCGTTCCGGTGCCGTTCCAGTACTTGGTGGAGCTGGCTTTCGTCCAGCACGGCCACGGGCTGGTTGATGGTGTTGACGAAGTCATGGCGCAGATCGGCGACGACGCACCCGAGCGCGTTGGTGATGCCGGGCCGCGCCGGCACCAGCACTTTGGGCAAGCCGAGTTCGCGGGCGAGCGCCGTCGCGTGCAGCGGTCCGGCTCCGCCGAAGGCGAACAGCGCGAAATCGCGGGGATCATGGCCGCGCGACACCGACACCATGCGGATGGCGCCGGCCATCTTCATGTTGCCGAGCCTGAGGACAGCGCCCGCCGCCTCGACACCCGACAGGCCGGTTGCCTTGCCGATCCTGTCCTCGAAAATCCTGGTGACGCGCTCCGATGTGACCGGGTTTTCGACGGCGAGCAGCTTCTTCGGCGCCAGCCGGCCGAGCACCAGGTTGGCGTCGGTGATCGTCGGCTCGGTGCCGCCGCGCCCATAGCAGATCGGGCCGGGATTGGCGCCGGCACTTTCCGGGCCGATCTGGATCAGGCCGGCCGCATCGACGCGGGCGATCGAGCCGCCGCCGGCGCCCACCGTGTGCACCGCCACCATCGGCACATGGATGGGCATGGCATATTCGATCTCGATCTCGTTCGAGACAGCCGGTTCGGCGTTGCGGATCAGCGCCACGTCGGTCGAGGTGCCGCCCATGTCGTAGGTGACAAGGTTTTCGAAGCCTGCGCGCTTGCCGGTATAGGCGGCGGCGATGACGCCGGAAGCCGGGCCCGACATGACCGTCTTGGCCGATTCACGTGTGACGAAGCGGGCCGAGATCATGCCGCCATTGCCGTTCATGATCAGGAAGTCGCGGGCATAGCCCTTGTCGGCCAATTCCTTGCGCAGCCGCTCGACGTAGCGCTCCAGGATCGGCTGCACCGAGGCGTTGACCGAGGCCGTCACCCCGCGCTCGAATTCGCGCGCCTCCGACAGCAGCGCATGGCCTGACGTGATGTAGCCGTTCGGCCAGGCTTCGGCGGCGATCTCGGCGGCGCGCCGCTCATGCGCAGGGTTGGCATAGGAGTGGAGGAAATGGATGACGAGGGATTCGCAGCCGGCCGCGATGAGCGCCTGTACCGCCTCGCGCATCTCGGCTTCATCGAGCGGCGTGCGCACCGCACCTGATGCCTCGACGCGCTCCGACACTTCGAGGCGCAGGTTGCGCGGAATGATTGGGACGAAGGTTCCGGTCATGCCATAGGGTTGCGGCCGCGTTCGCCGGCCGAGTTCGATCACGTCGCGAAAGCCGCGCGTGGTGATCATGCCGGTCTTGGCCAGCCGGCGCTCCAGCACCGCATTGGTGGTGGTGGTCGTGCCATGCACGATGAGGTCGATTCCCTCGATCGGAAAGCCGGTGGCGCCAAGCGCCGAAACCACGCCAAAGGCCTGGTTGTCGACAGTGGTCGGGGTCTTGGCAAGATACACCTTGCCACCGTCCTTGCCATCGATCAGGAGCAGGTCGGTGAAGGTTCCGCCGACATCGATGCCGGCGACGACGCTGCCCAGGGAATCCGGCGGCTGCACCGAAAAATTCTCTTTCATTGTCGAAACCCGAAATGCTGGGACTACGGATATGCCGCAGTTTGGAAAGGTGTTTTACGGCGGCATCTTGACGCAAATATCGTTTGTATACTAATAAATTCCGAACACAAGAGCTTACCGCTTCGGTGGCGTGCATGGCATGCCGGAACCTGAATGGTTCGGGCGCGCACGGGAAGGTTTGGCGCCCGCGTCTCTCATTGGGCGAGAAGGTTGGAATCGATGAACACCACGCCCGCGTTCAACACCGCTGAAGCCCGTCCGCTACAGTTTCCGATTCCGGCCAACGTCTATGCCGAGACCGTCGTCTCGGTGAAACACTATACCGACCGGCTGTTCTCGTTCCGCATCACCCGGCCGCAGTCGCTGCGCTTCCGCTCGGGCGAATTCGTCATGATCGGCCTGCCCAATGCCGAGAAGCCGGTATATCGCGCCTACTCCGTCGCCAGCCCGGCCTGGGACGAAGAGCTGGAATTCTTCTCGATCAAGGTGCCGGACGGCCCGCTGACCTCGGAACTGCAGAAGATCCAGGTCGGCGACACGGTCATCATGCGCCAGAAGTCGACCGGCACGCTGGTTGTCGACGCGCTGACCCCGGCCAAGCGCCTGTTCATGATCTCGACCGGCACCGGCATCGCGCCCTTTGCAAGCCTGCTGCGCGACCCCGACACCTACGAGAAATTCGACCAGCTGATCCTGACCCACACCTGCCGCGACAATGCCGAGCTGATCTACGGCCAGGAGCTGGTGGCGGCGCTCGAAAGCGACCCGCTGATCGGCGAGCTGACCACTGGGCGCGTCACGCTCTACAATTCGACGACCCGCGAAGTGTCGGCACGCATGGGCCGCATCACCGCGCTGATCGGCTCCGGCAAGTTCTACCGCGACCTCGGCATCGAAAAGCTCAATCCCGAAACCGACCGCATCATGATCTGCGGCTCGATGCACATGCTGAAGGACGTCAAGGAGCTGGCCGAAAGCCTCGGCTTCCAGGAAGGTTCGCTCAGCCATCCCTCGAGCTTCGTCGTCGAACGCGCCTTCGTCGGCTGAGGCCAGCGCGGCTCCCAGAAAGCTGGTTTTGACCTTCCGGTCAAAAACCAGCTGCTTTCGCGGCCTTTTTCAGCTATCCCTCGCTTGAGGACTCGTGAAGCGCGACTTCGCGGGCTATCGTCGTGCGTGTCGCCCAAAAGTGTCTAGGTTTTGGGAGAACGATGCGCACCAAGAGCGCACGCCGCTGAAGGAAAGGGCAGGAGATGAGCAGCACTATCCGCGAAGCCGATCTTGGCACCAAGGTGACGCCGCTGCCCGCGCGCGCCGCCGCCAACACGCCGGTGCCGCTGGACCATCACATCGCGCGCAATCCCGGCCTGAAACTCGACCTCGGTTTTCTCGAATCGGTACGCAGCGTCAACCGCTCCGCGCTGGAACGCCGCGTCGCCAGCCTGACCAAGCGGCGCTCGATCAAGGCCGACAACCAGGCAGCCTGGCTGCTGCGGGCGATCGCCTGCATGGACCTGACGACGCTCAACTCCAACGACACCGAGGAGCGCGTGCGCCGGCTCTGCGCCAAGGCGATCAACCCGCTGCGCCGCGACATCATGGAAGGCCTCGGCATTGCGGGCGAGATCATCCGGCCCGCCGCCGTCTGCGTCTACCATCCCTTCGTCGCCACGGCCGTGGACGCGGTGCGCGGCACCGGCATCCATGTCGCCGCGGTCTCCACCGCCTTCCCGCATGGGCTGGCGCCGCTGTCGACCCGGTTGCAGGAGATCGAGGCCTCGGTGAAGGACGGCGCCGACGAGATCGATGTCGTCATCCCGCGCGGCCTGGTGTTCGGCGCCAAGTGGCGCGAGCTTTATAATGAAATCGTCTCGATGCGGGCCGCCTGCGGCGACGCGCATCTCAAGGTCATTTTGGGCACCGGCGACCTCGCAACGCTGCGCAATGTCATGCTGGCCTCGATGGTGGCGATGATGGCGGGCGCCGATTTCATCAAGACGTCGACCGGCAAGGAAAGCGTCAATGCCACACTGCCTGTCGGCCTCGCCATGGTGCGCGCCATCAGGGCCTATTTCGAGGAGACAGGCTATCTCATCGGCTTCAAGCCGGCCGGCGGCATTTCGACCGCGAAAGTCTCGCTCGACTGGCTGGTGCTGATGAAGGAAGAACTCGGCCGTCCATGGCTGGAGCCGGAGCTGTTCCGCTTTGGCGCATCGAGCCTGCTGACCGATATCGAACGTCAGCTCGAGCATCATCTGACCGGGCATTATTCGGCCAATCACCGCCACGCGATGGCTTGAGCACCCCCACCCCGATCGGCTTTGCCGATCGACCCTCCCCACAAGTGGGAGGGTGAAGGAGGAACCTGATGAACATCCTTGAACGCTATCACGCCATGGAATACGGCCCGGCGCCGGAGGCTCGCAACGAGGCCGATGCCTGGCTGGCCGGGCGCGATTTCTCCAAAGCCTTGTTCATCGGTGGCGACTGGAAAGCGGCCGGCGGCGGCAAGACCTTCGACACCAGCGAGCCGTCTTCCGGCAAGCTGTTGGCCAAGGTGTCCGATGCCAATGCCGCCGACATCGACGCGGCGGTTGCGGCCGCCGCAAAGGCGCTGCCGAAATGGAGCGCCAGTTCCGGATACCAGCGCGCGAAAGTGCTCTACGCCATCGGCCGCGCCATGCAGCGCCACCAGCGGCTGTTCGCGGTGCTTGAGACGATCGACAACGGCAAGCCGATCCGCGAAAGCCGCGACATCGACGTGCCGCTGGCGATCCGCCATTTCATTCACCACGCCGGCTGGGCGCAGGCGCTGGACAGGGATTTTCCCGGCCAAAAGGGTGTCGGCGTCGTCGGCCAGATCATCCCGTGGAATTTTCCGATGCTGATGCTGGCCTGGAAGATCGCGCCAGCGCTTGCGGCGGGCTGTACCGTGGTGCTGAAGCCGGCCGAGTTCACGCCGCTCACCGCCATTCTGTTCGCCGAGATCTGCGAGCGCGCCGGCGTGCCGAAAGGCGTCGTCAACATCGTGCAGGGCGGTCCGGAAGCGGGCGCGGCGATCGTCAACCACCCCGGCATCCAGAAAATCGCCTTCACCGGCTCCTCGGAAGTCGGCAAGATCATCCGCAAGGCCACGGCGGGCTCAGGGAAAAAGCTGTCGCTGGAACTTGGCGGCAAGTCGGCCTTCATCGTCTTCGAGGACGCCGATCTCGACAGCGCTGTCGAGGGCCTGGTCGACGGCATCTGGTTCAACCAGGGCCAGGTCTGCTGCGCCGGTTCGCGCCTGCTGGTGCAGGAAGGCATCGCCGATGCCTTGATCGCCAAGGTCAAGACACGGATGAGCCGGCTGCGTGTCGGCAGCCCGCTCGACAAGAACACCGATATCGGTCCGCTGGTCGACCTGACCCAGCTCGACCGGGTCAAGGGACTGATCGCCGAAGGTGCCCGCCAGGGCGCCGTCTGCTGGCAGCCGGATGCAACGCTGCCGTCTTCCGGCTACTATCACCTGCCGACGCTCGCCACCGGTGTTTCGCCGGCTAATATTCTGGCGCAGGAAGAGGTGTTCGGGCCAGTGCTCGCCACCATGACCTTCCGCAACACCGAGGAAGCGATCGAACTCGCCAACAACACGCGCTATGGCCTCGCAGCCTCGGTGTGGAGCGAGAACGTCAACCTGGCGCTCCATGTCGCGCCGCAACTGAAGGCTGGCGTGGTCTGGGTCAACGGCACCAACATGTTCGACGCCGCCTGCGGCTTCGGCGGCTATCGCGAGAGCGGTTTCGGGCGCGAGGGCGGGCGCGAGGGCATGTTCGAATATCTGGCGGCGAAACTGCCGCTCGGCCCGGTCATCAAGCAGGCGACATCGTCGGCGCAGCCCGTGGAACAGGCGGACGGCGTCGCTATCGACCGCACCGCGAAGCTGTTCATCGGCGGCAAGCAGGTGCGGCCGGACGGCAATTACTCGCTTGCCGTCGCCACCGCCAAGGGCAAGCTCGCCGGCGAAGTCGGGCTCGGCAGCCGCAAGGATATCCGCGATGCGGTTTCGGCTGCCCGCGCCTGCAAAAGCTGGCCGGAGGCGACCGCTTATAATAGGTCGCAGGTGCTTTATTACTTGGCCGAGAACCTTTCCGGGCGCGCGGAAGAATTTGCCGCCCGGCTCACCGAACTGACCGGAGCCAACGCCAAGGCCGCACGGGACGAGGTGGAGCTCTCGATCGAGCGGCTGTTCCTCTATGCCGGCCTCGCCGACAAGTTCGAGGGGCGCGTGCACCAGCCGCCGGCGCGTGCCGTGACGCTGGCGCTGCATGAGCCGGTCGGCGTCGTCGGCATCGTCGCGCCGGACAATCAGCCCCTGCTCGGCTTCATCTCGCTGGTCGCGCCGGCGCTGGCCATGGGCAACACGGTGGTCGCCGTGCCTTCGGAACGGTATCCGTTGCTGGCCACCGATCTCTATCAGGTCATCGAATATTCCGATGTGCCGGCCGGCGCCATCAACATCGTCACCGGACGCACCGCGGAGCTTGCCGGCGTGCTGGCCAAGCACGACGACGTCGACGGGCTCTGGCTGTTCGCCGACGCGGATACCTGCGCCAAGGCGGAAGCCGAGTCCATCGGCAACCTCAAACGCGTCTGGAGCGGCAACGGCCGCAGCCTCGACTGGGCCTCGGAAGAAGCCGCCAGCGACGTTTTTCTGCGCCGTGCCATCGAGGTGAAGAATGTCTGGGTGCCTTACGGCGACTAGAGCATGATGCCGAAAAGTGTGAAGCGGTTTTCGGACGACATCATGCTCTATCTCTTTGATTTAGAGACGGATCCAGATTTCAGGTCGACTCGACCTGAAATCATCCGGCTCTAGGGCATGTCACCACAGGGATCGCGATCGGGCTTGACGCCTGGCCATATGTTCTTTAACCAGAAAAAACATCTTTATCTGTGAACTGGCACAGGCCGCACAATCGCGCCTGACTGGCACATGACGCTTTCGCCAGCCGCCGATAAAAGCTTTTTGACCCAAGCAGGCGAGGAACAAAGCATGGCGGAACTGGCGGGCAAGGTCGTTGTCATAACGGCAGCGGCGCAAGGCATCGGCAAGGCGAGCGCGCTGGCCTTCGCCAAGGCAGGCGCTACCGTCCATGCCACCGACATCAACGAGACGCTGCTGGCGGAACTCGCCAAGACATCAGGGATCAAGACCCGCAAGGTCGACGTTCTCAACGACGAGGCGGTCAATGCCGCCTTTGCAGAGATCGGCGCCGTCGACGTGCTGTTCAATTGCGCCGGTTTCGTCCATTCGGGCTCGATCCTGGAGATGAAGGACAGTGATCTCGATTTCGCTTTCAATCTCAACGTGCGCGCCATGATCCGAACCATCCGGGCGGTGCTGCCCGGCATGCTGGAGCGTGGCGACGGGTCGATCATCAACATGGCTTCGCTGGCCAGTTCGACCAAGGGCGTGCCGAACCGCTTCGCCTATGGCGTCACCAAGGCCGCCGTCATCGGGCTGACCAAGGCGGTCGCGGCCGACTATGTCGGCAAGGGCATACGCTGCAACGCCATCTGCCCCGGCACGGTCGAGAGCCCGTCGCTGCAGGACCGCATGCACGCCCAGGGCGATTATGACGCCGCCCGCGCCGCCTTCATCGCCCGCCAGCCAATGGGCCGGCTCGGCACGCCCGAGGAGATCGCCGATCTCGCCGTCTACCTTGCCGGTGCCACCTATACGTCCGGGCAGGCCTATAATATCGACGGCGGCTGGTCGATCTGAGCGCTGCCTTGAGACAACCGGACATCGGATCGCCGGCCGCCAATACAGGCTGTTCGCGCTTGTCGTGAAGCAGGCCGATGGCTAGGGTCCGCCCGGTTCCAGAGACGGCCGCCCCGGCGGAGAGTTTGTAGAACGGCCACGAGGCCGCAATCAGGAGAAGATGCATGAAACTGCTGCGCTATGGCGAGGTGGGAAGCGAACGGCCCGGCCTGCTCGATGCGGATGGAACGATCCGCGATCTCTCCGCCCATGTTGCCGATATTGCCGGCACGACACTTCATCCGGCCTCGCTGGACATGCTTTCGAAGCTCGATGTGAAGTCGCTGCCGGCGGTTTCCGGCAAGCCGCGCCTCGGCGCCTGCGTCGCCGGCACCGGCAAGTTCATTTGCATCGGCCTCAACTATTCCGACCATGCCGCCGAGACCGGGGCCACCGTGCCGCCGGAGCCGATCATCTTCATGAAGGCAAGCTCGGCCATCGTCGGCCCGGACGACGACGTGCTGATCCCGCGCGGCTCCGAGAAGACCGACTGGGAAGTCGAGCTCGGCGTGGTTATCGGCAAAACCGCCAAATATGTCAGCGAAGCCGACGCGCTCGACCATGTCGCCGGCTATTGCGTCTCCCATGACGTGTCCGAACGCGCCTTCCAGGCCGAGCGCCAGGGCCAGTGGACCAAGGGCAAGAGCTGCGACACGTTCGGCCCAACCGGACCGTGGCTGGTGACCAAGGACGAAGTTTCAGACCCGCAGAACCTGAAGATGTGGCTGACGGTCAACGGCAAGACGATGCAGAACGGCTCGACCAAGACCATGGTCTATGGCGTTGCCTATCTCGTTTCCTACCTCAGCCAGTTCATGTCGCTGCACCCCGGCGACATTATTTCGACCGGCACCCCGCCCGGCGTCGGCCTCGGCATGAAGCCGCCGGTGTTCTTGAAGGCAGGCGATGTCGTGGAGTTGGGGATCGAAGGATTGGGGCAGCAGAAGCAGACGTTCAGGGCTGACGTGTAAGCCTGATAAGTTAGCGCCGCCCCTCACCCCTACCCTCTCCCCGTGACGAACGGGGAGAGGGAGCGCCAGCGTTGCGGCCATTCCTTCTCCCCGTCACCATACGGGGAGAAGGTGCCGGCAGGCGAATGAGGGGCAGCGCCGGCCCCTCTCCAGCTATTACTTTATCGTCTTCCCATCAGCGCCAAACCTATAGGTCTTCGCCGCATCGGGCGTCGCATAGAGCGTGGCGCCCGGCTCCGCGTCGTACACGCCGAAAATCCGCACGGTGATCAGGCCGGCCTTCTCGCAATCCAGATAGAGATTGGTGTCGGCGCCGAGATGTTCGGCGTGGACGACCGTGCCCTTCCAGGCGCCGGATTTCGGATCGACGGTCAGGTGCTCCGGCCGCACGCCGATGGTCTTGGCTGTCTCACCGAGCCGGGCGCCGTCGACGAAATTCATCTTCGGCGAGCCGATGAAGCCGGCGACGAACTCGTTTGCCGGCGAATTGTAGAGCTCCATCGGGCCGCCGATCTGTTCGATTTTTCCGGCATTGAGCACCACGATCTTGTCGGCCAGCGTCATCGCCTCGACCTGGTCGTGGGTGACGTAGATCATCGTCGCCTTCAGCCGGCGATGTAGCTGCGCGATCTCCAGCCGCGTGTTGACGCGCAGCGCCGCGTCGAGGTTCGACAGCGGTTCGTCGAACAGGAACAGTTTCGGCTCGCGCACCACGGCGCGGCCGATGGCGACGCGCTGGCGCTGGCCGCCGGAAAGTTCCGCAGGTCGTCTTTCGAGATAGGGCTCCAGCGACAGCATGGACGAGGCGATGCCGATGCGGCGGTCGATTTCCGCCGCCGGCGTGTTCGCCTGTTTGAGGCCGAGGCCCATATTGTTCTTCACCGTCAGATGCGGATAGAGCGCATAGGTCTGAAACACCATGGCGATGCCGCGTTTCGCCGGCGGGGTGACCGAGACATCCTCGCCATCGATCAGCACCCGGCCCGAGGTCGAATCCTCCAGACCGGCGATGACCCGGAGCAATGTCGACTTGCCGCAACCCGAAGGGCCGACAAAGACGACGAACTCGCCATCCGTCACTTCGAGGTCGATGCCCTTCAGCACCTCGACCGGCCCAAAGGCCTTTTTCACGTTCTCGATCTTCAGCGAGCCCACGGCAGTCCTCCAAATTGATGAGTAGGCGCCAAGCGGGCGCCGTAAGGCGCGGACGACGACAGCCTGATCACAGTCGCACCGCCTTTCCGCCGCGCACGCTCTCGTCGGCGGCAAGGCAGACGGCGAGCGACCGCACGGCGTCGTCCATATGTCTGGTGAGATCGATATCCTCGCGGATCGCCTTGAGGACAAATGCCTGTTCGAGATCGCAGAGATCCTGATGGCCGGGTTCGCCTTCCATCGACAACATCTCGTCCGCCTTTAGGAACTTGCCGTCCGTGCCGGTCGCGGCGCTGTGCAGGCGGATGGTCGAGGTCTTGGTGTGGGTGTCGATGTCGTCGGACTTCACGCCCTCCTTCATGACGATCGACACGCAGCCCTTGGGCGAAATCACGTCCTTCACGAAGAAGGCGGTTTCCGAAATCATCGGGCCCCAGCCGGCCTCGTACCAGCCGACCGAACCGTCATCGAACAGCACCTGCAGATGGCCATAATTGTACATGGACGGTGCGACCTCCTCGGTCAGTCGCACGCCCATCCCGCGCACCTCGACCGGCCTGGCATCGGTGATCTGCAGCATGACGTCGAGATAATGCACGCCGCAATCGACGATCGGCGATGTCGTCTGCATCAGCTGCTTGTGCGTCTCCCAGGTATGGCCCGAGGATTGCTGGTTGAGGTTCATGCGGAACACGTAGGGACCGCCGAGCTTGCGCGCTTCGGCGATCAACCGGATCCAGGACGGGTGGTGGCGCAGGATATAGCCGATCACCAGCTTTCGGCCGTTGGCCTTGGCTGCCGCGACGACGCGCCTGGCATCGGCCACCGTCGTTGCCAGCGGCTTTTCGACGAAGACATGGCAGCCGGCCTCGAACGCTTTCACCGCATAGTCGGCATGGCTGTCGGAATAGGTGGCGACGCAGGCGACGTCGGGCTTTTCGTCGCGCAGGGCGTCATCGAACGAACGCCTGATGCCATAGCCGGACAGCCCCCCAGGCAAAGGCACGTCGGAGCGGTTGACCAGCGCGGCGATCTGAAAACCTGGATTGGTGTGATAGGCCAGCGCATGGCTGCGGCCCATATTGCCTAGGCCGGCGACGACAACGCGAAGGGGTTTTTGCGAACTCACTTGACGGCTCCCGACGTGATGCCGCGGATCAGCTGCCGCGAGAAGATGACATAGAGGACCAGCACCGGCAGGATCGCCAGCGACAGTGCCGCCAGGATGGCGTTCCAGTTGGTGACGAACTGGCCGAGGAAAAGCTGGGCGCCGAGCGTCACCGTCTTGGTCTCTTCCGACGGCGCCAGGATCAGCGGGAACCACAGATCGTTCCAGATCGGGATCATGGTGAAGACGGCGACGGTTGCCATCGACGGCCGCACCAGCGGCACGACCAGCCGGAAGAAGATGGTGTATTCCGACAGCCCGTCGATGCGGCCGGCGTTCTTCAGATCGTCGGACACCTGCTTCATGAATTCGGACAGGATGAAGACGGCGAGCGGCAGGCCTTGCGCGGTGTAGACCAGGATCAGCGCCGTCAGCGTGTTGACCAGCCCGCTCGCCACCATCAATTGCAGGATGGCGACGGTGGCGAGGCGGATCGGGATCATGATGCCGAGCGCCAAATAAAGCCCCATCATCGTGTTGCCGCGGAAGCGATATTCCGACAGCGCGAACGCGGCCATGGCGCCGAACAGAAGCACGAAGAACAGCGAGCCGACGGTGACGACGAGACTGTTCTGGAAATAGTGGATGAAGTCGCCCTGGCCGATCACCGTGGTGTAGCCGATCAGGTCGAAGGTCTTTGGCGTCGGCGGCGTCAGCGGCGCGCCGAAGATGCCAGCGCGGGACTTGAACGAATTCATGATGACCAGGATCACCGGAAACAGTGCGATCGCCGTGTAGGTCAACAGGATCGCGTGGGCGCCGATGGTGCGGGGCATTGAACGGGTGGCGATGCTCATCTCCGTCCCCTCAGAACTGGTAGCGACGCAGGCGCGTCTGGATGAGGAAGAGGTAGACGCAGACACCGCCCAGGATGATCAGGAACATGATCGTGGCGATGGTCGCGCCCATGTTGGGATCGCCGACCTGCAGCTGGAAGCCGAAGAAGGCGCGGTAGAGGAAGGTGCCGAGAATATCGGTCGAATAGTTCGGACCGGCGAGAGCCCCTTGAGCGGTGTAGATCAGGTCGAAGGCGTTGAAGTTGCCGACGAAGGTGAGGATCGAGATGATGCCGATCGACGGCAGGATCAGCGGCAGCTTGATCTTCCAGAACTGCGACAGGCCGGTGATGCCATCGCATTCGGCCGCCTCGATCACCTCTTCGGGAATCGACAGCAGCGCGGCATAGATCAGCATCATCGGAATGCCGATGAATTGCCACACCGAGATCAGGCTGAGCGCGGTCAGCGCGTACTGCTCCTTGCCGAGCCAGGGCGTGAACAGGCTTTTCAGGCCGACGAAGTCGAGCAGATGCGGCGCCACGCCCCATAGCGGCGACAGGATCAGCTTCCAGGCAAAGCCGACGATGACGAAGGACAGGATGGTCGGCACGAAGATCGCGGTGCGGTAGAAGGCGGCGAACCGCAGCCTGGGGCTGGAGAGAATTGCCGCCAACAGCACGCCGACCGGGTTCTGCACCAGCATGTGGATGATGAAGAACCAGACATTGTTGCGCAACGCATTCCAGAAATTGACCGACCAGTTGGGATCGCCGAACAGGGTGCGGAAATTGTCCAGGCCGACGAAGATCTGGGACTGGTCGACATTGCGGAACAGCGAGAGCTGCAGCGTGCCGGCGAGCGGCAGGATCATGATCGCCGTATAGACGAGCACCGCCGGCGCCAGGAAGACGGCGATATGCCAGCGGAATGGTCTTTTGGGTCGTGTTTGTGCGGCCATGAGTTCGGTCCCCGCCGTCTCTCGGTTCCAGACGATGTGATGCTAGATGATGCCTCGATGCATGGCCCAACCTTGCCCGGTGCGGCAAGACAAAGGCCTGCGACTGATCAGCCAGCCTTCCCCAACAATAGCAAGGGTAAGGCCGTGAGGCAGAGCCGACAATCGCGATATGAAAACAGGATAATCCGGAACCGGCCGGGCATGCGCCCAGCCGGCTCCGTTGCCTGAGCTCTTACTTGGCCGGCTTATACCAGCTGTCGAGACCGGTCTGCAGCTTCTTGGCCGCGGCTTCGGGCGTATCGGTGCCGTTGATGACGTTGGCCGATTCAACCCAGGTCTCGTTTTCGAGGTTCGGCGTGCCGCGCGACAGGATCTGGTAGGTCGAGCGGATCGTCGACTTGCACTTGCCGCGCCAGGAGACGAATTCCTGCGCCAGCGGGTCTTCCATCTTCACCGGCGAGGAGTTCAGGCTGAAGAAGCCCGGCAGCGCGTTGGCGTAGATGGTGGCGAAATCAGGCGAGGCCACCCAGGACAGGAAGGTCTTGGCCGCGTCCGCGTGCTTGGAGGCTGCGTTCAGGCCCATGCCGATATCGGTATGGTCGGAGATGTAGCAGGTGTCGCCGGCCTTCTCGACCGGCGGCGGGAAGGCGCCCATCTTGAACTGGGCCTGGGTGTTGAACAGGCCGATTTCCCACGAGCCGGCCGGGTAGATGGCGGCGCGGCCGAGCGTGAACAGGTTCTGGCTGTCCGGATAGGTCTGGGCCTCGAAGCCGTCGCCCAGGTAAGGCTTCCACTTGGCCAGTTCCTCATACGGCGCGACCCAGTCCTTGTCGGTCAGCTTCTGATCGCCCTTGATCAGCGCCTTGCGGCCGTCCTCGCCCTTCCAGTAGTTGGGGCCGATGTTCTGGTAGCCCATGGTCGCGGCTTCCCAGAGGTCCTTGGTGCCCATCGCCATCGGGATATAGGTGCCGTCGGCCTTGATCTTGTCGAGCGCGGCGAAGAACTCGTCACGGGTCTGGGGCACCTTTATGCCGAGCTTGTCGAAGGCGTCCTTGTTGTAGATGAAGCCGTGGATGACGGATGCCATCGGCACGCAGAAGCTCGCCTTGCCGTCATCGGTCTGCCAGGCGGACTTGGCGACCGGCGAGAAGTTTTCCATGCCGGGCAGCGCCGAGAGGTCGGCAAGGTTGCCCTTCTTGAACAGTTCGAGCGACTTGTCGAACGGGCGGCAGGTGATCAGGTCGCCCGCCGAACCGGCGGCGAGCTTGGCGCCGAGGGCGGCGTCATATTCGGTCGGGGCCGATGGGGCGAACACCACCTTGATGCCGGGGTTCTTGGCTTCGAAGGCCGGGATCAGCTTATCCTTCCAGATGGCAAGGTCGTCGCCGCGCCAGCTTTCGATGTTGAGCGTTACGTCCTCGGCGTGAGCCAATCCGGCCGAGCCGAGAATGCTGGTGCCCAGAAGCAGTGCCGTCAGTAGTTTCGTTGTCATGCTCAGTCTCCCTGTTGACCTTTTTCAGGTTCGGTTTTGATGAGAACCTAGGCTTTGGAGCCCTTGTTCCCCTCGCAAGCCCGTTTCACCCCGATGGGAATCGGGAATGAAACTGGCCTATTTCTTTGTTCGAGCATGATCTTTTCCGAAAAGCGGTTTTCACTTCTCGGGATCATGCCCCAGCACGGAAAGGGCTGGCCGCAGCTTCTGGCCTGTCCGTTCCAGTATCTTGCGCGCCGCATCGGCGCTGTCGGCGCCGGCGGCGAGCAGAATGGCTGTCTTGACCGCGCCGCCGCTCTTTTCGAGCAGGCTGGCGGCCTCTTCCTGGCCGCGGCCGCTGACGGCGGCGACGATGCGCGCCGCCCGGTCGCGCAGCTTCATGTTATCGGCCATGAGGTTGACCATGTAACCGTCATGGACATGGCCAAGATGAACGGCGGTCAGCGTCGACAGCATGTTGAGCGCGATCTTCTGCGCCGTTCCGGCGCCCATGCGGGTCGAGCCGGCGATCACTTCCGGCGGTGTCTCGAGCAGGATGGCGGTGTCGGCCTGCTGGAGCAGAGCCGAACCCCTGTTGTTGGCGATGCCGATGGTGGCGGCTCCCCGGCGCCGCGCCTCCTCGATGGCGCCCACCGCATAGGGCGTCGTGCCGCTGGCGGAGAGGGCGATCAGGCAATCGCCCACGCCGACACCCGCATTGGCAACCGCCGTCGTGGCCTCCTCGGCGTCGTCCTCGGGCCCGCCGGCCAGTGTCCTCAAGGCGTCGTCGCCGCCGGCGATCAGGATGGCGATGCGGTCGCGCTGGATGCCGAACGTGCCCGGCAATTCCAGCGCATCGGCCAGCGCCATCAGGCCGGAGCTGCCGGCCGCGGCATAGGCAAGCTTGCCGCCGCCGCTCAGGCGGCCGGCAATGATCTCGGCTGCCCTGGCGATGGAGGGAATGGCGTTGCGGACCGCTTTGGCGGCCTCGACCTGCGCATCGGCCAGCGAAGCAAGGATGACTTCGGGAGCCTGGATATCCAGCCCCTCGGCATTCCCATGCAGCGCTTCGGTGCGCGTTTCGGCCATCCCAGTTCCTCCGATCCACAAAACAATACCAAAAAAATACCACTTGTCCACATGCATTAACGAATTCGCAGTCAGGAAATCGCTAAGCCGACGAATTGCGAAAGCTTTTCAATAAAATACGGCTTAATCTTTTGAAACGGAAATTAACTCTTGGCTATTGGTATTTTATTGGTATTATCCTGCCGGAGGAGAAATCGCGTGAAATTCGTGCTCGGTATCGATGGCGGCGGCACCAGCTGCAGGGCCGCACTGGCAACGGCGGACGGCGCTGTTGTCGGCCGCGCCAAAAGCGGCGCCGCCAACATCCGCACCGATCTCACCGGCGCCCGCTCGAACATCGTCGATGCGGCGCGGCAGGCTTTCATCGCCGCCGGGCAAGATCCGGACCTGATCCCGCAAACACCCGCCATCCTCGGCCTTGCCGGCGCCAATGTCGGCACTTACCGGCAGCAGCTCGAGGCGATCCTGCCGTTCAGCACCAGCCGCGTGGAGACCGATGCGGAGATCGCGCTCGAAGGCGCGGTCGGTTCCGGTGACGGCGCGATGGCGATCCTGGGCACCGGCACCGCCTATATGGCGCGCAGGGATGGCAAATCGCGCGCCATCGGCGGCTGGGGATTCCAGGTCGGCGACCAGGGCAGCGGCGCCCGCATCGGCCGCGACCTGCTGGAGCAGACCCTGCTCGCGCATGATGGCGTGCGCCAGGCCTCGCCGCTGACCGACAGCATGATGGCCGTTTTCCGCAACAATCCCGAGGACGTCGTCGAGTTCACCACCAACGCCAAGCCCGGCGATTTTGGCGGCTTCGCGCCGAAAGTGTTCGAGCACGCGCAAAAAGGCGACATTGTCGCCAACTGGATCCTCGACAAGGCGGTCGCCGATGTCGAGGCCTCGCTTGGCGCGCTCGACCTCGCCGCCGGAGCACCGCTCTGCCTGCTCGGCGGGCTGGCGCCGCTCTATGCGCCGCGCCTGTCGGCGCGCTACCGCGCCCTGCTGAAGGAACCGCTCGACGATGCGCTAGGCGGTGCCGTGCAGATGGCGGCACGCCTTTTCGCTGGGCGCGCGGAGGCTGCGCGATGAGCGATGCCGCCGACCAGATCTTCGCCACGCTCAAACAATCCTCGCAAAGCGGCGCGCCGCTTTACCTGCAGCTCAGGAAAAGCATCGAGGACGCCGTCAATCGCGGCCTGATCGGCCCGGGCGACGCGCTGCCTTCCGAGCGCGACATCGCCACCAAGGCCGACATTTCGCGCGTCACCGTGCGCAAGGCGGTGCAAGACCTGGTCAAGGGCGGCATATTGGTGCAGCGCCATGGCTCGGGCACCTTCGTGGCGCCGCGCATGGAGCGCGTCGAGCAGTCGCTGTCGCGGCTGACCTCCTTCACCGAAGACATGGCGCGGCGCGGCATGGCGGTGCGCTCGGCCTGGCTCGACCGCGGCCTCTACGCGCCCTCGCCCGACGAGATGATGGTGCTTGGCCTGTCGTCGAGCGAACTGGTGGCGCGCGTGGCGCGCCTGCGCATCGCCAACGACACGCCGCTGGCGATCGAACGCGCTTCGCTATCGGCCAGCGTGCTGCCGGACCCGGCTGGAATTGGCTCCTCGCTC
This sequence comes from Mesorhizobium sp. B2-4-18, assembly GCF_006441385.1. Classification (NCBI taxonomy): domain Bacteria; kingdom Pseudomonadati; phylum Pseudomonadota; class Alphaproteobacteria; order Hyphomicrobiales; family Phyllobacteriaceae; genus Mesorhizobium; species Mesorhizobium sp. B2-4-18. The sequence goes on along the minus strand of NZ_VFUW01000018.1, from coordinate 48,146 downwards.
TACGCGGCGCTGGAATTGACCGGCAACAGGCCGGTGCGCGCGGTGCAGCGCATCTCCGCCGCCAATCTCGGCGAGGGCGATGCGCGCCTGCTCGAAGTGCCGCCGGGCATTGCCGGCCTGCATATCGAGCGTATTTCCTACCTGGCGAGCGGCAAGGTGATCGAGTTCACCCGCTCCATTTACCGGGGCGACGCCTATGATTTCGTCGCCGAACTGCGGCTGACAGGGCCGAGTGAAGAGGGCCGATCATGATTGCCAACACCACGCATATGCAGCGCGAGATCGAGGAGATCCCGCAAGCCGTCGCCCGCCTGCTCGACGGCTCCGGTGCCGTGCTGGCCGAAGCAGGGCGCGGCATCAAGGAGCGCGACCCGCATTTCGTCGTCACCGTGGCGCGAGGCTCGTCCGATCATGCCGCCACCTTCATGAAATATGCCGTCGAATTGACCGCGGGCCTTGCCGTCGCCTCGGTCGGACCGTCGATCGCCTCGATCTATGGTCGCAAGCTCCGGCTTGACGGCTCGGCCTGCCTGGCGATCTCGCAGTCGGGCAAGAGCCCCGACATCGTCGCGATGGCCGAAACCGCACGGGCCGGCGGCGCGCTGACCATTGCCGTCACCAACACCGCCGATTCGCCGCTCGCGCGCGCCTCGGACTATGCGATAGACATACTCGCCGGGCCGGAACGCAGCGTCGCGGCAACCAAGACCTTCATCAATTCCGCCGTTGCCGGTCTTGCCCTCATGGCGCATTCGACCGGGGACGACGCGCTTCTCGCGGCCCTGGCCCGCCTGCCCGAGCATTTCGGCAAGGCGATCGCCTGCGACTGGATGAGCGTGCTGGCCGAGACGATCGAGAAGCAGAAGTCGCTGTTCATTCTCGGCCGCGGTCCGTCGGCGGCGATGGCAAACGAGGCGGCGCTGAAGTTCAAGGAGACCTGCGGCATGCATGCCGAGGCTTATAGCGCGGCCGAAGTCATGCATGGCCCGCTGGCGCTGATCGGCCCCGACTTTCCGGTGCTGGCGCTGGCCGCTCGCGACGCGTCCGAGCCCTCGGTCGCCGAAGCCGCCGACAGCCTGGCGGCCAAGGGCGCGCCGGTTTTCGTCACTTCGGCGCTCGCCAATCGCGCCACGCGCCTGCCGCATGTCGCCACCGGTCACCCGCTGACCGATCCGCTGACGCTGATCGTTTCCTTCTACATGTTCGTCGAGGCCTTTGCCCGCCATCGCGGCCTCGATCCGGACGCGCCGCGCAACCTTCGCAAGGTGACGGAGACCGTATGAGCGACCGTTTTGCCCTGACCGGCGCCCGCATCTTCGACGGCGACGACTGGCATGAAGGCGCGGCCCTTGTTGTGCGCGACGGCCTCGTCGAGGCCATGCTGCCGCAAGGCGCGCTGCCCCGGGATATCCGTGCCGTCGACACCGGCGGCGGCATGCTGGTGCCGGGCTTCGTCGACATCCAGGTCAATGGCGGCGGCGGTGTGATGCTCAACGATCATCCCGATGTCGCCTCGATCGAAACCATCTGCCGCGCGCATGCGCCATTCGGCACGACGGCGCTGCTGCCGACGCTGATCACCGACACGCCCGCAATCACGGCCGCCGCGATTGCCGCCGGCGAAGCGGCAGCGCTGCAAAAAGTGCCGGGTTTCCTCGGCCTGCACCTGGAAGGTCCGCATCTGTCGATTGCCCGCAAGGGTGCGCATGATCCGGCGCTGATCCGGCCGATGACGGACGCCGACCAGGCCATGCTGATCGCGGCGCGCCAGAAGCTGCCGGTGCTGCTCACCACGATCGCGCCGGAATCCGTCGATCCTGCCCGCGTCAAGGCCTTGGCCAAGGCCGGGATCATCGTCAGCCTCGGCCATTCCGACACGGGCCATGCCACGGCTAAAGCCTTCGCCGAGGCCGGCGCCAGCGTGGTCACCCACCTGTTCAACGCGATGAGCCAGATCGGCAACCGCGAGCCCGGGCTGGCGGGCGCCGCCATCGACATCGGCACCTTGTCGGCGGGGCTGATCGCCGACGGTATCCATGTCCACCCCGCCACGATCAGGATCGCGCTCGACGCCAAGCAGGGACCGGGCAGGATCGTGCTGGTTACCGACGCGATGGCGACGATCGGCACCGAGATGAGTTCGTTCACGCTCAACGGCCGCACCATCTACCGCAGGGATGGCAGCCTCAGGCTTGCCGACGGGACGCTGGCCGGTGCCGACCTCGACATGATCTCGGCCATCCGGTTCATGCACCGCACTGTCGGGCTCGAGCTTTCCGAAGTCTTGCGCATGGCCTCGCTCTACCCGGCCCAGGCGATCGGCCAGTCGCACCGGCTTGGCCGCTTCGCCAATGGCACGGCGGCGGACATCGTTGCGCTGTCGGACAATCTTGACATAGGAAGCGTCTGGATCGGCGGCGACAAGGTGTTCGAGGCTGCCGCTCCGCGCTGAGAGCGAGGCCATGCAGACAATCGATTGTGTCGTCGCCGGAGCAGGCGTCGTCGGGCTTGCCGTCGCCAGGGCACTTGCCTTGTCGGGCCGCGAGGTGGTGGTGATCGAAAAGGCCGACGCGATCGGCACCGTCACCAGCTCGCGCAATTCCGAAGTCATCCATGCCGGGCTCTATTATGCGCCCGGCAGCCTGAAGGCCCGGCTGTGCGTCGAAGGGCGCCGGCAGCTCTATGCTTACTGCGCCGAACACACTGTCGGCCATCGCCGCGCCGGCAAGCTGATCGTCGCCAGCGAACCCGGCCAGACGGACGGGCTGCGGGCGATCGAGGCCAATGCGAAACGCAGTGGGGTCGACGATCTCGCGCTTTTGACACGCGCCGAGGCCGAAAACCTGGAGCCGGCGCTGAGATGCGCCGGCGCGCTGCTGTCGCCATCGACGGGCATTATCGACAGCCACGCGCTGATGCTTTCGCTGCGCGGTGACGCTGAAGCCGCAGGCGCGTCCTTCGCTTTCCTCACCTGCGTTGCCGGGGCGGCGATCGAAGCCGATGGGATCCGGATCGACACGCGCGACGCCAATGGCGAGACCTTTGCCGTGGAGGCCAGCGCTTTCGTCAATGCAGCCGGCCTCGATGCGCAGGCCGTGGCCAGTCGGATCGAGGGTTTCCCAAGGGATCTCGTCCCCCGGCAGTGGCTGGCGCGCGGCAATTATTTCGCGCTTCCGGGGCGGTCGCCGTTTTCGCGGCTGATCTATCCGGTTCCAGTCGAAGGGGGCCTCGGCGTCCACCTGACGCTCGACCTCGCCGGCAATGCGCGCTTTGGCCCCGACGTCGAATGGATCGACGGCGTGGATTACACCGTCGACCCTGGCCGAAGCGCCGTCTTCTACGAGGCGATCCGCCGCTATTGGCCCGACCTGGCCAATGGCGCGCTGCAGCCGGCCTATGCCGGCATCCGGCCGAAGCTTTCGGGCCCCGGACAGCCAGCGGCGGACTTCGTGATTCAGGGACCGGCCGATCATGGCGCGGGCCGGATCGTCAATCTATTCGGCATCGAGAGCCCCGGCCTGACGGCGAGCCTGGCCATCGCCGACCATGTCGCCGAACTGTTGTACCCGACCTGAGCCAGCGTTCGCGCGCCGGAGCGCGACATCTGCTTAGCCGGCTTTATTTGAGATATAGAGATCCTTGTAGCTGTCGCGCAAAAGGTTCTTCTGCACCTTGCCCATCGTGTTGCGCGGCAGGTCGTCGACGAAGATCACCCGTTTGGGATGCTTGTACTTCGCCATGCGGCCGGTGATGGCGTCGAGAATTTCGGCCGCGCTGATCCGCGACGCGGGCGAGCGCACGACGACCGCAGTGACGCCTTCGCCGAAGTCCGGATGGGCAAGGCCGATGACGGCGCTTTCCAGGACGCCGTCGAGCGCATCGATCTCGCTTTCGAGTTCCTTCGGATAGACGTTGTAGCCGCCTGAGATGATCAGGTCCTTGCCGCGACCGACAATGTGGACATAGCCGTCGGCGTCGATCATGCCGAGGTCGCCGGTGATGAAGAAGCCGTCGGCGCGGAATTCCGCCTTGGTCTTTTCCGGCATGCGCCAGTAGCCGCCGAACACGTTCGGACCCTTGACCTCGATCATGCCGACCTCGCCCTGGGCGAGCGGCTTGCCGGAATCGGGATCGGCGATGCGCAGTGACACGCCGGGCAAGGGAAAGCCGACCGTGCCGGCGCGCCGCTCGCCCTCATAGGGGTTGGAGGTGTTCATGTTGGTCTCGGTCATGCCATAGCGCTCGAGGATGGCGTGGCCGGTGCGCTCACGCCATGCCTTGTGCGTTTCGGCCAGCAGCGGCGCCGAACCAGACACGAACAGCCGGATGTTTTTCGCCGCCTCGCGATCCAGCCCGTCCTGCTGCAGCAGCCTGGTGTAGAAGGTCGGCACGCCCATCAGCGCGGTGGCGCGCGGCAGCAGCGAGACGATGCGGCCCGCGTCGAATTTCTGCTCGAACAGCATCGAGGCGCCGGCCATCAGGGTGACGTTTGTGGCGACGAACAGGCCGTGCGTGTGGAAAATCGGCAGTGCGTGGATCAGCACGTCATCCCTGGTGAAACGCCATTGCTCGACCAGCACCCGTGCGTTCGAGGCGAGATTCTCGTGGCTGAGCATGGCGCCTTTCGAACGGCCGGTCGTTCCCGACGTGTAGAGGATCGCCGCAAGGTCGTCCGCGCCGCGCTCCACATCGTGGAACTCGGAAGACTGACGCGATGCCTGGTCCGCGAGGGATCCCTGGCCACCGCGGTCCAGTGTGACCACGACGGCACCGGACGGCTCGACCATCCCACGGATGTCCGCCGACCGTGCCGGATCGCAGACGATCACCCGAGGTGCGGCATCCCCAAAGAAATAGCCGAGCTCGGCCAGCGTATAGGCGGTGTTGAGCGGCAGGAAGACGGCGCCGGCGCGCAAGCAGGCGAGATAAAGCAAAACCATCTCCGGGCTCTTCTCGACCTGCACGGCAACCCGGTCGCCGGGCGCGACATCCATTTGCAGGAGCGCATGCGCAAGCTGCGCCGACCGTGCCAGCATGTCGCCATAGGTGAGCGAGCGTCCATCATCGGTTTCCATCAACAGACGCCCAGGCGCCGGCATCCGGGACCGGAACGCATCGAACAGATGATTGCTCATGAAATCTTCCCAGGTGACGCCGGCCGCGATCTCGGGCGGCACGCGACGAAGAGTTCGCGTTTCCCAGCCCTGCCGTCAAGGCCGCAGCCGGCTGCCCGGCGTCCACCGAAAAGGTCCGAGGGATGGGACGGCAGAGGGCGCCGACCAAACAGCCGTCAACGCTGGGCGCGCTTACCCGGACCGGCGGGTGCCTCGCCTTGCCTGAAGCGTTCCATGCACATGGCGGCGGTCAGCTGGTAGTGATCGATCAGGGCCTGGACGGCACCATCCGCATTGCCGTCCAGCGCATTTTCAGCAATCAGCCGGTGTTCGGCGAAATCGTCGCGCTGGATGCTCTCCCCGTCATTGGCCATTTGCCTGTAGCGGTAGGCGTGATCGGAAAGCTGGTCGCAGAAACCAACCAGCCAGTGCGACCGGCACGCCGAGATCAGCACCCGATGGAAAGTGCGATGCACTTTCTCCCACTCCGGATTGAGCGACGAGCTACTTTGCGGTGAAAGCCGTGAGGCCCGCCCCAGGCGATGCAGCGCCAGCACCAATTGTTCTTCCCATTCGGCGGTGCGGTGGGCAATGGATTCGCGCAGCGCCCGCTCCTCGAGCCAGCAGCGCGTGCGCGTCAGTTCCTCGAGTTCCGTCGCGCTGACCGGCATGATGAAAAAGCCACGCTGGTCATGGCGGCCAAGGAGACCTTCGGAGGCAAGGCGATTGAGGGCTTCGCGAACAGGGGAGGCACCGGCGCCATACTTGGAAACGACCCACTCGACGCGCAGCTTGCTTTCGGCTTCCAGAGCGCCGCCCAGAAGATCATCACGCAATTGATGATAGACCGTGCTGGCAAGCGTGCTCTTGGCTCCCGTGCCGTCGTCGTTCAGATTGGCAGCTCCGTATGTCAAAAGCGACTCCTTGTCCCCTTACTGTCGTCTTGGGCAATTCGAGTCCGAAATTCTTTCTCCGTACTTGTATCATATAGCGCGACGCTTCCGGCACTCAAGCAGAAGATCGCGCAATTGTACTTTAGACCAATGGAATATACCCGATCCGCGGAGCCGATCGCGAGAATTCGAATATTTCTACAACCAGCAGAAGTTTAACGTGTTTTGTATGCACGCAGGATGATCTGTTTCTTGTGCCCCCATGCGAGCATCTTTTCTGTCGCGCGCAAAGACAGCGGGCGACGGCCCGAATCAGATCGCCGCGCGGCCTGATTCGGATGTGCGGCAGACCATGCCCTTCCGACGATGCCGATCCGTATCAATTGGCGCCGGATGACCGCGCTGTGTCAGCCGGCGGCCTTGTCGGCCGCCGCCCTGATCGCTTCGATATTGGCGCGGTAGGCCTCGACGCTGCCACCCCTGAAGATGGCAGCACCGGCCACCAGCACGTCGGCGCCGGCAGCGGTGACCAAGGGGGCGGTTTCCGGCGAGACGCCTCCATCGATCTCGATGCGGATCGGCCGGTCACCGATCAGCGCCTTGATCCTTCTCACCTTGTCGACCATCGCCGGGATGAAGGCCTGCCCGCCGAAACCCGGATTGACGGTCATGATGAGGATCAGGTCGAGCCGGTCGAGCACATATTCGATCGCCGTTTCCGGCGTCGCCGGATTGAGCGAGACGCCCGCCTTCTTGCCGAGGTTCCTGATTGTCTGCAGCGAGCGGTCGAGATGCGGCCCGGCCTCGGCATGCACCGTCATGCCGTCGCAACCGGCTTCGGCGAAGGCGGCGAGGTAGGGATCGGCGGGCGCGATCATCAGGTGGCAGTCGAAAAAGGCCTTGGTGCGATTGCGGATCGCCTTGATGACAGGCGGGCCGAAGGTGATGTTTGGCACGAAATGCCCATCCATCACGTCGAGATGGATCCAGTCGGCACCGGCCGCCGCCACCGCCTCGACCTCGTCACCGAGCTTCGAGAAATCCGATGCCAGCACCGACGGTGCGATCAAGGTTTTTTTGCTCATCTCGCGGCCTTTCCGGGCACCCTTTTGATACGATCGCTGCGTACCGACTGCCTAAAGCGCTCCCGGGGACTTGTCGAGGGCGCCAGTACAGCGGTTCCACAGGCAGGGGTGACGTCGCGGCGTTCCCGATCCTGTCGCCGCCAACCTCCGCCTGCCTGGATCACGAAGAAAAACCCGCCGGATTGCTCCAGCGGGTTTTCGTCCGGCGTCGCGCAGGTGCTTACTGCTGCTGGAGCTTCAGCACCCTGTTTGGCACCGGGTCCTGCTGCTGGTCGATCGGCTGCCTGCGCCGCGGCAGCAATTGCAGCAACTGGCCCGGATCGATTTCCAGCGATGGCTGCCCGCGCATCGGCCGGCAGTTCGGATACCTCCCGACCATGCCTTCCGGACAGTGCCGCGTGAAGATCGGCTGGCACTGGCCGTTGACCATCTGCGAGCCCGGCGCGCATTCGCTCTCTTGCCTGGGCTTGCGGCATGCGCCGTCGATCACCTCGGTCCCACGCGGACAGACGCATTCGCCGCGCTTGTTGTGGACCTGGCCGCGTATGTCGCACTGCTCCAACCGCGGCTGCTTGCGCCGGCAGGCATTGCCTTGCACCTCGGTACCCCTCGGACAAACGCAATTGCCGTCGGAGTCATGGACCTGGCCACGGATGGTGCACTGGTCAGGCTTCGGCCTGATCGGCCGGCAGGCCCGGTCTCGCACCTCGGTGCCTTGCGGGCAGACACAGTCCCCGTCCGCATTGTGGACCTGACCACGGATGGTGCACTGCTCGGGCTTGTCGGTCCCGACGCATTTTCCGTTCTGCAGCTCCGTGCCGCGCGGGCAGACGCAACGTCCGTCCTCGGTACGGATCTGGCCTTCGAGCAGCACGCAGCGCGGCGGCGGTGGCTGCGGCAGAAGGTTGGTGCCGCCGCCGGTGCATTGCCCGTTGCGGAAGGTGGTGCCTTCCGGGCAGACGCAGCGGCCGGCATCGTTCATGACGAAGCCCGGCGAGCACTGGTTCTTCACCTCATGCGTGATGATGAAGGGATGGCACGCATAGGCCTTGCCGCGATCGCCCTGCACGTTGGTCGCGTCGTTGGACAGCACGTCGCCGCCGCCCTGCACCCGTGTGTCGGGAGAGAGCACGCCAACGCAGTTCCGGCCGTTGACGTTACCCTGCAGGTTGGCAAGACGCCCATCGTCGGGGATGACCACGGTCACACGGTGCGAGCGGCTTTCGCCGGCGCCGAGCGTCAGGTTGGCGATGCAGGAGGCCGGCAAGGTCGTCGGTTCCGGCGAACAGCCGAAGGGCGGCTCGATCGAAGTGATCGCGACGCCTTCCAGCCGGCCAAGCCCATCGACGCCGATCGCATCGCCGATGCGGACCGGGCCCGAGAAGGGGCTCGTTCCGTCATTGGTGATGGTAATGTCGAACGAGCAGGGCTGGCCCAGCCTGCATTCGCGGTCGCCGGTCTTCTCGACACGAATGGTCGAGGAGCCGCCGCCCTTGGCGCAGGCCTGGCCGATCGGGTAGACGACGTCGTCGCCCTGCGCCGGCCCATAGGAGCCCCGCGCGCAGTTCTCGAATTCGCCATTGGCCGAAACCGTCACGTCGAAGTGCCTGGAGGTTCCGGGCGTCATGACGGCGCCTGGTATCTGGCACGACAACGCATTGGCCGGAACCGGTCCGCATGCCCATTCCGCGCCGTCAGGGGTTACGGTCTGGATCTGGACAGGCGCTCCGCCCGACACCAGCGTGGCGGCATCGTTGACCCGCACCGGACCGGTGGGGGCAGCCGTGCCGACATTGGCGACGGTGATGCGGCAGGACACCAGCGCCGCGCCGGCCAGCGAACCGTTGCACACCTTGGTGATGCGCAAGGCCGGCTGGCCGCTGTTGGGACGGCGGATGCGTTCCTTGGCGCAGGCCTTGTTGTTGGTGAGATCGACCTCACCGGGGATGGCCTTCACCTCGGCGCAGTTCTCGACCGTGTCGGACCGGTAGCCGGCCGGCATGACCGCCTTGACGAAGACCGGCGTCGAGGCGCCCGCGGGCAGCGAGATGCCGGCATTGTCGCAGCGGAACTGGCCGGGGCCGTTAGGACCGCATGTCCAGGGCGGGCTCGGCCCGAAGGTGGAGGACGCCGGCGCGCCGCCGGGGTAGTTGTCGATCACCGTCAGCGGCCCATTGTAGGTCGATGTGCCGTTGTTGATGATGTCGATGATGAAGGTGCAGACACCGTCGGCGGTGCAGATTTCGGTGCGGGCACGCTTCTTGAGGATCAGGTCGACCTTCTTCTCGACCGGCGGCTGGCAATCCGGATTGCGGTCGCCGCGCCGGCAGATCGGGATCGACGCGCAGCCCCGGTCATTGGCCTGGCTGCCGAACAGCGGCTTGCCGCTGGCGCCGTAATTGTAGGTGGCGCAGTTGCGCAGCACGCTGCCTTGCCAGCCTCCGGCCGGCTTGAAGCCGAGCTTGAGGTCGACAAAGGCTCCCGGAGCGAGCGTGGTCACCGGGTAGGTGCACGTCATCGGGGTGGTTCCCGGCGCGCAGACCCAGGGCGGATTGGGCCCTGAACTCAGCGTCGAGCCGGCCGGCAGCGTCACCTCGTCGAGCACGATCTTACCGTTGTAAGGCGCTGTGCCGACATTGGTGACCCGGATGGTGAAGTCGCAGCCGCCGCCCATCGTGCAGCGTGTGACGTCGGCATGCTTTTCGACCTTGAGGTCCGGTTCCTTATCCCTGGGTGGGCACCTCTGGTCACGCGGGATGACGATGTCGATGGTTTGCGTGCAGCACAGGCCCCAGCCCTCCTTCGGTCCGGCATAGGTCTCGATACCGGTGACGATGAGGTGGATGACGTCGCCGGGTGACGCGCCGACGATCTTCCAGTTGAGCACGCCGCCGCCCGCCGGCACCTTCTGGGTGTCGGGGATGATGCTGATGCCTGGCGAGGTCGTCGACACCTGCACCCATTTGCCGCCCATCTCCGGGCCGACAGGCATGTGATAGATGAAGGCACCACCGCCGGGCACGCAGTCGACCGTGCCGCGTTCGACCTTGAAACACTCATGGTCGGTTGGAGGTGGAGGTTGCTTGTCGCATTTGGTGAGGTCGATCCGGATCGAGGTCTTTTCCCCGGTCGCGATGTTGCCGTCGTCCGGCTTGCCCGGATCCTGCGACGGGATGATGGTGCCCGCGCCGGTGCCGCCGGTGACCTTGATCGTGCCCTGGTTGTCGACGTTGACCGGCGCTGGAAACGCGGCGTGGTCGATCTTGGCGGTGATGCGGAAGGTGATGACGCGTTCGTTCAGTGCGCCCGAGCCATCGAGATCGCTGGCGGAAATCCGGAAATCGGAAACCGTTGCCGTGTCGTTGGGGCCGGCCGAATTGCTTACGACAGCGCCCGGCAAGGCCCCACCCGATGCATCGGTGCCGTCGCCGGAGACTGTCACATTGACGATCGAAAGACCGTGCGGAAGCTGGTCCTTGAAGTCGAGCTTGGCTTTCTTCAGCGCCGCCTCGAGGGCAGGATTGGCAAAGCCTTGCGGATTGCCGCGCAGTCCGAAGGTCAAGGTATAGAAGACATAGTCGCAACTGCGCTGGCCACCGGTCTTGGTGAAGAACGGCACGACACGTCCGGGTTCCGGGTTGATGATGCGCGGATTGTCGAGCTGCAGCGGCTGCACATCCTGGCTGGTGACAGCCTGGACGGCCTGGGCGGCGGATGCCGGCAGTGCGGGCGCAAGGGCGACCGCGATCCCGGCCGCCATCAGCCAGCGCGCGCCGCGCCTGGCGAGTGACAGGGGTTTCATGATCGTCTCCATGACGGTTTTTGGGGATTTGGCCGCGAGCGGGGATGGGGCAAGACTGTTCATCTTTGCCTCCTCAACGTTCGCAGCTGACGGCTGGGGTCCGGAGCGGCAAGGTCATCTTGCAGCAAGGGTAGTAGCCACCCTTGTCCTTGTCGGACTTCCTGTAGAAGCAGAGTCCAACATCCACTCTGTCGCCCGGATAGTGGCCGGTGATGTCGATCGTGTAAGGCTTGCCCGGCGCATGTGACATAGGTGAGGTCACCGCGACGCCTGGCGTCCTGGATTGGGCCTTGATCGAATCGCCGCCGAAGCCGGCATGGTCATGGAGATAGAGATCGGCCTCGAGACCGCGCGGCGTGCAGTAATACTGCACGTCCTCGACATCGAGACACGGAGGCAGATTGCCCGGCGGCAGGAAATCCGGCGGGTAGAAGGGGGGCTCATAGCCGCCCGGTATGTCCTCATAATAGCCGGCCCGGCCCTCGCAGGGATGCCAGACGGCGACGTCGCCGACATGGCCTTCCACTTCGGGATCCTCGAAATAGCCGTCGAAATCGACGAACCAGGAGCCGAAGGGCGGCACGTTGGCCGGCTTGACCAGCTCCTTGGGCGTGATCTGCACGCCGTGCACGGCAAGCGGCCCGCCCGCGGCGAGCTTTTCGGCGAACTCGGGGTTGTCGCGCAGTTTGTCGCCTGTGTTGACCAAGGTCTGGGTGCAGACCGAGGTGTCGAGATTGCCGTCGGCATCGTAGCCATATTGCAGGTCGAGGCCGCCGGCCGACTGCCTGTTGCCTTGCGGGAAGCCGACCGCATATTCCTGCGGCGCTTCCACCCAGACCGATTCCGTCGAGGGGTCGTCGGGATTTTCTCTGAAGTAGCGGATGACCTCGCCTTTGCCGGAATCGGCGAAGCGGCTGTAATCATAGCGGTTTTCGATCGGGCCGCGCTGGGCGAGATACATGAAGCCGCTGTTGTCGAAAGCGATGTCGGTGACGGCGTAGTCCTTGTCGGCCCTCACAGTCAGTTCCCAGCGGGGATCGCCGGCGAAGGTGCCGTCGCGGGCAATGCCCACCGACCAGATTTCCGACTTTTCGCCAACCGAATAATAGAGCCGGCCGCCATGATAGGAGACGGCCCAGACGCGGCGCTCGTCCTGGGTGTAGCCCCAGCTGTCGGGGTCCTCGGTATCGAAGGCCGCGCCCTGTACGTCCATCACCGCGCCATCGTCGGCGACCGGGGCCAGCCCATGCGCCGGCCGGCCGGCGCCGCCATGGTCGAACGTGTCGACCAGTCTGCCGTCGGCGTCGATGCGATGGATCAGGCCGGTGTCGAGATCGGAGGCAAAGAACTGGCGGTGGGCGGGATCGAAGGTGATATTGCCGATGCCAGGTCCGCTGTTGGTGTCGATGTCGGCGAATTTGGCGACCTGGCCGGTGATGCCGTCGATCTTCCAGATGGTGCCCGGCCCGCCGCCGTTTTCGGTGCCGAACTGGCCCTCCATGAAGGTGGCGCCCGCCGTGCCGCGGCGCTGCCGCTCCGGCCTGCCGTCCTTGTCTGCGTCCGGCGTGACGATCTCAATGCCATGCAGCGAGGTGGCGGCGGCATAGAGGTTGGGAACGCCAGACGGCACACCGTCGCGCACGCCGTCATCATAGGTGAGGCCGAACACCTCACCGATCTGGCCTGCTGTCACCTCGAAAGGCGGCGGCGTGAAGACGAGCTGGCCCGAAGCCGGACCACCCAGGTGTGAAACGTCGAAGACGCGCAAGGTGGCGCGCGAGATGTCGATGAAGGTCTCGTCGACCGGATCGACGCCGGGCGGCAACCCCTCGTCGACATTGGGGATGATGGTGCCGGGAAAGCCGGTGACCGCCATCGAGCCTGGATAGATGATCTGGGTTTCCTGCGCTTGGGCGGCCGCGCCCAGCCACTGGCTGGCGGCAAGCGCCAGAGCCAGCAGGCCGGCGGCCTGCAATGCACCGCGCAAGCGGTTGTCGAACTCAAGAAAAGGCACGAACGCGCCGCGGATGCGAGACATGACACTACCCCCGTAGTCCAGGGGAGAGACGTCCGGACTTGCCGCGCAAATCAGGGCAAGGCGCGGTGGTCCGGCTCGTTCTTCCCTGATCGAATTGTCTGCTTTCCTCATAGTGACGATACGCCTGCTCCTGCGCAGGGTCAACGGAATCAGCGGGAAGCCCAGCGCATCGACCCCGTCCCGAAGGCGGTGGTCGCGCCGAGCTCCTGTTGGTCCCGGAGACCATGGAGTCTCTGGGTTGCTGGTCATGGGGGGCTTCCTTTCCGGGGCCGCACCATGCGGCACCTGGACATCAGTCGCGGGCCGGCGCGGAAAGGTTCATGGAAGCGTTGCGCAGAATGCTTGCGCGCGATGCCGCCTGTTCTTATATACGCGCCAAGCCGTGCGGCGCCGGAGAACCGGTGGGTGGACGGTATTTCTTGTGAACAGGGGCTTTCGTCGGAACGCCTTACCGGGTCCTGAGAGCCTGCTTAGCGGAGAGACTAGAAAAATGGCAAAAGTAATCGGTATCGATCTCGGCACCACCAACTCGTGCATCGCCATCATGGATGGCAAGGAGCCGAAGGTAATCGAGAATGCGGAAGGCGCGCGCACGACGCCTTCCATCGTCGCCATCTCGGGCGACGGCGAACGTCTCGTTGGCCAGCCGGCCAAGCGCCAGGCGGTCACCAATCCTGAAAACACCATCTTCGCGGTCAAGCGCCTGATCGGCCGCCGCTATGACGATCCGGTGACGGAGAAGGACAAGAAGCTTGTCCCCTACAAGATCGTCAAGGGCGACAATGGCGATGCCTGGGTCGAGGCCGGCGGCAAGAAGCAGTCGCCCTCGCAGATCTCGGCCATGATCCTGCAGAAGATGAAGGAAACGGCGGAGGCCTATCTCGGCGAGAAGGTCGAGAAGGCGGTCATCACCGTTCCGGCCTATTTCAACGACGCCCAGCGCCAGGCCACCAAGGACGCCGGCAAGATCGCCGGCCTGGAAGTGCTGCGCATCATCAACGAGCCGACAGCGGCAGCGCTCGCCTATGGCCTCGACAAGAAGGAAGGCAAGACCATTGCCGTCTATGACCTTGGCGGCGGCACGTTCGACATTTCGGTGCTCGAAATCGGCGACGGCGTGTTCGAGGTGAAGTCGACCAATGGCGACACGTTCCTCGGCGGCGAGGATTTCGACATGCGCCTGGTCGAGTATCTGGCGGCCGAGTTCAAGAAGGAACAGGGCATCGACCTGAAGAACGACAAGCTCGCCCTGCAGCGCCTCAAGGAGGCGGCTGAAAAGGCCAAGATCGAGCTGTCGTCGACGACGCAGACCGAAATCAACCTGCCCTTCATCACCGCCGACGCGACCGGACCGAAGCACCTGACGCTGAAGCTGACGCGCGCCAAGTTCGAAAGCCTGGTCGAAGACCTCGTCCAGCGCACCATCGAGCCGTGCAAGGCGGCGCTCAAGGATGCCGGCTTGAAGGCTGGCGAGATCGACGAAGTGGTCCTGGTCGGCGGCATGACCCGCATGCCCAAGATCCAGGAGATCGTGAAGCAGTTCTTCGGCAAGGAGCCGCACAAGGGCGTCAACCCGGATGAGGTCGTCGCACTCGGTGCCGCCATCCAGGCCGGCGTGCTGCAGGGCGACGTCAAGGACGTGCTGTTGCTCGACGTGACGCCGCTGTCGCTCGGCATCGAGACGCTGGGCGGCGTTTTCACCCGGCTGATCGAGCGCAACACGACGATCCCGACCAAGAAGAGCCAGGTGTTCTCGACGGCCGAAGACAGCCAGTCCGCCGTGACCATCCGCGTCTTCCAGGGCGAGCGTGAAATGGCCGCCGACAACAAGGCGCTCGGCCAGTTCGACCTGGTCGGCATTCCGCCGGCGCCGCGCGGCGTGCCGCAGATCGAGGTCACGTTCGACATCGACGCCAACGGCATCGTCAACGTCTCGGCCAAGGACAAGGGCACCGGCAAGGAGCACCAGATCCGCATCCAGGCTTCGGGTGGACTTTCCGACGCCGACATCGAGAAGATGGTCAAGGATGCCGAGGCCAATGCCGATACCGACAAGAAGCGTCGCGCCGTGGTCGAGGCCCGCAATCAGGCCGAAGCCCTGGTGCATTCGTCGGAGAAGTCGCTGAAGGAATATGGCGACAAGGTCTCGGAGACCGAGCGCACGGCGATTTCGGACGCGATCGCGGCGCTGAAGGCCGCTGCCGAGGGCGACGATCCGGCCGACATCGAGGCCAAGAGCCAGGTGCTTGCCGAAGCTTCCATGAAGCTTGGCCAGGCCATGTACGAGGCCTCGCAGAAGGAAGCGGCGGAAGCCGACGCCAAGGCGGATGCCGCCAAGGACTCTGACGTGGTCGACGCCGATTTCGAAGAAATCGACGAAGACGACGACAAGAAGAAGTCGGCCTGAGCGGCTTGACGGCAAGATAATGCGAAAAGCCCGGCGCAAGGCCGGGCTTTTTTGCAACCCTCGCTGAAAAAGTGCGAGCACCGCCGAAAAAATCACTGAAAACCACGGACAAGTTCGCGCCGGCCCTAGCATACGGGCAGCACCGCTCCTAAATCGAAACAACGTGCCGGCAACCGACGCAACATTGCATCAAGACGTTGAATATCCGGACTGCGGGAAAAAATGAAAGCTGATTTTTACGAAACGCTGGGCGTGCAGAAGGGCGCCGACGAGAAGGAGCTCAAGAGCGCTTTTCGCAAGCTGGCCATGCAATTCCATCCCGACCGCAACCCCGGCGATCATTCCTGCGAGCACAAGTTCAAGGAAATCAACGAAGCCTACGAGACGCTGAAGGACCCGCAGAAGCGCGCGGCCTATGACCGTTTCGGCCATGCCGCCTTCGAGCAGGGTGGGATGAATGGCGCGCAGGGCTTTGGCGCCGGCGGCTTCGCCGACATCTTCGAGGACATTTTCGGCGACATGATGGGCGGCCGCCAGCGCCGCTCTTCCGGTGGCCGCGAGCGCGGCGCCGACCTGCGCTACAACATGGAAATCTCGCTGGAGGAAGCCTTCGCGGGAAAGACCGCGCAAATCCGCGTGCCGGCTTCGATCTCCTGCACCGAATGCTCCGGCAGCGGCGCCAAGCCGGGCACCCAGCCGGTCACCTGCTCGATGTGCAACGGCCACGGCAAGGTGCGCGCCACGCAAGGGTTTTTCTCGATCGAGCGGACCTGCCCGCAATGCCAGGGCCGTGGCCAGACAATCAAGGATCCCTGCCCGAAATGCGCCGGCCAGGGCCGTGTCACCGAGGAGCGTTCGCTGTCGGTCAACATCCCGGCCGGCATCGAGGACGGTACCCGCATCCGCTTGGCCAATGAGGGTGAGGCCGGGCTGCGCGGCGGGCCATCGGGCGACCTCTATATCTTTCTGGCGGTCAAGCCGCACGAATTCTTCCAGCGCGACGGCGCCGATCTTTATTGCAAGGTGCCGATCTCGATGACCACCGCCGCACTTGGCGGCTCCTTCGAGGTGACGACGCTCGACGGCACGCAGACCAAGGTGAAGGTGACCGAAGGTACGCAGAACGGACGCCAGTTCAGGCTCAAGGGCAAGGGCATGCCGGTGCTGCGCCAGCCCAATGTCGGCGACCTCTACATCCAGACCGCGGTCGAGACGCCGCAGAACCTGTCGCGTCGCCAGCGCGAATTGCTGGAAGAGTTCGAACAGCTTTCCTCGCAGGACAATTCGCCCCAATCGAGCGGCTTTTTCGCCCGCATGAAGGACTTTTTCGAGTCTTTCGGCGAGCGTTGAGACGCGACGAAAACTATCTTATCCACGCCATAGGCAAGGCCGCGCCTTGCCTTGCGTCATCCAGATGTTAAGTAGTTTCAAGGGGCGCGCTGAGGAGAGCTTGCATGGCACGTGGTCACGGACTGCGGAAGGCGTTTGCCGAGAAGTTCGACGATGAACTCAAATTCTTCAAGGGCTGGATCGACAAGCCGAAGACGGTCGGCTCGATCGTTCCGACCAGCTCGATCACCGCGCGCAAGATGGCCTCGATCGTCAATCCCAAGTCCGGCCTGCCGGTGCTCGAGGTCGGCCCCGGCACCGGTGTCATCACCCGCGCCATCCTCGCCCAGGGCGTGCGGCCCGAAAACCTCTACGCGATCGAATATTCCACCGATTTCGTGCGCCACCTGCGCCAGCTCTACCCCGGCGTCAACGTCATCGAGGGCGATGCCTTCAACCTCAACGCCACGCTTGGCGAGAGGAGCGGGATGATCTTCGACAGCGTCGTTTCCGGCGTGCCGCTGCTCAATTTCCCGGTCGCCCAGCGCATCGCCTATATCGAGAGCCTGCTCGACCGCATTCCGGTCGGACGGCCGATCGTGCAGCTGACCTATGGTCCGATGTCGCCGATCCCGGCCGGCCGCGGCGACTACACGGTGAAGCATTTCGACTTCATCTTCCGCAACATCCCGCCGACGCAGCTGTGGATCTACCGGCGCGAGGCGCATTAGAAGAGAAGGCAGTAGGGGAGTAGGGGGAAAAGATTGGCCAGGGAACCATTCCTACTGCCCTACTGCCCTACTGCCCTACTGCCCTACTGCCCTACTGCCCTACTGCCTTTCCCCCATCCAGCCGTTGATTTGATCGAACCTTGGCTGTACCTGTCCCAGAACAAGGGTGGCCAATGGCAGTGATCCCGAAAATCCTCGTCTTCGCCGGCTCGGTGCGCAGCGGCGCCTATAGCGGCAGGACCGCCGACGTGGCGCAGAAGGAACTTGCGGTGCAAGGTGCCGAGGTGACCCGTATTTCGCTTGCCGATTACCCCTTGCCGATCCTCGACGAGGACCTGGAAAAGGAAAACGGCGTTCCTGAAAACGCCCAGAGGCTGGCGCGGCTGATATCAGCCCATGACGGGCTGCTGATCGCGACGCCCGAATATAACGGTTCGATCCCGCCGCTGCTCAAGAACACGATCGACTGGGTGAGCCGGGTGCGACGGGATGGCGGCCGGTCGGTCAGGCCGCTTGCCGGCAAGGTCGCCGGCCTCTGCTCGTCCTCCAACGGGCACTTCGCTGGCATCCGCTGCATCAACCATCTGCGTGCCGTGCTGGTGCGCTGCCAGATGGAAGTAGTGACACCGGAATGCTCGGTGCCGGAGGGTGGCGACGCCTTCGACGGGGACGGCCATTTCCGTGACGAAAGACTGCACAAATCGATGGAGCACCTATGCCGCACGCTGATCGAAACCTCGCGCATGCTGTCGACCAGGGTCGAGGCGTGACCGCCGCAACCCTGCAGCCTCATTCCATGCAGGAGCGATTGATCGTCGGCCTCGACGTACCGACCGTGAAGGAGGCCGAGCAGGCGGTGCGCGAGCTCGACGGCGTCGTCTCCTTCTACAAGATCGGCTATCAGCTGGCTTTTGCCGGCGGCCTCGACTTCGCCAGGGAGCTGGCCAGCGGCGGAACGAAAATCTTCCTCGACATGAAGCTGCTCGACATCGACCACACGGTGGCCAAGGGCGTCGAGAACATCGTCAGGATGGGTATGACCATGCTGACCATCCACGCCTATCCCAAGGCAATGCAGGCGGCGGTGGAGGCGGCGCGCGGCAGCGAGCTTTGCCTGCTCGCCGTCAGCGTGCTGACCTCGATGGACGAGCAGGACATGATCGATGTCGGCTATGAATACGACCCGCACACGCTGGTGCTGCGGCGCTCGGAACAGGCGCTCCATGCCGGCATGGGCGGCATCGTCTGCTCGGCCGCGGAAGCCGAAGCGGTGCGCCGCATCGTCGGTCCCGACATGGCGGTGGTAACGCCGGGCATCCGGCCTGTCGGCAGCGACCATGGCGACCAGAAGCGGGTGGTAACGCCGGGGCAAGCGATCCGCAACGGATCCAGCCACCTCGTCGTCGGCCGGCCGATCGTTGCCGCGGCCAGCAAACGCGAGGCGGCCGAGGCCATCCTCGATGAAATGCGCTCGGCCTGAGGTCCCAGATTAAAACCGGAGAACAATCATGCCCAAGGGATACTGGATCGCTCGCGTCGATGTGCGCGACACAGAAGGCTACAAGGACTATGTCGCCGCTTCGAAGCTGGCCTTCGACCGTTTCGGCGGGAAATTCCTGGCGCGCGGCGGTGCGCATGAAAAGGCCGAAGGGCCTGGTCGCGGGCGCAACGTCATCATCGAATTCGAATCGCTTGCGGCCGCGCATGACTGCTACCACTCGCCGGAATATCAGCGCGCGGTGGCCATCCGCCAGAAGGTCGCCGACGGCGAGATCGTGCTGGTCGAAGGGATTTAGGTCCGCGCGGAAAGTCGATTGGCTGCCGTCTCGGCCATGGCGTCGGTAAGGCTCAGCCCCCATTGCCGGCGGCAATAGTCGCGAAAATCGAAGCAAGGCAGGCCAGGACAGACCTCGAACTCGATGAGGTGAGCCGTGTCGTCGGCCTCCACCCTGAGATCTATGGAAAACACATCGCGCAGGCCGAGCCCGATGATCAGCCGTTCGGCGATCCCCCTGATCCTCGCATCGGCCACCGGCTGGCTGTCCGCGACCGCAGCGAGTTCGGGTTCGGCGTATTGCCCGGCAGCCTTCGCCGCCTCGCCGGTCTCGCCATAGAGCGCCAAACTGTCTTCCATGGTCTGGAAATCACCTCCCGACTCGACAAAGGCGACGCCGAGCGCTTCGACCCCGGTATCCGGCATCAGCCCTAGGAAGCTGGCGCGGACGTTGCGGCCGGAGACATAGGGCTGGACCACGACATCGTCGCGATAACAGGCGAAAACACGCCGGCTAAGCTCCAGCGCGTGAGCGAGATCGGTTACGCGCGAATCCGGCCAGATGCCGATCTTGGCGCCGAGCCGGTTGGGCTTGACGAACCAGCCGGCGGCGGAGGCCGGCGCCTCGACCAGCCATTCGCCATCCCGGGCAAGACCGGCCTGCGGCACCGGCAGGCCGAGCGCGCCAAGCACGGCGCCGGAGCGGAACTTGTCCTGGCAGAGCGCGAACAGCGAATCGTCGGCGCCGACGGTGTTGAAACCGCTCAGTCTTGCCAAAGCGGGTGCCGCGCCGCCACGGAAATAGGCGACGCCGTCGGTCAGCGTCCAGACCAGCGCGCTTCGCGGGTCCTCACCGTCGAGCACCTTGGCGGCATCGTCGAGCACCACTGGCGCAAAGGACAGGCCGCGCGCCTCGCAGGCGGCGGCCAGCGCATCGAATTCGAGAGCGAGATCGGTCGACTGCGCCAGATAGGACGAGATTTCGGCGGCACGCCGCGATGCATGACCACCGGCGAGCAAGCGGTCGAAACAAGCCTTTTCGGGCTCGTGGACAAGGATCAGTTTCGGCTTGTGCATTGGCATGATGTGGCGGGTTCCCGACGGTGCGATGACCTACCATCGCACGGCCCGCACAATCGGCTTTCGCGAAATCGACGCGCCCCGGACGCCTGCGTGACAGCGCCAGGATTGCGACCGTAGCCCCGGGCCCGCGTCCGGCAATGTCAGGCGATCAGGACGCGGGGTTCCAGGCGGCCATTGACAGGAATGTCGAGCAGGAAGGTCATGCCGCCCTGCAGGTCGAGCAGACGCTGCTTTTCGTTCTTGCCCGACCAGGCCGAGGTCACGGCCAGCCGATCGGCATTCCTGCCGACGAAGGCCGGGCAGGATGGCTGCGTCACCGGCATGGCGACCGTGCGGACGAGCTCGCCGTCCGGCCCATAGGCCTCGATGACGCTGCCACCCCAGACGGCGTTCCACAGGATGCCGTCGCGGTCGAGCACCGAACCGTCGATATAGCCCTTGGCCGAGCGGTGATCGACGAAGATCTTCGGCTCGCCGACGGGCAGGCCGGTCGCCGGATCGCAGGCAACGCGCATCAGCAATCCGGTCGAGGTGTCGGTGTAGTAAGCAAGCGCGCCGTCTGATGAAAAGCAGATCGAGTTCGAGACGGTGATATCCGAAAACAGGCGGCGCAGTTCGCCTTTGAAAAACCAGTAGATCGAGCCCGCGCCCTTCTCCTCGCCCTTGCCCATGGTACCGACCCACAAGGCACCGCAGGGATGGACGCGGGAATCGTTGGATCGGGTGACCGGGTTGTCGGCCTCGATGGCGGTGTGCAGCGTCATTCCGCCGGTGGCGACGTCGCGGACAAAAAGCCCGGTTTCGGTGGCGATCAGCTGTCGCTTGTCATCGATGATGGCGATCGCGCTTGCCATCTGGCCAAGCTCGTGGATTTTCAGCGCACCGCCGGCCAAGGGCTTTTCCAGGAGCTGGCTGTTGACGATGTCGAACCAGAACAGCGCATCCGTGCCGGGATCGTAACTTGGCCCTTCGCCGAGCTGGCAGACATGATCGGAAAAGACGGAAACGATCGGTTCACTCATCATCCTTCTCCGAATACCGCGTCCCAGGCAGCGACGGCTGTGTGGGCGCGCGCCGCCACATCGTCGACGCTCATGCCTGGCTTGAACAGGCTGGACCCGAGCCCGAAGACCGTCACGCCAACCGCCTTGTAGCCGGCAAAGTCCTTGTCCGAAACGCCACCGACCGCGCCGACCAGAGTCTGCGCCGGCAGCACGGCCCGGATCGCGGAAATGCCCGATGCGCCGAGCACGCTGGCGGGGAAGAATTTCAGCGCCGAGGCGCCGAGCCGGATCGCCTGGAAGGCCTCGGTGGGAGTGAACACGCCAGGCATGGTGACCATGCCGTAATGCGCGGCGCGGCCCATCACCTCGGCATCTATGTTGGGGCTGACCAGCAGTTGTCCGCCGGCCGCGTGAAGACTATCGACGTCGGCCGCGGTCAGCACCGTGCCGGCGCCGACCAAAGCTGTCTTCGGCAGCACTTGAACAAGCCTGGCGATCGACGAAAACGGCTGGGGCGAATTGAGCGGCACCTCGATAGCCTCGATGCCGGCATCGAACAATGCCTGGCCGATGGCGATCGCCTCGCTTGCCTTGAGGCCGCGCAGGATGGCGACCAGACCGCGCTTAAGTTTTGGAAAGGGTGCGGTCTCGGTCATATGGCGGCTCCACTTCTGGCAATCATGCCATTCTCCCGCGCGGCCTCGACGAGACCGGCGCGTACAGCCTCGTCCGCGTCGACTGTCCGCACACCAAGCCCGCCGAGGCCAAGGGCGGCCTGGTAGAGCCCGGCCAGCGCGCCCGAGGCAACCAGCACGACCGATGTCGCGCCGGCGCCATGCCGGCGCCGGGCCGACGCGATCTCGCCGCCGATCAGCAAGCCGGACAGGCAGGCGGCGGCATTATCGGCCTGGAGATCCTGGAGCAGGCCGGCGGCGCGGATGGCAAACAGCCGAGAGGTGACGTCGCCGCCATCGGCCAGCGCTGTTTCGCACCAGCGGCGGAAGAACGGATTGTCTGGAGCAACCGGGCTCGGATGTTCACCCAGCGAATGGCGCAGGATCGAGTGCGCGGCAAGCACTGAAAACAGCTCGCCCGTCGGCCAGGTGCCGAAGCCGGCGACGGCGCCGTCCTCGACCAGCACCCATTTCGAATGCGTGCCGGGCATGCAGACCAGTTCGCGGCCCCTGGCGGGCAGGCCGGCGCCGGCAAGCTGCGTTTCCTCGCCGCGCATGACATCGGGCGCGTCGGCCAGGCGCTGGGCAAGGCCGGGAATGATGCGGATGTCGCGCTTCTGCCCGGGCACCCTAGCGGCGCCGCCGAGAATGGCTCCGAGCGGCGACGGCACGCCGACATAGGGCGCCTCCAGCCAGCCCTGGCGGGAGCCGGCCATGCCGCAGATGATGACGGGCAATTCCTCCGGCGCGCCCATCGCTGCCAGATGGCCCTCCAGAACGTTGGCGAAGCCCTTTTCGCGCGCGGTGATCAGGCCATCGTCGCCGCGCCGCTCGGCAAGCACCTTGCCGCCGCCGTCGATCAGCCAGGCCCGAAGCCGGGTCGTGCCCCAATCGAGCGCCGCGACTGCCGGCACGCTGCTGGCAAACCCCGGGCTCACAGGAAACCTCCATCGACGATCAGCATCTGCGCGGTCAGCATGCGCGAGGCATCCGAGGCCAGGAACAGCACCGTGCCGACCATGTCGTCCGGCCGCATGACGTCCCTGATGCACTGCTTGGCGACATGGGCGGCAAGCGACTGTTCAGTGACCCAGAGCTGCTTCTGCCGCTCGGTGATCACCCAGCCGGGCGCAATGGCATTGACGCGGATGCGGTCGGGCCCGAGCTTGCCGGCCAACCCCTTGGTGAGGCCGAGGATGCCGGCCTTGGCGGCGGTGTAGGCCGGCAGGTCGGGATGATTGATCAGATAGGACGTCGAGGTGAAATTGATGATTGAGCCGCCGCCGGCGCGCTTCATGCCCGGCGCCACCGCCTGCGCGGTGAAGAAATGCGGCCGCAGGTTGATCGCCTGGTTATTGTCCCAGAACTCCACCGTCACGTCTTCGACGGCGTGGCGTTCGTCCCAGGCGGCGTTGTTGACCAGCACGGTGACGTCGCCATGCGCTTCGGCCGCCTTCGCGGCGGACGCCCGCAGTGCTTCGATATTGCGCAGATCGGTCCTGAGATAGAGCGGCCGACGGCCGAGCTCTTCCTCGATACGGTCGGCGAGTGCGATGCTGGGCTTGTCGGCGACGTCGATGAAGGCGACCTTGGCGCCCTGGCGCATGAACCCTTCGGTCAATGCCGCGCCGATGCCGGAGCCGCCGCCGGTGATCAGCACCGAAGCGCCTTCGAGGTCGGCAAAACGCGCCGATGGCATCATGATTTTTCGTCTCCCGGGTCAACCGGCGCGCATCCTAGCCAGACACGTCCGGCGGGCAAGGGCGAAAAGACCGATTTCGGGCTTATGTCTGACAAAAAGGCGATCGCGCCCGCGCTCGACCCCGCCAGGCGGCATCGCCGCATCGCGGGCAGGGCCGAAACCTGCCGCTCAGATCGCCTTGGCGCGCAAGGCGCCACGGAAGGAATCACGGAGGTAGCCCAATGTCGCGTCGGCATCGGCCGGCTTGCCGAACAGATAGCCCTGCCCGCCGGCGCAACCGAACTGGACCAGCCGGTCGGCCTGCGCCTCCTCTTCGATGCCTTCGGCGACCACGTCCATGCCAAGCCCTTCGCACATGGCGAGGATGGCGCGGATGATGTGTTCGGACGGCCGGTCGTCGAGAATGGAGGAGACGAAGGCGCGGTCGATCTTGAGCTTGTCGAAATGGAATTCGCGCAGGCGGCCGAGCGAGGACTGGCCGGTGCCGAAATCGTCGAGCGAGACACGAATGCCGACGCGGCGCAGATCCTCGACGATCTGCGCGGCCGAGGCCGGGTCGTTCATCAGGCCGGTCTCGGTGATCTCGATCTCCAGCCGGCGCGGGTCGAAGCCGGTACGGTCGAGGATCGCCAGTATGTGCAGGCCGGTGTTCTGGTCGACGAGCTGCGAGGGCGACAGGTTGAAGGACAGGAACAGGTCTTTCGGCCAGCTCCTGGCGGCCTCCGTGGCCTTGCGCAGCACAAGCTGCGACAACGGGCCGATGATGCCGCGCTCCTCGGCGATGGGGATGAAGACGGTCGGCGGCACCGCGCCGAGGTCGCGGTCTGTCCAGCGCGCCAGCGTCTCGAAGCCGATGGTGCGGCGCGTGGTGAGATCGACGATCGGCTGGAAATGCGGCTCCACCTCGCCGGCCGAGACGGCGCGGCGCAGCGCCTGCTCGATGCGGGTGACGCGCTTAGCGGCCTCCTCCATCTCACGGGTATAGACGACGACGCGGCCGCGACCGGAGCGCTTGGCATGGTAGAGCGCCGTTTCGGCCTTGTTGATGAGGATCTCGG
This sequence comes from Mesorhizobium sp. B2-4-18, assembly GCF_006441385.1. Taxonomy (NCBI): domain Bacteria; kingdom Pseudomonadati; phylum Pseudomonadota; class Alphaproteobacteria; order Hyphomicrobiales; family Phyllobacteriaceae; genus Mesorhizobium; species Mesorhizobium sp. B2-4-18. Next base: position 23,452 of record NZ_VFUW01000018.1, on the reverse strand, counting down.
TGGTCTCGTCGCCGGAATAGAACAATGAGCAGCCGGCCGACGCCGAGAGCCTGGCGGTGCGTTCGCCGACATCGTAGGGCGCCGACAGGATCTCGATCAGCATGCGGGATTTTTCGGCCGCCGCCTCCTCCGAGAACACCAGCGGGTAGAGGAAGGCGAATTCGTCGGCGCCGATGCGGCAGACCGTCGAATGGCCGTCCATCGAGGCGCGCAGCCGCATCGCCACCTGGATCAGGATGTCGTCGCCGGCCTTGTGGCCGAACAGGTCGTTTATCGGCTTGAAGCCATCGAGGTCGAGAATGCCGACGGTGAAGGGCGCGGGATCGTCGGAACGGTCGCTGATCAGGCGATCGACCTTGTCGAAGAAGCGGCGATGATTGCCAAGCCCGGTCAACGGATCGGTGAACGCCAGATCCGTGCTTTCCCTGTTTGCCTGACCGGTGCCAAACGAAGTTTGCATCGGTGTCCCTGTTCGTCCCTGCTTTTGTCGTCGGAATTTATTTTCAGACTGGCAGCAAACCCTTTAGGAAACGTATCCCACTGACCGATTTTTGTGGCCGGAGCATGATCCCGAAAAGGGGTCCGGCTTTCGCCGTGAGCCGTGCCCAAACAGGAAGCCGGATAGCTTCGTGAAGCCGGCTATAGGATCCGTCAAGCGCTTGGATTTTCAATCGTTTGACTTGACGCGATACAGTTCCAGGGGTCTTCCCTTGGTCTCCGCCACCGGCTCCAGCCAGTCCGGCACGTCGCCGCTCATCAACCTGTCTAAAAATCCGTCCGGCGCCCTGGCCAGGAGCAGGCGGCTTTCCGCATTGCCACGGCAGAGTGCGACAAGGCCGACATGGTGGCTTTCGATGACGGCTTTGGCGTCCGCCTCCGAGCCCAGCAAGGCATCCAGCGCGACCAGATTTCCGGCGACGTTGCGGTGGTAGAGTCCGGCCAGCACGCGGTGACCGGTAAAGGCCAGTATCGGCGAGCCAAGATTCGAGAGCGAAAGCACGGTTGTGGCCGGCATCCGGCCGAGCGCCGCGAACGATGCTTTGCCGAGGCAAGCCGTGTCTGCGGCCTTGGCACCGGTGGCAGCCGCGTCGGTTTGGAAAGCGCTCGACGCCGCCCCGGCAGCGCCTGCCCAGATTGCATTTACCGATATCAGCCAGGCCGCGGCCATCCTGAGTGCGGCGCTGTTGGACGGACTGGTTTGCGCACGCTGCCGCCAGCAGGCGATCCATGCCGCAAGCGGGATCACCGCGAAGGCGATGGAGAAGGTCGAGCCGCGAACTTCCCAGGCGCTGACCAGGAACGCCATAACCAGCAGCGAGCCGACAAGGCTGTCCTGCCGACGCCAGCCATGGCCGACGCGGAGCGCCATCAGGATGATGGCCACCAACGGCGTGGCAAACCGTGCCACCGCTCTGGCCGGATCATTGGTGACGATCTGGAACAGCGGCTGCGCCTCGTCGATATGGCTGAGCCACATCTCCTTCAGGCGCGGATCGAGGTTGGCATAGGGCGAGGCCAGGCATTGCGGGAACAGGAATACAACCACAGCCGCAAGGGCTAGCCCAAGCAGGCCGAGCGAGGCCAGGCGGCCGGCGACGGTGGCACTGGTGGCCTTCCATGAAGCGATGATCGCCAGCCCCGCGCCGGCAAGTCCGGCGACGGCGAACTGCACAATCGAAAATGTGTCGCACTGTGCCTGGGTCCATGCGGATGCCGGGACGGTGGCGACGAAGACGAGAGCCGAAACAGCGGCGACGCCGAGGCCAAAGTCCCTCGCGGTCAGCCTTTCCCGAGCGCCATTGCCAAGGAACAGCAGCGCGACAGCGGCGCCAAGGGTTCCGGCGTAGGGAGCGCTTTCCATGCCGATGGCCACGCTCAGCGTGGCGCAGATGCCCGAAAGCAAGGCGGCCGGCCGCAGCAAGGGAGCCTCGAGCAGCAAGGCAAGGCTCGCCAGGATCAGCGTCAGCTGCACATTGTGATGATCCAGCGAACCTGGGGAGAAAATGCCGAGGTAGTAGAGCGCGGCGCCACCGACGACGGCGGCGGGCAGGACAGCGTGGCCGCCGGCGAAAGCGCGCGCGGCGCGGATGAGGAAGAAGACCGCCAGCCAGAACAGCAGGGCAGGCCAGGCCACCTGCACGATCTGTTCAGCCAAGGCGACGTTGCCCGTCAGGGCCAATACGGCAAGGACGCCAAGGGCCAGCGGCGCGTCGAGCAGCCGCGACCAATGCATGACGAAGCCGCCTTCCAGTCCCATCCTGTACTGGTGCAGGTCGAACCAGCCCTGGCCGGCCAGAAGATCGCGGACCTCGACCAGTTGCAGCAGGCTGTCATTGTCGCCCGCGGGATTGGCCAGTTGCGGAAATCCGGCGATGGCATAGACCAGGAGCGGCACCAGGGCCGCGAGCAGCGCCGCCAGCATGTCCGCCCGCCAGGAGGGACGGGCGGTGTCCTTGGAAGGCATCGCGGCATGGCCAGCGGTCATTTTCCCGGGATAGCCGTGGCCGCGCGCCGGAAACACCCAAAGCCTCGAGACCAGATAACTGATGGTGCTTGTCACGACCGTCGTCAGCGCCGACATGGCGACGGGCGACAGGCCGAAATGCGTCACCGCCACCTGCGAGACGAGGCCGGCAAAAGCGGCGCATCCGGCTTGCAGGGTAAGATAGCGCGGGAACGCGACCTTGTGATCGTGTTCCGCACCGAACGTCCAGCCCCGTTGCGCCCGATAGGCAATGACGAACGCCGTCGCATAAGCCATGGCACTACCGGCGAACGGCGGAACGCCCAGCGAAACCAGCAGCCACGAGAGCGCGAAAAACAATCCCGCCGCACCGATGCCCACCACCATGAAGCGGAACGCGCGCGCCTGGACAAGCGCCGGCAGCACGTCGGTCATTGTTGCTCGCGTGCCGTCGTTTCCCGCGACAGCCCGGCCTTCAGCCGCTTGACAGGTATCTCCAGCACACCGAGCAGGAATGCCGAAAAGAAGACCTGGAACGAAATGACGATCAGGCTCAAGCCCAGCACGACGATGCGCGGAATTTCGGAATCGTTCAGCGGACCGAAGCCGAGATGGGCCCAGCGCGCCACGGCATAGAGGCAGAACAGGAAGCCGGCGGCAAAGCAGATGCCGGCATTGGCGGCGAGACGGTCGGTGCTGATGGTCCTGGTCAGCCAGTCCGACCCGCGGCTTGGCGGCAGGATGCCGGTAATTTCGGCATAGTATCGCGAAATGGCACCGAAGGTGATGAGCTGGATGCCGGTGACGATCATGAAACAGGCGGCGACGAAGGTGTTGAGATCGAGCGAAAGATTGTCGACCACCCGCAAGGGGCCGAACACCAGCAGCGCCGCGAACAGCGTGCCGAGGCCGGAAAGCACAGCGCCTGGAATGAAGAACATCCAGCGCGGATTGTAGACCAGCAGGAATTTGAGGTGCCGCCAGCCGTCGCGCCAGGTTCTGAGATGCGGCGGCCGGCTGCGGCCGTCGGGCTTGAGCGTGGTCGGCACTTCCTCGATGCGCAGCCCGGCAAGCGCGCTGCGCACCACCATTTCGCTGGCGAATTCCATGCCGGTGGTCTGCAGGTCGAGCTTCCTGATGCTGTCGGCGTTGAAGCCGCGCAGGCCGCAGTGGAAGTCGCCGGTCTTGATGCGGAAGAACAGGCGGCCGACGAAGCTCAGCACCGGATTGCCGAGATAGCGATGCAGAGGCGGCATGGCGCCAGCCTCTATGCCGCCCTGGAAGCGGTTGCCCATGACCAGGTCGGCGCCGCCGCGCAGCCGGGTCACGAAAGCCTCCAGTGCACCGAAATCATAGCTGTCATCGGCGTCGCCCATGATGATGAAGCGGCCCCTGGCGGCGGCGATGCCGCCCAGAAGCGCCGCGCCATAGCCCTTCTGCGCGACCGGGACGACACGAGCACCGCCTTGCGCTGCGATCTCCCGCGAGCCGTCGGTGCTGCCATTGTCTGCGATCAGCACCTCGCCCGCCATGCCGGATTGGTCGAGAAAGGCCTTGGCCTTGCCGATGCAGACGGCGAGCGTCTCGGCCTCGTTGAGGCATGGCATCAGGATGGTGAGTTCGAGCTGCTGGGTCGAGGCTGCGCGGACGGCAGTGAGCGCGTTCATGATCGTCGTTCCATCGGGTGCCCGGCGCTGCGTCAGGTCGGCCGGCTGCATTCGGAGCTTACCGTCGCACGGCAAGGCTTAAGAAAGCGATGATGTCAGTCCTCGTCTTGTCTGCAACCGGCAGGCGCGCCTTGCTGATCCCAATGTTCAAAAGGTCGCGATTGGCAGAACGCGCCGCGACGCTTATATCGCTTGCGTCGACTATGCTGGGGACCTGCCATGAAGTTGAAAATCGCCGTCCAGATGGACCATGTCTCCACCGTGTCGATCGCCGGCGACACCTCGTTCGCCCTGTCGCTGGAGGCGCAGCGGCGCGGTCACCAGCTGTTCCACTACACGCCCGACCGGCTGTCGATGCGCGACGGCAAGGTGTTTGCCCGCGTCGAGGAGATGACGGTGCGCGACGAAAAGGGCAGCCACTATTCGCTGGGCGAAAAGGTGCGCACCGACTTGTCCGAAATGGACGTCGTCCTGCTGCGCCAGGACCCGCCCTTCGACATGAACTATATCACCACGACCCACATCCTCGAGCGCATCCATCCAAAGACGCTGGTCGTCAACGACCCGGCCTGGGTGCGCAACAGCCCGGAAAAGATTTTCGTCACCGAGTTCCCGGACCTGATGCCGGACACGCTGATCACCAAGGATCCGCTCGAAGTCGCCGCCTTCCGCAAGGAATTCGGCGACATCATCGTCAAGCCGCTCTACGGCAATGGCGGCGCCGGCATCTTCCACATGCTTGAAGCCGACCGCAATCTCGCCTCGCTGCTCGAAATGTTCGGCCAGATGTTTCGCGAGCCCTATATCGTGCAGCGTTACCTGAAGGATGTGCGCAAGGGCGACAAACGCATCATTCTGATCGACGGCGAGCCGGTCGGCGCCATCAACCGGGTGCCGGCCGAGCACGACTCCCGCTCCAACATGCATGTCGGCGGCCGCGCCGAGAAGACCGAGTTGACGACACGCGAGCGCGAAATCTGTGCCCGCATCGGGCCGTCGCTGAAAGAGCGCGGCTTCATCCTGGTCGGCATCGACGTCATCGGCGACTACATGACCGAGATCAACGTCACCTCGCCGACCGGCGTGCGCGAGGTCAAGCGCTTCGGCGGCGCCGACATCGCCAGCCTGTTCTGGGACGTGGTGGAGGGGAAGCGGACATAATTTGTTTTCAGTTTGTGTTAACCATGTTCCGCTTTTGCAGCCGGGCACAACCGGCGCGCAACCTGGGCGGCTACCGGTTGCGCCAATGTTCCCGATTTGATCAAGGGTGGCGCCTCAAAGCCGGCGCTGTTCGCGCTCCCTGAGGTCAGCCGTCTGGGCCAGGACCCAATCCCGGAACAGCTTGATCTTAGGCGTGTTGCGGCGGCTTTCGGAATGCACCGGCCAGTAGCCGCTCCATGCGCTCACCTCACTTGTTCCTGTAATGTTCTTGCCCTGGGCTGAAATCTGTGGTTGTCTTGCGTTGACGTCGCTCGCGGCCCGTTAAGGGGCAAGGGCGAGCCGGCATCGGGGGCAGACAATGGTGGCGCGGGTTCGTACGGTCGCTTTCCAGGGCATCGAGGCGGTGCCGGTCGACGTGCAGGTGATGATCGCGCCCGGCAAGGTCAACATGCATATCGTCGGCCTGCCAGACAAGGCGGTGGCGGAAAGCCGCGAGCGGGTGCAGGCGGCATTGCATGCGTCGGGCCTGTCGATGCCGTCGAAGAAGGTGACCGTCAACCTGGCGCCCGCCGATCTGCCGAAGGAAGGCAGCCACTACGATCTGCCGATCGCGCTCGGCTTGATGGCAGCCCTTGGCGCCATTCCGGGCGACATGCTGGCTGGCTATGTCGTGCTGGGCGAGCTGTCGCTCGACGGTACGATCACCGCCGTTGCCGGTGCCTTGCCGGCGGCGATCGGCGCCAATGCCGAAGGCAAAGGGCTGATCTGTCCCTTCGCTTGCGGGCCGGAAGCGGCCTGGGCGGGGCGGGAATTCGACATTCTCGCGCCCCGCAGCCTGATTGCGATCGCCAATCATTTCCGCGGCACACAGGTGCTGTCGCGCCCGGAGGCCGGCATCCGCGCGGCGGCGCGCGACCTGCCCGACCTTGCCGACATCAAGGGCCAGGAGACGGCGAAGCGGGCGCTGGAAGTGGCGGCCGCCGGCGGACACAATCTGCTCATGATCGGTCCGCCAGGCTCAGGCAAATCGATGCTGGCGCAGCGCCTGCCGTCGATCCTGCCGCCACTGGCGCCGAAGGAACTGCTCGAAGTCTCGATGATCGCCTCGGTGGCCGGCGAGCTCGGCGAAGGCAAGCTGACCGACCGGCGGCCATTCCGCGCCCCGCACCATTCGGCCTCGATGGCGGCGATGGTGGGCGGCGGCCTGCGCGCGCGGCCAGGCGAGGTCTCGCTCGCCCATCACGGCGTGCTGTTCCTCGACGAGTTCCCCGAATTCACGCCGCAGACGCTCGATGCGCTGCGCCAGCCGCTTGAAACCGGCGACTGCATGATCGCACGGGCCAACCATCGCGTCACCTATCCGGCCCGCATCCAGCTGGTGGCGGCGATGAACCCGTGCCGCTGCGGCATGGCCGGCGAACCGGGTTATCGCTGCCTGCGCGGCGATCGTTGCCGCACCGATTACCAGGCGCGCATTTCAGGTCCGCTGCTCGACCGCATCGATCTCAGGATCGAAGTGCCGGCGGTCTCGGCCAGCGACCTGATTCGGCCGGACCGGGCGGAGAAGAGCGCCGACGTGGCGTTGCGGGTGGCGCGTGCCCGCACCATCCAGCGCGAGCGTTTCGAGCGGCTCGGCGTCAACAGCGCCACCACCAACGCGCATTGTTCTCCAGCCGTCATCGAGACGATCGCCATGCCCGACGCCGCAGGCCTGTCGCTGCTCAAGGATGCCAGCGAAAAACTCGCCTTTTCGGCGCGGGCCTACCACCGGGTGCTCAAAGTGGCGCGCACGCTCGCCGACCTCGACGCCAGCGAATGTGTCGGCCGCATCCATCTGGCCGAGGCGATTTCCTATCGCATGAATTCGGAGCGCATGGCGCAGGCGGCGTAGCCGCGTTCCGCGCAGCTCCGGTTAGCTATCGCAAGGTCGCGATGAAATGCAGGCGACGGTCGAAAAACACGCTGGCCGGGAACGGATAGAGCGACAGCTTCTCACGCCAGGTGCGGGGTGTGATGCCCGCGGCGGCAAAAATGGTGTCCCACTCGGTCTTCGAGAGATAGTTGTAAGGCAGGCGCACATTGTGCCCCTTGTTGCCCACCCAATCCATGAAACGAAGCGTCTGGTAAGCCGCGAAGCCTTCGCGCAGGTGATCCTTGATGACAACGCCCTTGCGCGCCACCCGGGCCGCCTCGCGCACGAGATGGCCCGGGTGGTCGGCATGATGCAGCACATCGACAATCGTCACCCAGTCATAGGAGCCATTCGCGGCGGGAATGGTGCTGCCATCGAACAGTTCTACCGGGATATGGGTTTGCGGCCTGATCAGCACGTCAATGCCGCGAAACGTCAGCCCCGGCTTTTTTTCCATGATCGCCTTGGCGATGGAGCCGTCGCCGCAGCCGAGATCGAGAACGGTGCCGGCCGGGCCCAGTTCGTCGGCCAGCCGGTCGGACAGGATGCGCACGCGGCGCTGGAAAACCGCCCGGTCATGGACGGAATTCAACAGTTTCTTTTCGATCGCCATCGTGTTGGCCATGCCAATGCTCCCGAGCCTTCCAGCCAGCACTAACTGAAAAAAGCAAAGGAACCGTATCCAGCCATAAGAGCCTGCCGCCTTCGGCACGACATTGCCGCTGGGGCTGACGCCGCCGTCTTCGCCGCTCGATGGCCGACTACGCGGACCGGCGACATCCAGTCGGCGCTCCAAACCCTTTCAACGTGGCATCGCCCTACCTTGACGGGCCTTCAACTCCAGCCTGCGCTTGTGCAGCACAGGCTCGGTGTAGCCGTTGGGCTGGCTTGTTCCCTTGAACACCAGGTCGCAGGCGGCCTGGAAGGCGATGGAAGCGTCGAAGTCGGCGGCCATCGGCCGGTAGAGCGGGTCGCCGACATTTTGCAGATCGACAATTGCCGCCATGCGCCGCAAGGAATCCATTACCTGGATTTCCGAGCAGACCTTGTGGCGCAGCCAGTTGGCGATGTGCTGCGAGGAAATGCGCAGCGTGGCGCGGTCTTCCATCAGGCCGACATCGTTGATGTCGGGAACCTTGGAGCAGCCGACGCCCTGGTCGATCCAGCGCACGACATAGCCCAGAATGCCTTGGGCATTGTTGTCGAGTTCGCGCTGGATCTCGTCGGGCGTCCAGTTCGGCCGCACGGCCACCGGCACCGACAATATGTCGTCGAGCTTGGCCTTGGGCCGGCTCTTCAGCGCCGCCTGGACCGCATGGACATCGACCTTGTGATAGTGCGTGGCGTGCAGCGTCGCCGCCGTTGGCGATGGCACCCAGGCGGTGTTGGCGCCGGCCTTGGGGTGGGCGATCTTCTCGGCCAGCATCGCGGCCATCAAGTCGGGCATCGCCCACATGCCCTTGCCGATCTGGGCGTGGCCGGCGAGCCCGCATTCCAAGCCCGTGTCGACGTTCCAGGCCTCATAGGCGGAAATCCAGGCGGCCTGCTTCATGTCACCCTTGCGGATCATCGGGCCGGCTTCCATCGAGGTGTGGATCTCGTCGCCGGTGCGGTCGAGGAAGCCGGTGTTGATGAACACCACGCGCTCCCTCGCGGCGCGGATCGCTTCCTTGAGGTTGATCGTGGTGCGCCGCTCCTCGTCCATGATGCCCATCTTGATGGTGTTCCGGGCCATGCCGAGCAGGGCTTCGACACGATCGAACATCTCGACGGCGAAGGCGACTTCCTCCGGGCCATGCATCTTGGGTTTCACGACATACATCGAGCCGGCGCGAGAGTTCATCCGCCGTCCCTTCGGCCCGACATCGTGCAGCGCGATCAGGGCCGTCATCGCCGCGTCCATGATGCCTTCCGGCACCTCGTTGCCGTCGCGGTCCAGGATGGCCGGATTGGTCATCAGGTGGCCGACATTGCGCACCAGCATCAACGAGCGGCCAGGCACGGTCACCGTGCCGCCGGCAGGGGCGATGTAGGCGCGGTCGGGGTTGAGCTTGCGGACGAAACTCTTGCCGCCCTTGCTGATTTCTTCGGTGAGGTCGCCCTTCATCAGGCCGAGCCAATTGCGGTAGACGACGACCTTGTCCTCGGCATCCACGGCCGCGACCGAATCCTCGCAGTCCTGGATGGTGGTCAGCGCCGATTCCAGGATGACGTCGGCAATGCCAGCCGGATCGGTGCGGCCGATCTGATTGTCGGGGTCGATGACGATCTCGACATGCAGCCCGTTTTTCACCAGGAGCACGGCTTGCGGATTGGCGGCGTCGCCGCGATAGCCGACGAATTGCCTGGGATCGGCCAGCGTCGTCGAGCCGGCGCCGGCGCTGAGCTTCAGGGCGGCGTTGGCAATCGACAGGCCGTTGACCCCTGCCCATTTGCCAGAGGTGAGCGGCACCGACTGGTCGAGAAAGTCCTTGGCCCAGGCGATGACCTTGGCGCCGCGCGCCGGGTTGAAGCCCTTGCCCTTCTCAGCGCCATCCGTTTCGGGGATGGCGTCCGTGCCATAGAGCGCGTCATAGAGCGAGCCCCAGCGTGCATTGGCGGCGTTGAGCGCATAGCGCGCGTTCATCACCGGCACCACCAGCTGCGGTCCGGCCACGACCGCGATTTCCGGGTCGACATTGTCGGTCGAGACGCTGAAGGCCGGCCCTTCCGGCACGAGATAACCGATCTCCTTCAGGAACGCCTTGTAAGCGTTCATGTCGATGGGCGCGCCATTGTCGCGATACCAGCCATCGAGCTTTTCCTGCATGGCATCGCGTTTTGCCAGCAGCGCCCGGTTCCTGGGCGCCAGATCATGGACGATGACCGAGAACCCGTCCCAGAAACGCGCCGCTTCGATGTCGAGGCCGGGCAAAGCTTGGTCGACGACGAAGTCATGCAGCTCGCGGGCAATGCGCAATCCGGCGATCTCGATGCGATCGGTCATCAGGCTACTCCAGATGAAAGGCTTTGCGGGCGTTTGGCATGTCAGGGGTGCAGGGTCAATTCAGCTTAGGGTGTAGGTGGGGCATTTTGGGCGGTTGGCCAATCTCCCCGAGGAGGGCGGAGATGGCTCTTCTTCCTCAAACCGCGATCCTCGGCCTGCCCGAGGCCACCGCCACGATATGCGCTTCGATGAACATGCGCTGCGCTTCGACAGTCGAGACCCGGAACTCCGTCGCCACGTCGATCTCGGCGCTGTCGGTGCCGGCATCAAGAGCCCGCTGGGCGACAATGGCGCGCACATCGGCCTCGGCGGCCGCGATCGCCGCCGCCTCGTCGAGGAAATCGCGCACCATCTCACCCGAGGCAAGCCGGAACAGGCCTTCCTTGGGTTGGCTGACGCGGGCCTCCGCCGAAACCCTGACCTGGCCGACGACGGCGCCGAGCGCGTTGGCGACGTCGGTATCCCGGGGCACGACGCAGTCATTGCCCACCAAGGGCGCCAGGCCGGCATAGTGCAACGGCGCCGAAGCGCCGAGCCCGATGACCGGCCGGTCGAGCGCGACGCTGAGGCGGGCGATGCCGGGGTGAGCGTCGACGGCGCGCTGCACCAGCGCGTGCGCCACCGTCGCCGCGCCGTCGAGCCCGTCCTCGGCAAAGGCTGTCTCCAGGATGTATTCGGCCGACCAGCGCGTCAGGGTCAAGAGCACCCGTTCAGAGATCGCTTCCGGGGAGGCCGCGATGGCCTGGCCACGGCCGTCGCGCCTGCGGGCGAACAGTTCGGCGCCAAGGCGGGCGGCGGCGGCATCCCAGTTCGCCTGTTTGCCAAGCACGTGCGCGGCGTCCGACGGGGTGAAGCCCGAGATATGCACCAGCCCGCGCGAGACCAGCCGGTTCAGCGTGGCATTCTGGGCATTCGAGGTCAGCAGCCTGTCGAGGGCAAGCGGCGTCGCGCCGATCGCTTCGTAGAGCTTTGCCTCGGGGGCGGTCAGCCCCGCGGCGAGCCTGTCAGGCACGCCGGTGCGGACCGCGAAGCGGCCATCCATGCGGCCTGTGTTGGGCGCGCGCAACTGGCGTTCGAGTTCCGCCGTCACCGCCTCGCCATGCGCCATGCCGGACAGCGCCAGCGGCACCAGGCGGCGCGGCCCGAGCAGGATTTTCGGATTGAGCGCTCCATCCTCCAGCATCACTTCGGAATCGCCGCCGAGGCCGAAAGTGCGCATGGCGACCGCCTCGACCATGGTTCGGAAACCACCGACGGTGGCGCCTTCCGGATCGAGCCGCGGCCGGCCGCCGTCGAGGACCGCCACGTCGGTGGTGGTGCCGCCAATGTCGGAGACCACCGCGTTGTCGAGCCCGGTCATGTGGCGGGCGCCGACCAGGCTGGCGGCGGGGCCGGAGAGGATCGTCTCGATCGGCCGCTGGCGGGCAAACGCCGCCGAAACCAGCGCGCCATCGCCGCGCACCACCATCAACGGAGCGGCGATGTTGCGGGCCTGAAGGAACCCCTCGGTCGCCGCCACCAGCCGGTCGATCATCGAGATCAGCCTGGCATTGAGCAGCGTGGTGAGCGCCCGGCGCGGACCGCCGAGCTTGGCCGACAGCTCATGGCTCGCCGTAACCGGGAGGCCGGTCCTGTCGCGGATCAGCTCGCGGGCGGCGATCTCGTGCGCCGGATTGCGGGTGGCGAAATAGGCACAGACGGCAAAGCCGGACACCGACACGCCGAGTTCCGGCAGCATCGCCTCCAGCCCGGACAGGTCGAGCTTGGCGGCATTGCCATGCACATCATGGCCGCCCGCGCAAAACACCACCGGGTCGGTGCCGAGCGCCGTCTTCAAACCGTCGCGGGCAAGATCGGCCTCGGAAAAGCCGATCATGACCAGAGCCACGCGGCCGCCCTGGCCCTCGACCAGCGCATTGGTGGCGAGCGTCGTCGACATCGAGACCAGTTTGATATCGGCCGGATTGGTGCCCGCCTTTTCCAGCACAGCATCGACGGCGCCCGAAATGCCGACGGCCAGATCATGCCGCGTGGTCAGCGCCTTGGCCTTGGCCAGCACCTTGCCCTTGTTCGGCCCCTCCCGCGGACCTTCGGTCTCGGACCACAACACGGCATCGGTGTAGGTGCCGCCGGTGTCGATGCCGAGGAAGAGAGGGGCAGACTTGGTCTTGGCGGTCATTTTGGGCGAAAGTCCGGGCAGATTGTTTGGTTGCCTGCCCTTAGCCGATACCGGCTTGCGGATAAAGCCGGGAGAGATGGGCCAAGGGACGCGGCACTGCCGCGATGGAGACCTTATTGAAAGGTTGGTGTGAGGCGCCCCCCTCTGTCCTGCCGGACATCTTCCCCACGAGGGGAGATTGGCTACCCACCTATCCCACGAACCCAACCCTCTTGTGGCTGCCATCGCAGAACGGCTTGTTGGCCGAGTGGCCGCAGCGGCACAGGAAGACCTTTGTGGTGCGGTCGATCGTGTGGCCGGTGCCGGTGACGATCTCGACATTGCCTTCGAGCTTGAGCGGGCCGTTCGTGGTCGGCGTCGCCTGCAGCGGTCCGTCGCGGACCTCCAGCGCCGGCGTGTCCTTCAGCGCCGGTTCTCCGGTGGCGGCAAAGCCCGCCTTGATATGGCTGTTGTCGCAGAACGGCTTGTTCTGGGAGGCGCCGCAGCGGCAAAGCGTGGCGCGGAAAAACGTCTCGGCGCCAAGCACGATCTCGGCATGCACCGCCAGCGGGCCGTTTTCGCGCAGCCGCACGGTGTTGACCACGGGCGGCTTTTCCGGCGGGCCGCCATCCTTGCGCGCATAGGTGATCGCGCCCGAGGGGCAGTTCTCGGCCAGTGCGACGATCTTCTCGACGCTGGCCGCCTCGGGATGGATCCACTGGCCCGGCGCGTTGGGCACGAAGACATGCGGGTCGCCGAGCACGCAATTGCGCGAATGGATGCAGCGCTTGCCGGAAAACCCGACGTCGATTTTTTCGCCCTCGACCGTGCCGGCCATCGCGGTGCTCCTGTTGCCTGGAGTACGCCGCGCCTGAATGCACAGGCGCGGCGTGCCCTTGGGATGGTCTTGTTTCGGTGCATGTCGTCGCGCCGAAACCGGAACCGATTTTGGGCGGCATGCATGGCCAAGCTATGGCTCGAACAGGAAAACCGTCAAGCCGGCAACCGGTCAGGGGACCAGATCGATCTCCTCGGTTTCGCCGCCGCTACAGGTGTAGCAGCAATCCTCGCATTTTTCCTTGTTGCCGGGGCCGACGCCCCAATAGGTGCCCTCATCGCCATCGACCCAGGCGCCGTAGCAGATCGATTCGCCTTCGTTGCAGGAAATCGGCAGCTGCTTGGTCTCGCCGTCGTCGAGATAAAAATCCTTGCCACTGCCAGGCCAGACATAGTCGCGGTCCTGGCTATAGAGTTCCAGACGCATGGCGTTGGGATGGCTGTTCTTGACAGCGAAGGTGACGTCGCCGGCCTGGGCGGCCGATGCAGACAGGACGGCAAGCGAAAACGCGGCGGCGAGCCGGCGCGCGAATGTGAACGACATGGAAAACCCCCGATGTAGAATCGGCCCCCACGGCCGATAGGGGATCATGGCACGACACGGCCCGCCGCTAAAGGGATGATGCCGGCGATTGTTTCCAGATCGTCGCGGCATTTCGCCTTAGCGCTGCCAGAATGGCAGCTTGGCGATCTCAGCCTTGGCCTGCAATTGCGTCAGGCCAATATCGTCGATCAGATGCGGACTGACCTCGGACATTCGTTTGAGGTCCCAGCGAAAGCGTGTCCGCTCGCGCCAGCTTGCCAATAGGCTTCGCAGGGAGCGCGGATGCGACGATCGTTGGACGGGCACACCCGGCCGCACTGCCCGATGCTGGACCGATGCGATTGTATTGTTCATGGCAACCTCCATTGGGTTTGGCGGCCCACACCGTTGGGAACCGTGGACCTCACCCGGAAAGAGATTGAATTCTGCAGGATACGAGCGGCGCCGTAATTAAGCCCTCCCAAATAGTTCTCAAAAGTTCCAAACTTGCGCTAACTGTTTGTTTTGACGCCACTCTCGGGAGGGCTAGCCCCGCGTTTCCTGGCGAAACCGCTTCGCACTTTTCCCGGAATTGTCTATAGATGCGCCAATGCAGGGAGAGCGCTTCGCCTTTGGTCCGTTCGTGCTTGATCCGGGTGCGGGAACGCTGCTTCGGAACGACGATCCCGTTGCCGTTGGCTATCGCGGGCTGAAGCTGCTTGCGGCGCTCGTCGCAAAACCCGGCGAAATCCTGGGAAAAGCCGAACTGATGGACGCGGCGTGGCCGGGCACGGCCGTCGAGGAAGGCAACCTCACCGTCCAGATCGCGCAGCTGCGCAAGCTGCTCGGCCCGCCCGGCATTGTGGGTGAAGGGGGCGGGGAATGGATCACGACCGTTCCGCGCGTCGGCTATCGTTTCACGGGGGCCGTCGAACAGCTCGCCGGCGCCAAGCCGAAACCCTTGCCGCTGCCGGACAAGCCTTCGATAGCGGTGCTGCCCTTCGTCAATTTCAGCAACGATGCCGGGCAGGACTCTTTCTGCGACGGCTTGACCGAAGACCTGATCACCGACCTGTCCAGGATCTCCGGCCTGTTCGTCATCGCGCGCAATTCGACTTTTGCCTACAAGGGAAAGGCAATGGACGTGCGCGAGATCGCCAGGGAACTCGGCGTTCGTTATCTGCTGGAGGGCAGCGCGCGGCGCGATGCGGGGCGGGTGCGCATCAACGCGCAGCTGGTCGACGCGGCCAGCGGCGACCATCTATGGGCGGAACGCTTCGACCGCGGCCTGGACGATATCTTTGCCGTCCAGGACGAGGTGACCGCCAAGATCGTGGAGGCGCTGCTCGGCCGGCTGCGCGCACCGCCGCCACGCAACCGGCCCGCCAATCTCGACGCCTACGACCTGTGCGTGCGGGCGCGCAAGCTGATCGATGATTCGCCGCAGACCGCACGGGAAGCGCATCTGATGCTGACGCGCGCGGTTGCGCTCGATCCCCACTACGCCGAGGCCTATCGCTGGCTTGCCATGAACCACTGGATGGGATGGGTGCATTGGGGCGAGCCTATCGACCCTAACCGCCGCATTGCCCTGGAGCTGGCGCGCAGGGCGGTCGCGATCGATCCCAACGATGCCGGGTGCCACTGGGTGCTCGGCAATTTGCTTGCCTATGAGCATGAGTTCGCCGAGTCGGAGGCCGAATTCGCCAGGGCGTTCGAACTCGACCCGAACGAGGCCGATGCCTGGGCGACATTGTCCGACATAACGACCCTGGCCGGGCGGGTCGAGGAGGCCCTGGAGCAAATCCGCAAGGCGTTCCGGCTGAACCCGTTTCCACCGAGCTGGTACTATCTGACGCTCGGCCAGGCGCAATATGCGGCGCGCGACTACGCAGGCGCCGTCGAGACGCTGCGCCGGGACGAGACCTACCGCACCAGCTCACGCCGCTTCCTGGCGGCAAGCCTTGCGCAACTTGGCCGGCTCGAGGAGGCGCGCACGGAGGTGGAACTGTTCCTCGTCGGCAATCCGCATTTCACGACCCGCCATTGGGTCTGGACGGAGCCCTTCCGCGACGACGCGACGCGCGAGCACTTCGTCGATGGCTTTGGCAAGGCCGGCCTTCCCGACTGACGCGCCGGGGTGGCTCCTGCACCGAAGCGCCACTACGGCACCAGGTCGATGGTTTCGGTCGTGTGCTCCACGCAGATGAAGCAGCAGGTATCGCAAGGCTGGTCGTTGTCTGGCCCGACGCCGGCGGAAATCTTGTCGTTGCCATCGGCCCAGGCGCCATAGCAGATGCGTTCGCCCTGATTGCAGGAGATCGGCACTGATTTCTGCGAGCCCGGATCGACAAGAAACACCTTGTCGTTGCCCGGCCAGACGGTCTCGCGATCGCGGCTGAACAGCTCGACCGCGACCCCCTCCTTGCGCAGGTTCTTGACGAAAAAGGCCATGTCGGCGGCCTCGGCCGAATTGGCCAGGACCAGTGCCGCCACCGCAAGCATGCGAAACAGCGTCACCGCCGACCTCCCCGAATCACCGCGGGCAGGTTCGCACGGCGGCCGGGAACTAGGAAGACACGTGGCCCTGCGCGGTGATCTCACGTCCCAGCCTCACCACTTCATGGATCAGCAGATCGAGATCGTCGCGTCGGGTGCGATGATTGGTGATCGCCACACGCAACCAGTGCTCGCCATGCACGGTGGTGTCGGAGAGTGCAGCGATGCCTTGCTCCTGCAGCCGCAACATGATCTCGGTGTTGAGCGCCTTCAGCGCTTCGCCCGCCAAACCGGGCTGATAGCGGAAGCAGACGATGTTGATGGTCGGCGCCGCCGCAAGCTCCAGCGAAGGCTCGGCCTCGATCAGCCCGGCCAGATAGGAGACCTGCGCGATGTTCTGGTCGATCAGGCGGCCGAATTTTTCGACGCCATGTTCCTTCAGTGCCATCCACACTTTCAAGGCACGAAAGCCGCGCGACGTCTGCAGACCATAATCGTGCAACCATTCGCCGGAAGCGAGGCCGCGCGGCGTCGATTCCAGATATTCCGGCGTCACCGCGAAGGTCCGGCGGTGCGCGGCGGCGTCCCTGACCAGGG
Organism: Mesorhizobium sp. B2-4-18; assembly: GCF_006441385.1. Classification (NCBI taxonomy): domain Bacteria; kingdom Pseudomonadati; phylum Pseudomonadota; class Alphaproteobacteria; order Hyphomicrobiales; family Phyllobacteriaceae; genus Mesorhizobium; species Mesorhizobium sp. B2-4-18. The sequence continues at coordinate 6,648 of NZ_VFUW01000018.1, read as the reverse complement.
CACAGCCGACCTCGAAGGGCGAATGCAGCCATTTGTGGGGATCGAGCGCGACCGAATCGGCCCATTCGATGCCGGCGACGCGGTGGGCGTTTTGCGGGGCGATGGCGATCAGCGCGCCGATGCAGCCATCGACATGGAACCAGAGGCCTTCCTCGTGAGCGAGTTTGGCAAGCGCCCGCAGGTCGTCGATCGCCCCAGTGTTGACCGTGCCGGCATTGCCGACGACGCAGGCCGGTTTGAAGCCGGCTGCCCGGTCCTCGACGATCGCCGCGCGCAACGCGTCGATGTCGATCCGCAGCCCGGCATCTGTCGGGATGCGGCGCAGCGCCCGATTGCCGAGGCCAAGTGCCTCCATGGCCTTGCGGTGGCAGGCGTGGATCTGATCCGAGCCATAGAAGCGCAGCGGCTTCTCGATAGCTGAAACGCCGTGCTCGCGCACGTCGACGCCGGCCTTGACGTTGCGCGCCACCGTCAGCCCGATGATGTTGGCCATCGAGCCGCCGCTGACCAGCGTGCCGGAGGCCGAGTCCGGAAAGCCCAGCATCTGCTTGCACCAGTTCACCACCTGGCCGTCCATCAGTCCGGCGGCATGGTTGCCGCCACCGAGGTTGGAGCCCTGTATCGCCGCGAGGAAATCGCCGAGCGCGCCGGTGAAGTTGCTGGACCCCATATACCACGACCAGAACCGTGGATGGATGTTGCCCATCGGATAGGACATCACGGTGCGGGAGACCTCGCCATAAACGGCGGCAAGCGACGTCGGCGAGCGCGGCAGGGGCGCACGGAACATGCCTCTCACATCTGCCGGCATTTCCCGCCAGACCGGACGGTCTCGCACGTCGCGCAGATAGTTGACGGCTTCATCGACGACCCGGCGCGACAGGGCCTGCACATCGGCCCAGTCAGGCGGATCAAGCGTTTCCTCGGCCACCATGCCAGGAGATTCCCGCGCGACGTCCATGGCGATCTCCCTATCAAGCCGGGAATTGGCAGCCGGGCGTCGAGCACGATAGCGCCAGCTCGTCGGCATCCATTTCAGCCTCGACGCCGTCGAACAGCGGCGTCGACATGTAGCGCTCGCCCGTGTCGGGCAGCATGCACAGGATCACCGATCCGGTCGCCGCCTTCTCGGCGACCTGGCGCGCGACGGCGAAGGTGGCGCCGCCGGAAATGCCGGTGAAGATGCCTTCCTTCCGCGCCAGCGCCCGCGCCCATTTGATGCCCTCCGGACCGGCGATCGGCATCACCTCGTCATAGAGGCTGGCGTCGATCGCCTCCTGCAGCACGTTGGGGATGAAGTCCGGCGTCCAGCCCTGGACGAGATGCGGCTCGAAGGCCGGGTGGCTGGCGGCTGGCGCGCCATCGGCACCGCGCTGCTGCGCCTTGCCGCTGCCGACCAGTTGCGCGTTGGCCGGTTCCGAGAGCACGATGCGGGTGTCGGGCCGTTCGCGGCGCAAGACCCGCGCCACGCCGACGACCGTGCCGCCGGTGCCATAGCCGGTGACAAAGCAGTCGAGCCGCGAGCCGGCGAAGTCGTTTATGATTTCGCGCGCGGTCGTCGACTCGTGGATGGCGGCATTGGCGGCCGTCTCGAACTGGCGGGCAAGGAACCAGCCATTGGCCTCGGCCAGTTCGACCGCCTTCTTGTACATGCCAAAACCTTTTTCGGCGCGTGGCGTCAGCACCACCTTGGCGCCCAGCATGCGCATCAGCTTGCGGCGCTCGACGGAAAAGCTGTCGGCCATGGTGACGACCAGCGGATAGCCTTTCTGCGCGCAGACCATGGCAAGCCCGATGCCGGTGTTGCCGCTGGTCGCCTCGACTACGGTCTGGCCGGGCTTCAGCGCGCCGCTGCGTTCGCCCTCTTCGATGATGTTGAGCGCCAGCCGATCCTTCACCGAGGCGCCCGGGTTGAAGAACTCGGCCTTGACGTAGATGGTCGCATGGGCCGGACCCAGATTGTTGACGCGCACCACCGGCGTGTCGCCGACGGTGTCCAGGATGCTGTCGAACAATCGGCCGCGCCCCTCGGTGGTTCTGATTTGTTGTTTGTTCAACATCGTCGATCTCCTCGATCGTGTTCTCACGGGCCGGTTACAAACCGGCGGCCTGGGCGGCGAGGTTTCGACACCTTGCCGCGATATGACGTGCCGCTCAGACGGCAAAGGTGACATCGGGCGCGAAAGCATCGCCACCGGATGCGCCGTGTCGGGTCTGTGATAGAGTAAGGGCCGACAGGCCAACGTGGGAACAGGCGTGGAAACGGACGTGGAAACCGCACAGGCGAGGCGGGACGGCAGGGCAACGGCCCCGTCCGTGCGCCTGCTCGGAACGCTGGCGATCACGCGCGACCAAGTGCCAGCCACCCTGCCGGGCTCGCGCAAGCTGCGGGCGCTGTTGGGGTATCTGGCGCTGGCGCCGCACCCCGTCGGCCGCTCCCGCCTGTGCGAGCTTTTGTGGGATCTGCCCAACGATCCGCGTGGCGAGCTGCGCTGGTGCCTGAGTAAGTTGCGCACCGCTCTGGACGGGCCGGAACGGGGTCGGGTCGTCACACAAGGCGATACGGTGGCGCTCGATCTCGAGGATTGCCCTGTCGATGCGCTGGAGGTCAGCCGCGCCGGCTTCGAAGGCATCGCAACGCTTGGTGTCGAGCGCCTGCGGGCGCTGGCGAAATTGTTCGCCGGCGAGTTCCTTGACGGCCTGGAGCTCGAGCGGACCCCGCTTTTCAACAGCTGGCTGACGGCACAACGCCGTCGCTTCGGTGCCTGGCACGTGGCCGTGCTGGAAAGACTCGTCGAAACCCTGCCGGCGGATTGCGACGAAGCGGTCGCTCATCTCGACAGATGGCTGGAACTGTCGCCGTTCGAGGAGCGCGCGCACCGGGCGCTGCTGGCCGGTCTGGCGCGGCGTGGCGCCGTCGGCGCGGCTGAGCAACATCTGGCGGCGGCCGAGCAGCTGTTCGGGTCGGAAGAGCTGGATTTCGCGCCGCTGCGCGCGGCCTGGCAAACGATCCGCGAGCGGCGGCCGGCCGGCTTGTCCATGGTATCGCAGCCGGTGGCCGGGCCGACCGTGGCCGAGACCGCCGAGCCGAGCCACGCTTCGCTGGCGGTGATGCCGTTTGCCGGAGAGGCGCGCGGCGGACCGGCCGACGGTTTCACACACGACATCATCACCCGGCTGGCCAAGCTTCGCGATTTCTTCGTCATCGCGCGCGGGTCGGTGTTTGCGTTGGCCGAGGAAGCCATCGCGCCCGAGGAGGCGGGCCGCCGGCTGAATGTCGACTATGTTGCCACCGGCGCGGTGCGCAACCCGGCCGGCAGGCTGGTCGTCAACGTCGAGCTGATCGAGGTGCGCACGGCCAGGATCGTCTGGGCCGAAACCTTCGAGCGGCGGTCGGACGATATCTTCACCGTGCTCGACGAGATCGGCGACAGCATCGTGTCGTCGATCTCGTCCGAGATCGAGACGGTCGAACGCAACCGCGCCCTGCTCAAGGCTCCCAACTCGCTCAATGCCTGGGAGGCCTACCACCGTGGCCTCTGGCACATGTACCGTTTCACGCAGGCCGAGAACGAAACGGCACGGCACTTCTTTGCCAGCGCCCTGCGGCTTGATCCGACCTTCGCCCGCGCCCATGCCGGCCTGTCCTTCACCCATTGGCAGAACGCCTTCCAGCGCTGGGGCGACCGCGATCGCGAAAGCGCGCTGGCGTTCGAGAGTGCCGGGCAGAGCTTGCTGGTTGATGACCACAATCCGGCCGCGCACTGGGCGATGGGGCGAGCGCTGTGGCTGCGCGGCGAACAGGACGGCTCGCTCGGCGAACTGGAACAGGCGGTCAAACTCAGCCCCAATTTCGCGCTCGGCCATTATGCGCTGTCCTTCGTCCATTCGCAGTCGGGCGACCCGCGGGCGGCGATCGGCTCCTCCGACCATTCGCGCCATCTCAGCCCTTTCGATCCGCTGCTGTTCGGCATGCTGGGGGCGCGGGCCATGGCGCACGTCCGGCTCGGCCAGTTCGAGGAGGCGGCCGGATGGGCGCTGAAGGCAGCCGCCCGGCCGAACGCGCACGCCATCATCCTGGCGATCGCGGCACATTGCCTGGCACTGGCGGGGCGGCTCGAAGAGGCGCGCGGCTTTGCCGCCGCCATCCGCAAGACGTTGCCGGACTACCGCGCCGACGATTTCATCGCCACTTTCCGCTTCGAGCCCGATGCCGAGGCGTTGTTTCGGCAAGGTGCCAGGCGGATCGGGCTCGGCTGAATTTCGTGCTTGAACACCTGCGTTAACGAAGTCGGAAGGAGTTGCTTAACCGTTCACGGCTATGTGACCTCGCGGGGGGTCCATGGCAAAGTGAGTATGATGAGCGACAGCCCCGACAAACGCAGCGAATGGCGCGCCATCCTTCATGTACAGGCCCGCATCGCCGTGCTGTTCGTTCCGGTCGTGGCCAGCCTGCTGCTCATCGCTGCCCTTGCCGGCAACGATCGCAAGTCCGTTCCGGATGTCGACCGAACTGTTACGGGCTCGGTGCGATAAATCAGGCCGAACCCGCTTTCCCCCTGCTCTTCGCAGCATTCAATAGAAGCGCGGGATCGGGCCGTTCTGCGGGGTGGTGCGGTCGCCGAGGTCCAGAAAAACCTCGTCGACGTAGCACCAGCCCCAGCCTTCCGGCGGGTCGTAACCCTCTATGACGGGATGGCTGGTGGCGTGAAAATGCTTGGTGGCGTGGCGGTTGGGGGAGTCGTCGCAGCAGCCCACATGACCGCAGGTGCGGCAGAGCCGCAGATGCACCCACCACGAGCCGCTCTTCAGGCACTCCTCGCAGCCGAGCGCGCTCGGCGTCACGTCCTTGATCCCAGCGGCGTGCTTGCATTCATCCGCCATCACACTCTCCCGACCTATCTCTCGTTCGAAGCATGATCTTTTCCGAAAACCGGTTTCCCACTTTTCGGGATCATACTTGAGGCGCGCCGGCCTGGCTGCCGTCCCGCGCAAGAAATGCATGCAGCGCCGCCACCACCTGGGCGCCCTCGCCGACAGCCGCCGCGACGCGTTTGACCGAGCCGGAGCGCACGTCGCCGATGGCGAACACGCCGCTGCGGCTGGTCTCCATCACGCCATGGGCCCATGCTATGTCCGATCCGGTGCGGATGAAACCCCTGGCATCCAGCGCCACGTCGGATTGGGCGAGCCAATCGGTGTTCGGGTCGGCGCCGATGAACAGGAAGAGATGGCGGATCGGCCGCGTCGTCGAGGCGCCGCTCGAGCGGTCGCGCCAGCGTACCGTGGCGAGATTGCCTGCCTCGCCGTCCAGCGCCTCGATTTCGGCGCCGGTCAGCACCTCGATGTTCGGCTGCGCCCTGATGCGCTCGACGAGGTAACGCGACATCGAGGCCTCGAGGCTGCCGCCACGCGCCAGCAGCGCTACTTTCCTGACCTGGCTGGCCAGGTAGACGGCCGCCTGGCCGGCCGAATTGCCGGCGCCGACCAGCGCCACTTCCTGGCCGCCGCAAAGCCGTGCTTCGATGGGCGAGGCCCAATAATGCACTGATGTGCCCTCGAACTCGGCGAGATTGGCGACATCGAGGCGGCGATAGCGCGCGCCGCTGGCGATGACCACCGAGCGCGTGCGCACCGTCTCGCCGTCGCCGACCGCGAGCTGGTAGCGCGCACCGTCGGTGGCGGCACCGAGCAGCTTCACCTCGTCGGGGATGACCATCTCGACGCCGAATTTCTGCGCCTGGTTGTAGGCGCGCGCCATCAGCGCCATGCCGGTAATGCCGGTGGGGAAGCCGAGATAGTTCTCGATGCGAGCGGAGGCGCCGGCCTGGCCGCCGAAGGCACGGCAATCGAGCACAATCGTCGACAGCCCTTCCGAGGCCGCGTAGACCGACGCCGCCAGACCGGCCGGTCCGGCGCCGACGATGGCGACGTCATAGACCTTGCTGGCGTCGACCGGCCGCAGCAGGCCGATGCAGCGGGCGAGGTCTTTCTCCGCCGGATTGAGCAGCAGCCTGCCATTCGGGCACAGCACGACCGGCAGGTGGTGGGGATCGACCTGGAAGTGCTCGAACAGCGTCTTCGCGCAAGGATCGGTTTTGGAATCGAGCACGCGGTGGGGCTGGCCGCTGCGGGCGAGAAAGCCTTGCAGGCGAAGGACGTCGCCATTGTCGGCAGGTCCGACGATGATGGGACCGATCGTGCCACTCTCGAGCAGCCCGACGCGGCGCAGGATCAGCGCCCGCATGATGCGCTCGCCGAGATTGGCCTCCTGCACCATCAGGTCGCGCAGTCGCTGCGACGGGATGACGAACGCCTCGACCGGCTCGGCCGCCTGCGCATTGACCAGCGACGGACGGGCCGAAAGCTGCGCCAGCTCGCCGGCGAAGCTGCCCGGGCCATGCGTGACGATCGTCTCGCGTCGGCCAAATTTGCCGTCCTGGGTGATATCGACCTTGCCCGACAGGACAACGATCAGCCCCGGGGACACATCGCCGGCCTCGAAAATGTGCTCGCCGGCGGCATAGGCGCTGGCCTCACCGAACCGGCGCATGCGCTCGATGTCCGCCTCGGCTAGAGTCTTTCATGTTTTGATGGCAGCGTATCCAGCATTCGCGAAGTAGTTGCCGCATTCTTCAGGCTCGATCG
>NZ_VFUW01000017.1:0-99433 GCF_006441385.1 Mesorhizobium sp. B2-4-18 | reverse complement strand
CTTGCTCTCCTTGCAAAGGGCCGAAAGTGTAACCCATCTATCCGGAATGAACTGTCACCCATCTCTCGGGAAGGGCAAATGACATGCCAGCGCTTTTGATTTGCCCATGTATCTTTGCGGCGCTCAACGACCGTTCAGACGCCTCCTGACAGGTGCACGTCCAGAACGGCGGCTTTCTTGGCGATCAGTCCTGTCAGATCCGCGTCGGATCGCTTGGTGCCGGTCCGTTCGCGCAGCAACGAGATGACCGCGCTCATCGAAAGCTGGGCAGTGCGATCGCTCAGGATAGCGTCCACCGCGCCGGCAACATCCGGGGTCTCCGTCGGTGCTCGCATGATCGGTTCCTTTCTGTTCAGGTCGGCCTCGGCGCCGTTGGCCGGTCCCCGCACGCCACGGTCGAAGATGACGGCCAGGCCGTTCTTCACGGCGAGGGCGGCGACCATGTCGTCGAGGTCGTGATCGGAAAGCGCTGGCTCCGAAGGATCGGGCTTCAGGGTTCTGCGGATCACTCGGGCAGCCTGATCAGTCGACACAAAGCCAAAATGCCGTTTTCTGGCCTCGACATATTGCTCGATGATCATGCTCAGGCGCCGCGCTGCGATATCCCTGGGTTGCTGCATCTGGGCCTCCTTCGGCTGCCGCAAGCGCAAGGTCGACAGCACCAGAAGGAAATAGGGCGGCGGATCTACTCAAACAGGGGACGGATCGATCATTCGACGCATCTTGCGCTGATATAGGAACGATCCGGGCCTTGATGCATTTTGGCTCTATGACCAGCTCATTGAGGGACGCCGGGACATGAAGATTGCCCATGTCGCACCACTCTACGAATCGGTGCCGCCACGACTTTACGGGGGTACCGAGCGTATCATCTCGTATCTTACCGAAGCTCTCGTCGATCTCGGCCACGAGGTGACGTTGTTTGCCAGCGGCGACACGAAGAGCTCCGCCAAACTGGTGCCATGCCGCGAAAGGGCGCTTCGTCTCGATCCGCGTCCGCTGAAGTCCGAGATCGCGGCACATTTGTCGATGCTCGACGAAGTGCGCAAACGGGCCGACGACTTCGACGTCGTGCATTTCCATCTGAGCCATTTCCTGCATTTCCCGTTTTTTCGTGATATGCCGCAGCGCACGGTGACGACGCCGCATGGCAGGCTGGATTACGCGGACCTCGCGCAAGCCTATGACCGGTTCCCGCGGTTCCCCATGATTTCCATATCCCGCAGCCAGCGGGCGCGGTTCGCATCCGCGAACTGGCTGGCGACGATCCATCACGGGCTGCCGCTTGACCTTTATGAGGCCGATTTCGAGGCCGGTTCGGACGGTACCTACCTTGCTTTTCTCGGCAGAATGTCACGCGATAAGCGGCCGGACCGGGCAATCGAGATTGCCCGCCGAACCGGCCTGAAACTGAAGCTCGCCGCCAAGGTCGGCGATGGCGACCGCGCCTATTTCGAGGAAGTCGTACAGCCGCTGATCGATGGCGACCGGGTCGAGTATGTCGGCGAGATTGGCGAGGACCAGAAGGCCCGGTTTTTGGGCAATGCGGCCGCCTTGCTGTTTCCCATCGACTGGCCTGAACCCTTCGGGCTTGCGGTGATCGAGGCCATGGCGTGCGGAACCCCGGTCATGGCTTGGAGTTGCGGCGCTATGCCCGAGATCATCGATCATGGGGTCACCGGCTTTGTCGTCGAAACCATCGAAGATGCCGTCGCCTCGATGCCGGCTCTCCTGCAACTCGACAGGCGACGAATAAGAACGGCCTTCGAAAGGCGGTTTTCGGCCGATAGAATGGCCAGGGATTATGTCGAGGCCTATTCGCGGCTGACCACCGGCCACGAAGAGAGCAGGGCCTCATAGATCTTCAACCCGTTCGGAAACCAGCACGGGACAATCTTCTTGACCATTACCCAACTCGACGAGCGCAAGCTCGATCCTGCGATAGCACTGGCTTCCCTGGACGAAACCGCGCCCAGGGAGCCGCATCGGCTTTACGCTCTCAAGCATGGCGATTGCTTTGCCGTCGCCGACGCCTATGGCGACATACGTGGCGCCGGCGACGGCTTCTTCCGCGACGACACGCGCGTGCTCTCCGAATTTCGCCTGACGGTTGGCGGACGATCGTTGTCGCTGCTGGGCGCATCGCTCAGCCAGGACAACGTCCTGTTCACCAGCAACCTGACCAATCTGCCGATCGAGAGCGCCGCGGGCCGCCAGATTCCGCAGGGCGCGATCCATATCGAGCGGGTCAGGCTTCTGTGGCAGGAAAGGCTATATGAACGCATCACGCTCTCGAACTATAGCCGGGAGCATTCGACGGTCTTGGTGTCACTGCGCTTCGGTGTTGATTTTCGCGACATGTTCGAAGTCCGGGGCTCGACCCGCTCCAAGCGCGGTACCGCGCACACGGCCGAGATCGACCAGAGTTCGGTCGTGCTCCGCTACGAAGGGCTGGACAAGGTCGTACGGACCTCGGCCATTTCGTTTTCACAGCCCCCGGATCAACTGACCTCCGAGCGGGCGGATTTCTTCATTGCCGTCACCAAGCGCAGCCGCCAGACGCTGTATGTGGAGGTGGGGAGCAAGACAACGGCCCGCCCGCAAAGTGAACGTTTCCGGGCCGCGGCGGCGCGCGCCCGTTTCGGCATGCGCGCCAAGCGCCGGCATGGGGCAACGCTGCACAGTTCAGGCCGCGTCTTCAATGATTGGATGGAACGGGCGCGTGCCGATGTGGCATTGCTCACCACGGAACTGGCGACCGGGCCTTACCCATATGCCGGGATCCCGTGGTTCTCCACCGCCTTCGGCCGCGACGGCGTGATTTCAGCTCTGCAGATGCTTTGGCTCAATCCCGGCCTGGCTCGTGGCGTGCTTGCCTTTCTCGCCCAGCACCAGGCGACCGAAACCTCTCCCTTCAGCGATTCCGAGCCCGGCAAGATCATGCACGAGACCCGCAAGGGCGAGATGGCGGCGCTGAGCGAGTTGCCGTTCGGCCGCTACTATGGCGGCGTCGATACGACGCCCCTCTACATCCATCTCGCCTGCGCCTATGCGGACCGCACGGGAGACACGGCTTTCATCGATGGCCTTTGGCCATCGCTGTGCGCCGCCGCCGAGTGGATCGAGACAGCGAGCCGTTCGACAGGGTTTCTTACCTATCAGCGCGCCGCGGAATCCGGCCTTGCCAACCAGGGATGGAAGGACAGCTTCGATTCCGTCTTCCATGCCGACGGCCGCATTCCGAAAGGGCCGATCGCGCTGGTCGAGGTGCAGGGTTACGTCTTTGCAGCATTTCGGGGATTGGCAAAGCTGGCACGGCTGCGCGGCGAAGAGGAGCGGGCGGAGAATTGGGAGCTGCGCGCCGATGCCATTCGCCAACAAGTCGAACGCCATTTCTGGATCGAAGAGCTTGGCTACTATGCGCTGGCGATCGATGGCGATGGCCAGCCCTGCAAGGTGCGCACGTCCAATGCGGGTCACCTGCTCTATGTCGGCCTTCCCAATCCGGATCGCGCACGCATGGTCGCCGACCAGCTGCTGTCGGCTTCGTTCCATTCCGGCTGGGGGCTGAGAACGCTGGCGGACGATGCGATCTTCTTCAATCCGATGTCCTATCATAACGGCTCCATCTGGCCGCACGACACCGCGATCTGCGCCGCCGGGCTGGCGCGATACGGCATCCGCGACAGCGTGGTGCGGTTGATGAGCGGGACCTTCGAATCCGCGGTTCATTTCAACATGCGGCTACCCGAACTGTTCTGCGGGTTCACGCGCTCGGCCGGCGAGGCGCCGATTGCCTATCCGGTGGCTTGCCTGCCGCAGGCCTGGTCCGCGGGCTCCGCCTTCATGCTCATGCAGGCCTGCCTCGGCCTACAGATCGACGGTTGGACGAACGAGATTCACGTGACCCGGCCGCACTTGCCGATCGGCATCGACAATCTTGTCATTCGCCATCTCTCGGTGGGACATGTGGCGGTGGACCTGACGTTTCAGCGCGTGGGGGATCGTGTCGGTGCCTTCCTTGCGGATGCGCATGAAGGATTGGTGCCACTGGTGGTCAAGAGCTGAAAAATCGGAACCATCACGGGTGCGGAACGTTGGATCAGCACGCCAAGGATGCTGGAGTTCCTGTCGGTGGATCTGCCGCGTCCCATTGAAAGGTAATCAATTCGAAATGCCCGACAACAGTTCGTACCTGGTCGTACCCTCGGCCGCACTGTGGCTCTTCGTTCTCGTAATTGTCGGTATCTCATGCGTCGCGCTCGCGGTGGTGCTGTCACGGGCGCGCCGGGCCAGAAACATGAAGCTCGCCCGTCTCGAAGCAGGATCCGTTCGCAGCCCATTGCCGGAGTTCGAAAAGAACGGGCAATCCGCGGCCGCCGCCCTCGTCCAATGGTCGCCGGAAACGTTGCGTCACATTCTGGCGAAGGAACTTCCCGATGCACAGGTGATCGTGGTGTCAAATCGCGAACCCTACATCCATAACCGCAACGGCGACGGCATCCAGCTGGTCGTACCCGCCAGCGGGCTGGTCTCCGCCCTGGAGCCGATCACGCGCGCCTGTGCGGGCACATGGATCGCCTATGGCGGCGGTTCGGCCGATGCGCTGGTGGTCGACGAAAACGACCGCGTCGAAGTGCCGCCCGAAAACCCTTCCTATACGTTGCGCCGTGTCTGGCTGAGCGAGGAAGAACAGCAAGGCTATTATCTCGGCTTTGCCAATGAGGGGCTTTGGCCGCTGTGCCACATAGCCTTCACCCGACCGATATTCCGTGCGTCCGACTGGGAGGCCTACGAGGCGGTCAACCGCAAATTCGCCGACACCGTCGTCGCGGAGGCACGTAACGAGCGGCCCATCGTGCTGGTCCAGGACTACCATTTCGCCCTGTTGCCGCGGATGATCCGGGAGCGCCTGCCGGAAGCCATCATCATCACCTTCTGGCACATTCCATGGCCGAATTCCGAGGTGTTCAGCATCTGCCCATGGCGCGAGAAGATCCTAGAAGGATTGTTGGGCAGTTCGATCGTCGGCTTTCACACCCAGTTCCATTGCAACAACTTCATCGACAGCGTCGACCGCTTCCTGGAGAGCAGGATCGAGCGCGAGGATTCCGCCATCTCCTATGGCGGCCAGATCAGCCTGGTTCACGCGTATCCGATTTCAATCGAATGGGAGCCGGCGCGACAGGCCCAGCTGCCCGAGGTGGCGCAATGCCGTCGGCATGTTCGTGAAAAATTCGGGCTGGCGGACGATGTCAGGCTGTGTGTCGGCGTCGAACGTCTCGACTACACGAAGGGCATCCTCGATCGCTTTACCGCACTCGATGAGCTGCTGAGGCTCCATCCGGAATGGATTGGCAAGGTCGCCTTCCTGCAGATCGCGGCACCCAGTCGCGGCACCTTGCCCGCATACCAACAGTTGCATGAAGAGTGTCTGCGTCAAGCCGAGGATCTCAACCGGCGCTATGGCCGCGACGGCTACACTCCCGTCCTGATGGTCACGGAACATCATTCGCAGGAACAGGTCTACGAAATCTACCGGGCCGCCGACGTTTGCTTGGTCACGAGCCTGCATGACGGCATGAACCTGGTGGCCAAGGAGTTCGTCGCGGCGCGCAATGACGAACAGGGGGTCCTGCTGCTCAGCATGTTCGCCGGCGCTTCCAAGGAATTGCTGGAAGCGCTGATCGTCAATCCCTACGACGCCACAATGATGGGCGACGCCTTGTTGCAGGCTTTGACGATGTCGTCGGAAGAGCAGCGGCAGCGCATGCAAAGGATGCGTGAGGTCGTTCGCGACAATAATGTCTACCGGTGGGCAGGCAGCATGCTTCTCGATGCCGCGCGCCTGCGCAAACGCGTTGCGGTCGATCGCGCCGTCGGCGCCGCCCCGACCTCATCGGGCAACGTGATCTCGCTGCTCGATCGCAGACGGGTGGCGGCGCTGTGATGTCGCTTCTGCCAAAGCTGCCCGCGCCTGAGCTCCCAACAGGGCCGTGGGCCTTGTTCCTGGACATTGACGGCACGCTTCTCGAACACGCCGCGCATCCCGATGCGGTGGTTGTCGGCGATGAATTGCGTACGCTGCTGGCGAGGCTCGAATTGCAATTGGATGGAGCTCTGGCGTTCATCACGGGACGATCGATCGCCGCGGTCGACCATCTTTTCCAGCCGCTCAGATTGCGCGCCGCCGGGCTGTATGGGCTTGAGCACAGGCTCATCCGCGACGGCCCGGTCGAGGCAGCGGGAGAGCCGGCCGACATTGCGGCACTTGCCGAGGAAATCGAAGCGGAGCTGGGCAGTTCGGACGTTTATATCGAGCGCAAGGGACCGATCCTGGCAGTCCACACGCGCGCGGCACCGCAACTGTTGCGGCGCGCGACGCAACTGGTCGAACAGGCGTTGGGCAGGTTGCCTACGGGATATCGGGTGCTGGCCGGCAATGCCGGCGTTGAATTGATGCCGCTGGAGGCAGCAAAGGGAGCGGCCATCAGGCGCTTTCTGGATCTGCCGGCTTTCGAGGGGCGGCGGCCGGTGTTTCTGGGCGACGACACATCCGACGAAAATGGTTTCGAGGCCGTGAACGAGATGGACGGCATGTCGATCCGCATCAAACCGCACGGACCGACAGCGGCGCGCCATGTGCTTGCCGACGTCGGGGAGGCTTTGGCTTGGCTGGGTGCGGTGAGCCAGCGTAATTTGGGTGGATCGACCGGCCTGGTCCATCCCTTCAATCGAAGGAGTCCGTGATGACCCAATTCACCAGTCTCATCTTGGAGATCATGCCTGCTTGGCTACGCCGGCGGTCGCTGCCGAATACGCACGAGACCCAGCCGAGTTTCGATCCGTCGCGCCCGCAGGACGCGGATGAGGTCTGGCGCCAGTTTGTTCAAAAGGATCTCTTTGACGCCAACATGCAGGATTACGACGAGACCGGAGATAGAAAGACCAGCCGCCACTGAGGGCGGTTAGCCTTCCCCGAAAACAAGCGAAACATTTCCACCGGCGTGACGCTCGAGGCGGCCGGCAAGGTCGAGTTCAAGCAGCACCATGAAGACCTGGGCGGGATGCAGGCCGGTGTGGCGGATGATCTCGTCGACCGGCACCGGTGTCGGCCCCAGCGCCTCGATCACCTTGGCCCGGTCGCTCTCGCCTGGTGGCGGTGTGGCCGAAAAGTCGGGCGGGTCCTCAAACGGCGGCAGATCAGGCGCCCGCATGCCGGTCAGCGGAAGGATCGCCCTGGAAATGTCCGAAGCTTCGGTGACCAGCGTGGCGCCGTCCTTGAGCAGACCGTTGGTACCGGCCGCGCGCGGATCGAGCGGGGAGCCGGGTACCGCAAAGACCAACCGGCCCATCTCGCCGGCAAGCCTGGCGCTGATCAGCGAGCCTGAGCGCTGTGCTGCCTCAACCACCACCAGCCCAAGAGCGGCGCCCGCGACAAGGCGGTTGCGGCGCGGGAAATCCTGGGCACGCGGCTGCCAGCCGAACGGCATTTCCGAGATGATGGCGCCACGCTCCGCAATGTCATCGCACAGACCGGCATTTTCGGGCGGGTAGGGCAGGTCGAGCCCACCGGCGAGCACGCCGACCGTACCGGTTAAGAGACTGCCCTGATGCGCCGCCGTGTCGATGCCACGTGCCAGGCCGGAGACGATGCCGTAGCCGTCTCGTCCGAGATCGGCTGCCAGCATGCGCGCCATCTTGATGCCGGCAAGCGATGCGTTGCGGGCGCCGACTATCGCGACACCCGGCAACCGGAACACCGCGGCATTGCCCCTGACCGCCAGCATCGGCGGCGGATTGTCCATGCTGCGCAACAGTGGCGGATAGTCCGCCTCCCCAATACCGACAAAGCGTGCTCCAACTCGCCGCGCGGCCTCCATCTCGGCCTCGGCCTCGGCAAGGGAAGGAATGCGCACGATCCGGTTGGCGCCGCCGGAAATCATCAGTTCCGGCAGCATTTCCAACGCGACTTCGGCCGAACCGAAACGGTTGATCAGGTCGCGAAAGGAGGCAGGGCCCGGTATTATGGCGCAAACGCCACGGGATTTAAAACCAGCCAGCCCCTAGATTTGGGGCATGGATCACAAACCCGCACTGTACGCCTTGCTCCGCCTTCACGCTGAAATCGGCGGCAGGATCAAAGAGAATAAGCTGCAAGCCTTGAAGCTCATCGAAGACATGAAGCATGTCGAGGCGGTGCTGCACATGTTGGAACCGGGCTTCAATGCCCGCACCATCGCACCCAAGCGCCGCAACAATCCCAACCCGCTATTCAAGCGCGGCCATGTCATACGGGCCGCTCTGGGCGTTCTCAGGGCCGCTACAGCACCAATGAGCGCCGAAGAGATCGGCGTGGCCTTGCTGCGCTCCAAGGGCGTCCCTGAGCCTACGCGGGCGGAGATCGAATTGATGTACGGGTCCGTGAGCGCGTCGCTCAAAAACAACCGCGACGTGACGGTGCATGAGGGGCGGCCTAGGCGCTGGACGCTTTCAGGAACCTAGCCGTTCTGGACTAAAACCCACAACCGGCGCATTCTCCCTTCCGGGGAGAGAGGGCTTTGGGCAAGCGTTACCGCAACGTTGCAGACAATCGGTATAACCGCCGCCGGTATCCACGCCGCGCCGATCGGTTGCCGTGGTGGGCTGGTATTCTGCTGTTCTTGACGGTGCTCGCTATCTTTGCGGCTGTCCAGATCGGCCCCGAGTTCACCAGTTGCAACATCAAGGGCAACATTAGCTACAACACTGGCGAGCGCATCTATCATGTTCCGGGCCAGGAATATTATTCAGAGACGCGAATTAGCCTCCTGAAGGGCGAGCGCTGGTTTTGCTCTGAGGCTGAAGCCCGCGCCGCCGGTTGGCGAAAGTCGCGGGTATGATCGGTTGGCGCGAAAACCTGATTGCGAACCACAAGGCCGAGATCGTGCGGCTACGCAACGACATTCAATTCGTGCGAGATACCCCTGCCGAAATCCGCGCCATTGAAGACGGCAAATTCGTCAACCTGAGCGACGAAATCATCGATGACAACCTACGAATGATTGAGGTTCTTGAGCGGATCATAGCCAAAACAGAGGCCGACATGGCAGACGGCAACAGTACCGTTTGAAGTCCAAGAGCCGTATATTTCACATAGCTGACTTTCGGAGATGTTAGTGTAAGGTTCCCCTCAAAAAGAGGGGGGCTAAAATGGGTGCGAGGCTTTCTGTAGCTGCTTACTATTTCCGCACCGTTGCGTGGAGCGATTGGCGGGGCAAACTGGTCATTTACAGCGTTGTGGCCGCTGGCGTTGCGACGTTTGTGGTTTGGATGTTTGTCCCGGATGCCACCAACGTACAGACCTTCTTGGGGGCGGCCTTTGCGTCATGGATCAGCGGATTCATTCTCTTCATCATCACAGGTCTCATTATTGCGATGGTCACCCTCGCGCGACCAGATCAGGAGTTGTTTGAGGCTAGGGCTCGAAACCTTCTCCAGAGGCAGACAGGGCCGCATATCAATTACATCGTCGGCAAACTGCACGATCTTTTTGAGCCCTACCTACAAGAGGCCACTCGTGACTTGATGATCATAGACTACGACGAGGCCAACAACTTGTTTTTGGTAAATCAGGAAACGGGGCTCGTCTTTGGAAGCTATTTGGCCGATATTCCGGTCACCTTCCAATCGCAAATCGGGTATATAAACGGCACGAAAGCGCCATCCGGGCGTCAAAAATGCTGCCTAAGCTTTCTGAAGGTGGATGGGAAATCGATTGGTGCCATTGAGGAATTTGAGGACGAAATCTACCGGCCTTTCCAGATGCAAGTTCTGCCACAATCGCCCTGTACCGTGAGGTATAGGATGACGTATTGGGTCCGCGCGGATGACGAGCCAAATCGCCAACGGATTAAGCGGTTTACGCGAAGCTTCAAGGTGAACGTGCATAACCAATTGGCCGCGCGATCCGTAAAAATTCTGCAACCTGGAGATCCTGACTTCAACCGAGTGGTGCAGGCAGGCGAATCGGTACAGGTCGTTAACTTGAAGGAAATAGTCCCGGCTCAGAATGATGATGGGGCGTTTGCCTTCGATTTTCGCCTTAGCCCAGCTTGAAGTGGGTTAGAAATAGTTCTACCTATCCACGGACAAAGGGAGAATTGCTATGCGGTTTGGCGACGACGTTGGTGTTTAACGGCGCTGTTAGCGCCGACGCATAACCACAAATTTTAGGGCTGCGGGTATGTGTCCGCAGCCCTATTATTTTGACCGCTTATATGCTCACCGTAAAGCGTGGGAGAGGTTGGATGGCTTGGACGTTGGACAATGCGCTGGAGGACGGCTCGATAAGCATTGTCGAGAGAAACGATGCTTGGGGGGTTTACAAATTTCGGGTTGGCAGCTTAAGCCCCGTTGTGACTGTCATTCTCTGCCGCTCGCCGGTTTCAGACGAAACTCGCTATGAGCGCAGTCACAACATCAAGACGCCGGTACAACTTGGTCCCTATCATCAAAGCCGCCTTTTTTGGGACGATCCGGCCTATGCCCTCCACCAAGCGGTGGACAGCATTACCAGCTACTACAAAGAAGCCGTTGCCAAAGGTCACGACCAGCAAGATGCATGGCTGGTGCCAAATGCAGCTAGTAGCGGGTTCTGACGGCCCGACTCACGCTGCCTTGCGGCGCTGCCAATAGCCGGTGAAGTCAACCGAAGGCTTGCGCTTCAACGCATTGCCGGCGACGCGCTGGACCTGTTCGCCATTGGTGTTGCGGCGGTTGTCCTCGCGCCAAGCCGCTTCCTGAGCGTAGCGGAGCAGATAGGCGCCAGCGATATGGTGGTGGTGGCCGACTTCGGCGCGGCGCAAGCGGCTGAAGTATCCCTCCGCCATATTGGTGCAGGCGCCGTCCGCGCTGTATGCCTCTTGATGGTTGATGCGCTTCATTTCGAACCGCGAATGCAGACCGTTCCATGAGGCGGCTTCATCGGCGTTGACGACCGTGCCGTCAACGATCCGCGACTTGATCCAAGAGAGCGCCGCGCCCTCCGAACCGAACACCGCCGGCAACGAATTGCCGTTGCGCTCGCGAATGATGATAACGGATTTGCGCTTGCCGCTCTGGTTTTCCAAAAGCCGCCGGTCGATACGGTTTTCCTTGCGGTTGGCCGGCTTCACGTAGCCGCCGAAATAGCCGCCATCGACCTCAGCGATTTTGCCTTCACCGCCGATGGTGCGGCCCTTCATTTCCTCCGCCATCGCTTCGCGCATCTTGTGGCAAAGGACGAAAGCGGCCTTATAGGACAGGCCCAGGTCGCGGGACACGGCGAGCATGCTCTTGCCCTTCACTTCATTGCAGAAGATCGCAATGGCCGCCAGATAGCCGCGCAGGGGCAGCTTGTGCGACGCGAACAGCGTGCCAGACGTGACGCTGAAATCCTTCTGGCAAGCGCGGCAGCGGAAGCGGCTGGCACCATTCGGACGGCGGCAATCGTAAGCATCGACACCACCGCAAGACGGGCAAACCGGCTCGCCATTCGTCTCAGACCAACGGACCTTGCGGAACACCGTTTCCGCTTCCGCATCGGTCATGCGGAAGACCTGAGTGAGGCTCAGGGTCTTTGCTGCCGAAGAGAGGAGGAAGTGTTGGGCCACAGGTGTTCTCGTTTCTGAGAACAGCTTATCGTATGCGGTATCATTGTCAACATGAAATTATCGTATATGATAACCAATCTTCACATTCGAGATTGGAAAGCGCATGGGATTCGCAACAACTGAAAAGGAATGGGCCGAACGGGCCGCGCGACACCTGAAAGCCGAGCTGAAGCGGGCTAACATCACCTATGACGACCTGGCTGAGCGAATGAAGGCGCACGGCTTCAACGAGACAAAGGCCAGCATTGCCAACAAGCTGGCGCGGGCAACAATGTCCGCGCATTTCTTTCTCGCCTCACTTGCCGCTATTGGTCGAGAAAGCGTAACACTAGAAGAAATCTAGACTTCTGGGGGCGGCTTGGGGAAGTTGAGGGGGATCATTGTGGTTCTCGTACTGGTCACGCTTGGGGCAATAGCCCAAGCGGGGTCAGCTTCATCGAACGATAGCCAGCAGCAAGGGACCGCCCAAAGTCAGAACGCACCAGCAAACGAAAATGCTGCGCCCCAAGCGACCCCGGCCCCAGTAGGACAAACGAATGCCAGCGAAGGGGACAAGGAAGTAAAGCAAAGCGGCGACAAGATAGAGCAATTCGCCGACACCGCGCTTGCCTCCTTGCTGACTGGTATCGATTTTGTCGACGCCCATGAGGGTTTCTTTCTGGTCGTTTTCACCGCTCTGCTGGCCGTTTTCACCTATATGCTCAGAAGTTCCACCGACAAGCTGTGGAAGGCCGGCGACGATCAGATGAAGCTGATTGAGGCGAACGCCGCTCAGCAGTCCATCGACATGCAGGCGTCCACCAAAGCCGCTCTGGACGCCGTAGCCGTCACGAAAGAAATCGGTAGAGCCCAAGTCCAAGCCTACCTGTCGTGTGCCAGTGCCTCCTTTGGAGTGGAAGATCGCCTTTTCCGGTGCTGGGCTGTCATCAAAAACAATGGGCAGTCGCCGGCTTTCAGTGTCCTCGTTAAGGCGAAACTGAGCGTGATGGTGGAAAACGAAGGGTGGCGCGATAATCCCGAAATCGGAATCAGCCGCCGCATCGATAGCCAACTCTCTGAAGGCGGAGGAATGACCATTCCTGCCGGCGGGGAAGAGTCCGTCCAAATACTTTGGCTTCATAGCTCCATGGAGACTGAGGCTTACGATAAAATTGCAAAGACCACTGCCAACTTCACGATTCATTGCCGGGTGGAATGGAGGACAGTCTTCCATCGCGAAGACCACAACGTTTTCTTCCTCAATGAAGCAGTGGGAGACTTCATCCCCGTCTTGAAAGGCGGGTTTAATCGCGCTGGCGCAATGTCCGTTTACAATAGAGGTCATCGCTAAACATGCCAGCCAGGCGCATAGTAGCGACAGCGATCTTCTTCGTGCTATCTGGCGTAGCTCAAGCTGATCCATGGTGGCTAGAATCGCCTCCGCCTGCTGTCCAAGAAAATCAGCAAAGCCCCGCCGATGCCGCCAAAGACCAAAATCCCAAAGATGAAATAAGCGAAACCCTCTGGGAGCGGACGGTCTATGACCCGGTCGCTCTTTCTACGGTAGTCATCGCCGTGTTCACTGTCGTTTTGGGAATTGGAACTGCCTTGCTGGTTTTGGACGGCAGAAGGCATTCCAGGCACACTTTGCGTGCCTATGTCGGCGTTGATCGGCTTGAATTTGAGATCCCCAGTCTGAAGGATGTCAATTTTAGAGGGAGACGTTTCCGCCAAGCCATTGGAAAATTCGGGTACGTCAATAAGGACTTCATAACGGTCAAGGTCAGGAACTACGGACAGACGCCCGCGCAAGACGTTTGTGTCTTCGCCTACTGGGCCGCTGCCCCCCGCTTCACTCGCCTTCCAGATGACTTTTTCGACAGGAACAACGAAGACGTTATCGACACCGGAGATGTGCGAACCACGCTGGCGCGGTTCACTCTCAATCCACAAAGTATGGAATTTTCCAAGACCGCGCTCACCGAGCTTGTTCCCATTCAAGCCGCGCTCAAAGAGCATCGATTTGACATCTATGTTTTTGGTCGGGTTCACTACCGCGACATCTATGATCGAAAGTGGAGAACTCGCTTCTGCTACGTATGGGAGCCTAGGCATGGGCCTAGCGGACGCTTCGTCGCGTACGAGCAGTACAACGGCGAGGACCGACGCAAGCTTCGCGGCGAGGCGGAAGCGTTCCCGCCAAACCGATATTCCTGACGACTGCCGTGTGACGCTCATGCCAGCACCCCGCCGGCATGTGGGTTTAGTCCCTTCGCCGCGCCCGTGGCGTTTGCGCCATAATACCGGCAGGGCCGACATTCTGGGTGCGGATCAGCCGCAGCCAGCTCAGCCGCTGGCGATCGGTGAGACGCGGCCCGGCGGCCGGTTCGCTCACCCCTTGGCTCCGATCTTGCCTTCGGAGCCGGCAATCAGTCGCGAAATGTTTTCTCGGTGCTTGATGAAGACAATGATGCTCATCACCACGAACAGAATGGCTATCTGCGGCGTGCTCAGGAAATAAAGCGCGATCGGTACCACCACGGCAGCAGCCAGCGCCGCCAGCGATGAGTAGCGGAAGAGGAAAGCCATCACCAACCATACGACAGCGAAGATCAATGCGACTTGCCAGGCAAGGCCGACCAGCACGCCGAGATAAGTGGCGACGCCCTTGCCACCCTTGAAGCCGAGCCATGCCGGGAACAGGTGGCCCAGAAAGGCGCCGAGACCAGCCCAGATCGCGGCTTCAGGCGCGAAATGGCTTGCTATCAGCACGGCGGCCGTGCCTTTCAGCACATCGAGCAGCAAAGTCGCGGCGGCAAGCCCCTTGTTGCCGGTGCGCAGCACATTGGTGGCGCCGATATTGCCTGAACCGATCTTGCGCACATCGCCAAGGCCGGCCGCGCGGGTAAGCAGCAGGCCGAACGGAATCGAGCCCAGCAGATAGCCGAACACCAGCGCCAGGATTGGGCCGTAAGTCATTGTTCCCCCCGCGTTCCCCCAACCATGCCTGAAGTCGCATGGCTACCGCCGGCTCAGGCAGAAAATATTGTGCGGCCCGCCACCAGCGTTTGCAAGACCTTGCCTTGCAGCCGTGCGCCTTCGAAGCAGGTGTTTTTCGAGCGCGAGCGGATACCGCTTTCGCTGACTATCCAGGGTTCATCGAGGTCGACAAGCGCGAGATCGGCGACGGCGCCTGGCTTCAGCGTGCCGCCGGCCAATCCAAACAGCCTCGCCGGCGCGGTGGACAAGGTTTCGATCAGCCTGAGCAGGGGCACGTCGCCATTGTGGTAGAGGCGCAAGGCCGCGCCCAGCAGGGTTTCGAGGCCAATGGCACCGGCCGCGGCGTCGGCGAAGGGCAGGCGCTTGGTATCGACATCCTGCGGATCGTGCGAGGAGACGATGACATCGACCGTTCCGTCCTTGACCGCATCGATCATCGCCAACCGGTCCTCCTCGGCCCGCAGCGGCGGCGTCAGGCGGAAGAAGGTGCGGTACTCGCCAACGTCGTTTTCATTGAGAGACAGATTGTGGATCGACACGCCCGATGTCACTGCCGCGCCGTCGGCCTTCGCACGCGCCACGGCGCTTGCCGCCATTGCCGTCGAGATCTTCGCGGCGTGGTACGAACCTTGCGTCAGCCGCGCCAGCGCGAGGTCACGCTCGAGCGGGATGGATTCGGCTTCACGTGGAATGCCGGAGAGGCCGAGCCAACTGGCATACAGGCCTTCGTTCATGACGCCCGACGACCCAAGATCGGCATCCTGCGTTTCATGGACGATGGTGGCGCCGAAATCGCGCGCATAGGTTAGGGCGCGACGCATCACCAGCGCGCTCGATATGGTATGCCTGCCATCGGTGAAGGCGACCGCACCCGCCTCGCGCAGCAGGCCGAACTCCGTCATTTCGCGCCCGTGGAGGCCCTTGGTGATGGCGGCGGCCGGAAAGATATTGACGACGGCCGTGTCCTTGGCGGTGCGCAGCACGAATTCGACCAGCGCCACATTGTCGATCACCGGATCGGTGTCTGGCATCATCACGATGGACGTGACGCCGCCGGCCGCCGCGGCGACACTTGCCGAAGCGATGGTTTCGCGATGTTCGCCGCCGGGCTCGCCGATGAAGACCCGGCCGTCGATCAGGCCGGGGATGATCGCCTTGCCGCTGCAGTCGATCGCCGTAGCGCCGTCGGGGACGCCGTGGTTCAGCGCCGCCTTGCCCGCGGCAACGATTTTCCTGCCTTCGACTATGACGGAGCCGACTTCATCAAAGCCGCGTGACGGATCGACGATGCGGGCGCGTTCAAAGACCGTGATGCTCATGCGCCGCGGCCTTCTTGATTGCGGCCCTCTTGATTGCGGCCCTCTTGATTGCGGCGGGGATCGAGCAGCGCTTCCATCACCGCCATGCGCACGGCGACGCCCATTTCCACCTGCTCCTGGATGACGCTTTGCGGGCCGTCGGCGATTTCGGACGCGATCTCGACACCGCGGTTCATCGGGCCAGGATGCATGACAAGCGCGTCATCCTTGGCGGCCTTCAGTTTCTCGGCGTCTAGACCAAAATAGCGGAAATATTCGCGCACCGACGGCACGAAGGCTCCTTCCATGCGCTCGCGCTGCAAGCGCAACATCATCACCACATCCGCGTCCTTCAGGCCCTCCGCCATCGAGCGGCAGACGATCACGCCCATTCTGTCGATGCCCGAGGGCAATAGCGTCGAGGGCGCCACCACCCGCACCTGTGCGCCGAGTGCGTTGAGCAGCATGATGTTGGAGCGCGCGACACGCGAATGCAGGATGTCGCCGCAGATCGCCACGATCAGCTTCGACAGCGCACCCTTGGCGCGGCGGATGGTGAGTGCGTCGAGCAGCGCCTGTGTCGGGTGTTCGTGGGCGCCGTCGCCGGCATTGACCACCGAGCAGCCGACCTTCTGCGCCAGGAGGGCCGCCGCGCCCGCCGACTGATGGCGGATGATCAATATGTCAGGCCGCATGGCGTTGAGCGTCATCGCGGTGTCGATGAGCGTTTCGCCCTTCTTTACCGAGGAACTCGCCACCGACATGTTCATGACATCGGCGCCAAGCCGCTTTCCGGCCAGTTCGAACGAGGATTGCGTGCGGGTCGAGGCTTCGTAGAAGAGATTGATCTGGGTGCGGCCGCGCAGCGTCGAGGTCTTTTTTTCGGACTGGCGCGAGATCGCGACCGCCCGATCCGCCCTGTCGAGCAAAAGCTCGATGTCGGCGGGCGAAAGGTCGCTGATGCCCAGAAGATGGCGGTGAGGGTAGAGTGGCAGGGACGAAGCGTCGGTCATCTCAAGGGGCTGCTATAGGGTGCGGATTTCGCGCCCGCAAGCACCCGCTTTGGATTGACGCCGTTCTCCTCAATTTTTTCGTGTAGATAGCCGATTAGATCGGCCGGTATTTTCGTCGCGCGCGCAGCAACGCTTGGCTATATCTAAGCCGACGGCCTCGGATTCGAGGCTTTCCGACAATAGGGCCTTTCTAGAAGGCTCGGCTAGAAGGATTGGGCGTGACCGACGACGTAACGAACCAGCCGCCGCCGCTGACGGGCGGCAACGCCTGGCGAGGCGATCCGTTGCTGATCCAGCTTGCCGAGCGCTTTTCCGATCCGGTGCGCAAGGATCTCGACGGGCTCGGCCGTTTCGTGCTGACGCAAGAAGCCCAGGAACTGGCGCGCCTCGCCAATGTCGAGACGCCGAAACTCAGGACGCATGATCGCCAGGGACGGCGCATCGACCTGGTCGAATTCCATCCCGCCTACCACGCCTTGATGCGCCGCTCGGTGGCCAACGGCCTGCACTCCTCGGTCTGGGAAAATGGCGACGCCGAGATCGGCCGCCGCCATCAGGTGCGGGCCGCCCGTTTTTACCTGACGGCGGAACTCGAGACCGGGCATCTCTGCCCCATCACCATGACCAGCGCCTCGCTGGCGGCATTGATGGCCAGCCCAAAACTGTTTCGCGAATGGGCGCCGCGCGTGACGACGCGCAAATACGACCAGAGCCAGAAGCCGCCCGTCGAAAAGACCGGACTGACGCTCGGCATGGGCATGACCGAGAAACAGGGCGGCACCGATGTGCGTGCCAATGTGACCCGGGCGGAACGCGTCGGCAGCGGCTTCTACCGCCTGACGGGACATAAATGGTTCATGTCGGCGCCGATGTCGGACGCCTTCCTGGTGCTGGCACAGGCGCCGGAGGGACTGTCCTGCTTCCTGGTGCCGCGCGTGCTCGGCGACGGGTCTGGCAACGGCTTTCGCTTCCAGCGGCTGAAGGACAAGCTCGGCAATCGCTCGAACGCGTCTTCCGAGGTTGAATTCGTCAACGCCATCGGGGAGATGGTCGGCGAACCCGGCGCCGGCGTCAAGACGATCATGGACATGGTGACGCTGACCCGGCTCGACTGCGCGGTGGCGTCTTCGGCGATCATGAGGGCGGGGCTGGCCGAAGCGATCCATCATGCCCGCCATCGCCAGGTGTTCGGTTCGACCTTGATCGAGCAGCCGTTGATGCAGCGCGTGCTGGCCGACATGGCGCTCGATGTTGCCGCGGCGACCGCGCTGTCGTTCCGGCTGGCGCGTTCCTTCGACGAGGCGGCGAGCGATCGCGGCGAGGCGGCGTTCGCCCGCGCCATGACGCCGGTCGTCAAATACTGGGTCTGCAAGATCGCGCCGCCGCTGCTTTACGAGGCGATGGAGTGCCTTGGCGGCAATGGCTATGTCGAGGAAGCTCCGCTCGCCCGTTATTACCGCGAAGCGCCTGTTAACGCGATCTGGGAAGGATCGGGCAATGTCATGGCGCTCGACGTGCTACGCGTGCTTGGCCGCGCGCCGGGGCTTTTCGAAGAGGTATTGACCGGCATCGACCGCGACCTCGGCGCCGGCGGGCGCGGCACGATCGGCGTTCTGAAGGCGGCCATGCAGGTCGCTTCAACCGACGAGGGCTCGGCCCGGCTGCTGACGGAACAGCTTGCGCTCTCTGCGGCGGCCGCCGAGTTGCGTCGGCTCGGGGCAGGGCGGATCGCCGATGCCTTCGTCGAAACGCGGCTCGCGGGCCAGTGGCGCAATACTTACGGCATGCTCGATTCGCGCCACGACGCGCGCATGATCATCGATACGCTCTATCCGCCGGTGAATTGACGGAGATGCCGTTCATGTTCGAGGGGCGTTGCCGGAATCCCCACTGACCCGCCGTCGCCGTTAACCTTAACAAATGGTTTCCGTTGCGGCGGCGAACCGCAAAGCCCACTGTCATTCCTGTCGAAGCAGGAATCACGATGCGACACGTACTGACCTCCTTTCTGTCCGTGCACTGGGCGATCGTTTTTGCCCTGCTCGCGGTGATCTGTATCGATGGAAATCGAGGTGTGACGGCGGCTCTCGGCGTACTCGGCGTGGTCGTCGAGAGCGCCCAGTTTGTCAATCTGGAGAACATCGTCGTGGT
Source organism: Mesorhizobium sp. B2-4-18 (assembly GCF_006441385.1). Taxonomy (NCBI): domain Bacteria; kingdom Pseudomonadati; phylum Pseudomonadota; class Alphaproteobacteria; order Hyphomicrobiales; family Phyllobacteriaceae; genus Mesorhizobium; species Mesorhizobium sp. B2-4-18. Next base: position 80,359 of record NZ_VFUW01000017.1, on the reverse strand, counting down.
CGCTCCGCTGGCGATCGCGTTGCTGGTCGTGGCGGTGCTGTTCTTCTGGGCCTTTGTCGATACGCTGATCAACGACGCGTCCAGCCCGGGCGCCGACAGCGTCGTTCGCATCGCCTTTATTTCCGCTTCCGGGGTGATGTCGATGATCCTGATCGGCGGTGCGGCCCAAGGCATCAACGGCCTGTTCATGGTGGTCGCCGTGCAACTGGCCGCACTTCTGGTCTCCTATGTCGCCATGCTTGCCGAACGACGTTCGGTAGCTGCGCTGGATGAGGAGGATTTCCACGCCACGGCGCACAGCATGGCGAAGGCCGCGGCGCATAATTCGCTGCTCTCCATGATATCGGGACGGACCGGTCCGAACGGGAAGGGAGGCCGCTGATGCGCTACATCTTCGCATTGTGGGCCGCGCCGATGGCGCTGTTTTGGGGCTGGTTCTACCTGTCGCTCAACGACATGAATTTCGGCTATGTGATGCTCAGCCGGCAGTTGCACGATTTCGTGTTCCAGCTCTACGGTCAGATGCTCGGCATCGACCCCGCAACCATCCCGGGCATGGTGGCAAAAGCCTGCGTGTTCGATGGCTTGCTGCTCGTGGCGATATGGATGTTTCGCAGGCGTCGCGAGATATTGGCCTGGGTCAGGCGTCGCTGGACGGGTCCGGTCCCGTTCGATCGGCTGTATCGAGTGACTGAAGCCGGTCCAAAACTCCCTGCAGAATAAAGGCGGCCGCCGCCGAATCGATCTTGCCGGCGCGTTTGGCGCGCGAGAAGTCCATCTCGATCAGCGTCCGTTCGGCCGCGACAGTCGACAGCCGCTCGTCCCAGAACACGAAAGGCAGGTCGCTTAGCTGCGCCATGTTGCGCACGAAGGCGCGCGATTTCTGTGCGCGCGGACCTTCCGATCCATCCATGTTGATCGGCAATCCAATCGCCACCGCACCGACATTCTCCTTCGTCAGCAACGCCAGAAGGACGGCGGCGTCGAGCGAGAATTTCCGCCGGATGATGACTGGACGCGGATGAGCGAAGGAGAACCCCCGATCGGAAACCGCCACGCCGATCGTCTTGTCGCCGAGATCGAGCCCCGCCAAGGTCCTGCCGTCGGCGAGCCGTGCCGGCAATTGCTCAATCGTGATGACGGTCAACGGTTTTCCCTCGTTTTTTTCGACAGCACGCGTCCTTTCGGATGCCCGGCGGACACTATACCCTTTGATCTCAAGGCTATCGGCGTTCTATCCTTTGGCTCGGGAAAAATCGAGGAAATGCATTCATGAAACTGACCTGGTATGGCCACTCGGCCTTCCGCATCGAAACCGGTGACGCGAAAATCCTCATCGATCCCTATCTGATCGGCAACCCGTCCTGGATGGGCGGGTGGGAAGGACCGGCCGAAGGGATCACGCATGTTCTTTTGACGCACGGGCACAGCGACCACATCAGCGGCGCGCTGGAAGTGCTCGGCAAGAGCGGCGCGCAACTGGTCGCCAATTTCGAGATCTGCATGTACCTTGTCGGCAGGGGCGTCAGCGACAAGAAGATCAATCCCGGCAACATTGGCGGCACGGTCGATTGCGGCGGTTTCACCTCCACTTTCGTTCAGGCGCTGCATTCGTCCTCCTTTGGCGAAGAGGGCGGCAAGAACGTCTATCTCGGCAATCCGGGTGGGCTGGTCCTGCATTTCCCGGAAGACCAGACGCTCTACCACATGGGCGACACCGACATCTTTTCCGACATGGCGCTGATCAATGAATTGCACGAGCCAAAGATTGGCATCGTTCCGATCGGCGATCGCTTCACCATGGGCGGTGCGGTGGCGGCCCTTGCCTGCCGCCGCTTCTTCAAATTCGAAACGGTCGTCCCTTGTCATTTCGGCACGTTTCCAATGATCGACCCGACGCCCGAGAAGTTTGAAGCCGGCCTGGAAGGATCTGGCGTCAAGCTTGCATTGCCGAAGATTGGTGAAACGATTACCATCTAGAAACAGCCAAAGCGGAACAAATCCATGGCATTAGGGCGATCTCTTTGCGTATCGATGTTTGTCGCGGCGTCGCCCGCGCTTGCCGCGGATGACTTCATCGAAGGTGTCTATCTCCAGTCGGAGGAGCTCTGTACTCAGGCCAAAAAGGATACGCTGCAGACGCTGATCGATGCCGGCAACATCGTTCTTTCGAAGAACGGCCTGCAAGGCGTCGAATACAATTGCGAATTCGTTCAGGTCAGCAAGGCGACACGCTCGCCGAGCTGGGCTGTGACGGCGATCTGCCAGGAGCCGGGCTATGTCTTTCCTGACGTCCTGTCGGTGACGCAGATGAACCCGACGCAGGTCGATCTCGTGTCGGCCCGGCCGATCGACGATGAAAGCGAGGCGAGCGGCAACAGCGGCAGCTACTATCTGTGCGAGGGCATTGCCCTGCCATGAGGTTGTTGCCCGATTGTCGGGCGGCACATGTTGCGCGTCGCGCGCCGCGCCGCTATAGCCCGGACTGGTTTTCCCCGAGGCAAATACATGTCCGTTGATGTCAAGACAGTGAAGCGCGTGGCGCATCTCGCCCGCATCGCGGTGAGCGAGGAAGATGCCGAGCGTATGACCGGCGAGTTGAATGCCATACTGGGCTTCGTCGAGCAGTTGAACGAGGTCGATGTTTCCGGCGTCGAGCCAATGACGTCGGTGACGCCGATGGAAATGAAGAAGCGCGGCGATGTCGTCACCGACGGCAACAAGGCGGCCGACATCGTCGCCAACGCGCCCGCGACCGACGAGAATTTCTTCCTCGTGCCGAAGGTCGTGGAGTAAGGCACCGATGGCTATCGAGATCGCCATCGAAACGCCGCTGCAGGACGACGTGCGCAGCCTGGTCGCGGAACTCAACGCGACCTTGCTCGAACTGACGCCGCCGGAGCACTGCTACCACCTGACGGTCGAGCAGATGGCAGGCAAGGACACGACGGTTTTCATCGCTCGCGACAACGGCGTCGCCATTGGTTGTGGTGCACTCAAGCGCCATGACGATGCCATTGGCGAGGTCAAGCGTATGTACACGAGGCCTTCGCATCGCGGCCGCAAGATCGGCGCTGGAATCGTCCAACGGGTCGAGGCGCTGGCGCGCGATGAAGGGTTGAGGCGGCTGGTGCTGGAGACCGGCGATCGCCATCCCGCCGCCTGGACCGTCTATGAACGCGCCGGGTTCTCGCGCTGCGGCCCGGTGCTGGACTATCCCGATTCCGAGTGGTCGGTGTTTTACGAAAAGAGCCTTTGATGAGCGACCTGACCCATCTGACGATTTCGCAGGCCCGCGCCAAGCTGCGCGCCAAGGAAATCACCGCGACCGAGATCACCGAAGCCTATCTCTTGGCGATCGATCGCGCCAATCCGGCGCTCAATGCCTATGTGGCGGTGACGGGCGACAAGGCGCGCGACATGGCCAAGACGTCGGACGCCAGGCTGCTCAAGGGCGAGGGCGGTGCGCTGGAAGGCATTCCGCTCGGGATCAAGGACCTGTTCGGTACCGAAGGCGTCCACACCCAGGCCTGCAGCCACGTGCTCGACGGCTTCAAGCCGCGCTATGAATCAACGGTCACGTCCAACCTGTGGGCCGACGGCGCGGTCATGCTGGGCAAGCTCAACATGGACGAATTCGCCATGGGCTCGTCCAACGAGACCTCCTACTACGGCCCGGTCATCAACCCGTGGCGGCGTTCGCGCCTCGATACGGTGGTGATGCCGACGACGCATCAGGGTGATGGCGGCTTCGTCTCGGCAGGTGGCACGAAAACCCAGCGTAGCCTCGACAATGCGCAGCTGGTGCCGGGTGGTTCTTCCGGTGGTTCGGCGACCGCCGTGTCGGCTTTCCTGTGTGCAGGCGCAACCGCCACCGACACCGGCGGTTCGATCCGCCAGCCAGCCGCGTTCACCGGGACCGTCGGCATCAAGCCGACCTATGGCCGCTGCTCGCGCTGGGGCATCGTCGCCTTCGCCTCGTCGCTCGATCAGGCCGGACCGATCGCCCGCGACGTGCGCGACGCCGCCATTCTTCTGAAATCCATGGCGTCGGTCGATCCCAAGGACACCACGTCCGTCAACCGGCCGGTGCCGGACTACGAGGCGGCGATCGGCAAGCCGATCAAGGGCATGAAAGTCGGCATTCCCAAGGAATACCGTGTCGACGGCATGCCGGAAGAGATCGAGGCGTTGTGGCAGAAGGGCATTGCCTGGCTCAAGGACGCCGGCGCCGAAATCGTCGACATCTCCCTGCCGCACACCAAATACGCGCTGCCGGCCTATTACATCGTGGCGCCCGCGGAAGCTTCTTCCAACCTCGCCCGCTATGACGGCGTCCGCTACGGCTTGCGCGTGCCGGGCAAGGACATCGTCGAGATGTATGAGAAGACCCGCGCCGCCGGCTTCGGCCGCGAGGTCAAGCGCCGCATCATGATCGGCACCTATGTGCTGTCGGCCGGCTACTATGACGCCTACTACCTGCAGGCTCAGAAGGTGCGCAATCTGATCAAGCGCGACTTCGAAAATGTTTTCGCGGCCGGCGTCGATGTCATCCTGACACCGGCGACACCGTCGGCCGCCTTCGGTATCGCCGACGAGGACATGGCCGCTGATCCGGTCAAGATGTATCTCAACGACATTTTCACGGTCACCGTGAACATGGCCGGCCTGCCCGGCATCGCCGTGCCCGCCGGCCTCGACCCCAAGGGTCTGCCGCTCGGCCTGCAGCTGATCGGCAGGCCATTCGAGGAAGAGACGCTGTTCCAGACCGCCGCCGTCATCGAGCAGGCGGCCGGCACATTCCAGCCGGAGAAGTGGTGGTAAGGGTATCGCTCGCCTGACGCATGGTCCTGAAAATCGCGATCGATTTTGGACAGCCTTGCGGGCTGTAATGAGTGAGCGATGTTCTACTATCTTTCCAAGATATTCTGGTTCTTCATCCAGCCACTCAACCTGACGATCTTCCTGCTTTTGGCAGGGCTGCTCGCCGGGATGGCCGGCCGGCGGCGACTTGCCGTCAGCGGCGGCGTGCTGGCGTTTCTGATCCTTGCGCTGTCGGCGTGGACGTCACTTGGAGCGATGATGCTCAATCCGCTGGAGGAACGCTTTCCTAGGCCGCCGCTGCCGGAGAAGGTAGACGGCAACGTCGTGCTCGGCGGCGGCTTCGAGGGCGCTATCAACCTTGTGCGCGGCGGCTATGAATTGAACAGCAGCGGCGATCGCATGGTCGAGACCGCGATCCTCGCCCGGCGTTTCCCGCAGGCAAAAGTGGTGGTCTCCGGTGGAAACGGCTCATTGTTCTTCGACGGCGAAGGTGATGCCGACACCGCGCCGCGCCTGCTCGAGGCGCTGGGTGTCCCGGCCGACCGGCTGCTCCTCGAAGACAAATCCCGCAACACTTACGAGAACGCGGTCTTCAGCCGCGAACTGGTCAAGCCCAAACCGGGCGAGACATGGCTTTTGGTGACATCAGCCTTTCACATGCCGCGCGCCAGGGCCCTGTTCGACAAGGCAGGTTTTCCAACTGTTCAATGGCCGGTCGACTATCGCACCTCGGGTCGGCAAGGCGTCGGCTTGTTTCGCGACAATGCGGCCGATTCGCTGCAGAACACGACCATCGCGGTTCGCGAATGGATCGGGCTTTTTGCCTATTGGCTTTCCGGACGCATCGATCAGCCGTTTCCGACGCCGGGCGGCTGACCGATCACCGCGCGCCGCGCCGCCGAGAAGAACTGGCGCCGTACCAGGACGGCCAGCAGCAGAAGCGTCGACAGCACGAACACCAGGGGATCGACGAACCAGCCGAGATAGCCGATCGAGAAGAACACGCCGCGCAGGCCAGAGTTGAAATGCTTGCCGGCCAGCATGTTCATTTGCGTCGCGCGCCACACGGCCGTTTGCGTGAGGGGATTGCGCGAGGCCTCGCCATGCGGGATCGGCACGGCGCCGATCAGGATCGAACAGTAGTTGAACAGCCTGTAGGCCCAGCCGAATTTGAAGAAGGAAAAGGCCAGGATCAGCACCAGTCCCAGCACCTTGATCTGAAAGGCCGAGCGCGACGGCGCGCCGCCCAAGGGCAGGGTGCTCAGCACCTCAAGCACCCGGTCCGACGCGCCAAGCAGGGCGAAGCAGCCGCCGAGCGCGATCAGCGAACTGGAGGCGAAGAAGGCTGTTCCCTGCTGCAGGCCGCTCATGATGGCGGTGTCGACGATGCGGATCTCGCGCTCGGCCATGGTGCGCATCCAGGCCTCGCGTTGCGCATTCATGGCGGTGGTCAGCGACACGCGGCTGACCAGGTGTCCGTCCGAGGCGAGCGTGTGCAGCACCCAGGCGAGGAGGAAAAAGCCCAGCGCCGCGAGATCGGCCGTCGAAAGATAGGAATCGCCCATGGCGCCGAATCTACCATATTCGGCCCGGTTGCTTCGATGACCTTGCACGGCGCGTTGCACTCGATGTCGCTGCCGGAGCAAACAAGGTCGGCAGGTGCTGCGCCGCGATTGTCAAAAGAGCGGAAACATCCCGGGAATTCCTATATGTAATCCTCGACGTGACCCAGGAGACAGCGTGTTCCTTTCGGTTTTCGACCTGTTCAAGATCGGCATCGGCCCCTCGAGCTCGCACACGATGGGACCGATGACGGCTGCGCGCCGCTTCCTCGACGAGGTCGCGGGCGACGACTGGCCGCGTCCCGCCGGCGCCAAGGTCGATCGCATCGGCGCCAGCCTGCATGGCTCGCTCGCCTATACCGGCATCGGCCATGGCAGCGACCGTGCCGTCATTCTCGGCCTTGCCGGCCAGACGCCACAAACGGTCGACCCCGACCGAGCTGACGACATTGTCAGCCGCATCACCGCCGACAAGCTGGTTTCACCGCCCGGCCACCCCTCCTACCATTTCGATCCGGCCACCGATCTAGTTCTCGACCGCAAGACGCCGCTCACCGGCCATGCCAACGGCATGGCGTTCTACGCTTACGACGCCGGCGGCCGGTTGCTGCTCAAACGCATCTACTATTCGATCGGCGGCGGCTTCGTGGTTTCGGAAGAAGAGCTGCAACGGATGAAGTCGAAGGGCTCGGTCACAACCGAGGGCAAGAAAGTGCCGTATCCCTTCAAGAATGCGGTCGAGATGCTGAAGATGGCGGCCAGGAGCGGCCTTTCCATTGCCGAAATGAAGCGCGTCAACGAGGAGACGCAGATGTCGCGCGAGGCGCTCGACACCGGCCTCGACGCGATATGGGACGCCATGAAGGGCTGTATCGACCGTGGCCTTTCGCAGGACGGCATCATGCCCGGCGGCCTGAAGGTGCGCCGCCGCGCCAGACAGCTCCATGACAAGCTGCAGGAGCAGTGGCAGCAGAACCGGCCGAACCCGCTGCTCGCCAATGACTGGCTGTCGATCTATGCGATGGCGGTCAACGAGGAGAATGCGGCGGGCGGGCGTGTCGTCACCGCGCCGACCAATGGTGCCGCGGGCACACTGCCGGCGGTGCTGCGCTACTGGCTGCATTTCCATCCCGAGGCCGACCAGCCGAGCATTCGCGACTTCCTGCTGACGGCAGCGGCCGTTGGCGGCATCATCAAGTCCAATGCGTCGATATCGGGCGCCGAGGTCGGCTGCCAGGGCGAGGTCGGTTCCGCCTCGGCGATGGCTGCGGCCGGCCTGTGCGCGGTCATGGGCGGCACGCCCGAGCAGGTCGAGAATGCTGCCGAAATCGCGCTCGAACATCATCTCGGCATGACTTGCGACCCGGTCGGCGGGTTGGTCCAGGTGCCCTGCATCGAGCGCAACGCATTGGGTGCCGTCAAGGCGGTGACGGCCGCGTCACTGGCCATCAAAGGCGACGGCGTGCATTTCGTGCCACTCGATGCGGCGATCGAGACGATGCGCCAGACCGGCCTCGACATGAACGAGAAGTACAAGGAAACCAGCCTTGGCGGCCTGGCGGTCAATGTGGTCGAGTGTTGAGGGCTGGCCCAAGCCGGCACTGTGGAGAAGTCCGTCAGGCCGTTGACGTCCCGGCGCTCCGGACTAACCTTGGGCGATGGCTCTCAGTCTCCTAAAGCTTTGCGTCGGTTGCGACAGTGTCGAGGATCTCGAAGAGTGGATCGCCTTCCGTCTTGACGAGCGCCGCCGTGCCGGCGAACCAGCCGAACACTGGCACACCACCCGCATGATGCCGACACGTGGCGACGAGGTCACCGATGGCGGTTCGCTCTACTGGGTGATCAAGGGCAGCGTGCAGTGCCGCCAGTTGATCACGGAAATCCGGCCGTTCACCGATGACGACGGCATTGGCCGCTGCCATTTGATGCTCGATCCCGAGGTGGTGCGCACCGACTGGCAGCCGCGCCGCGCCTTCCAGGGCTGGCGTTACCTGAAGCCGGCGGACGCCCCGGCCGACCTCGGCAAGGGCAAGGCGGGATTGGTCGAGATGCCGCCGAAACTCAGGCGCGAGCTGGCCGACCTCGGCCTGCTCTAGGGCTTGAGCGAAGGATTGCCTGCTGCCGCGCCCGCGTTTTCTGGCCCTCAATCTTGCCCCGCGCTGGACTTGCAAGCGACGCGACGACGCCACATCTTGAAATCCATGCGCGATGAAGAACTGTCGACACAGGCCGCTGTGCTTTGGAGGATCAGTTCGCATGATGGTCCTCCTTCCGGCCCGATTAAAGGCCATGATTCTGGCGCAGGAAAAGTGTTGAAGGACATCACGCGGCTGTCCGAGCGGACAGGACCCCTGCGGGGCGGTGCGAAATGTTAGGCGCAATTATCATTGTGGTCGCGTTGTTGCTGGTGCTGCTGGGGGTAGCCACCGCATTTCTCCGCGCGGATCCGGCGCAACTCGCAAGCGGAATGAGAAAATTGGGACCGATCCTGCTGGCGCTGGTGGGTGGCGCCGTGCTCCTGGTCGGGCGCCAAGGCATCGGCGGCATCATTCTGTTCGTGGCAATCGCCTGGTACGGCGCCATGCATACGGGCGGGCCAAAGGCCAGACCGGGTGCTGGAAAACGCTCAACGGTGCGGACGGCGGCACTCGAGATGGAACTCGATCACAATACTGGCGGCCTGGAAGGGCTGGTGCTGGCCGGCCGCCACGATGGCAAGATGCTTGGCTCGATGACCCTTGCGCAATTGCAGCATCTCTACCGCGAACTCTCCGGCGATCCGGAGAGCCGGCAGTTGCTAGAGACGTATCTTGACGGCAGATTTCCCGTCTGGCGCAAATACGCTGAGACGAACGGTGGCGAAAGGCTGGGTGTTGCGCCAGGTCCGGGCGCCATGACTAAGGAGGAGGCCTACAAGGTCCTTGGTCTTGAAGCGGGGGCCGCCGCGGCGGATGTCCGCAAGGCGCACCGCCGCCTGATGCAGCGCCTGCACCCCGATGTCGGCGGCACGTCTTTCCTGGCGGCGCGGATTAACGAAGCCAAGGACGTCTTGCTCTCCAATCACAACTAGTCTCCTTCGACGCAAAAATTTTCCGGGAGATATCTTCCACGCAGTCCTATTGCTGGACGGCGTAGCACTCGATTTTCTTCTTCTTCAAAGCGGTGCAGGCCTTCCAGGCGGCATCCTTGGAACCAAAGCCGCCGAAGCGAGCGCGGTAGTAGGTGGCGCCGTCCTTGTCGAAAGCGACGGTGAAGCCGGAAGCGTTGGCCAGCACCTTGGGAGCCTGCTTGGTGGTCTTGTCGAGGAAAGCCTGGGCTTCGGACTGTTTCGGCGAGGAGGCAACCTGGATGGCCCAGCCTGACGGAACCGACGCGGTGCTGACCGGATCAACGGCCGGGGTGGGCTCGGCATAGGCGGCCACGACCTGGGCGGTGGCGACCTTGGGGGCGGAGACGATGACCGTCTTTACCTTCTTTGCCGGGACAACCAGCTTGGGTGCCTCCGCCTCGGCTGTATCCTCGTCCTCGCTGTCGCCCTGGGCAACGGTCGCGTCGTCGGCGACGGCCGTATCGGCTTCCGCCACGGCCACCGGCTTTTCGTCCGGGGTCGGCGCGTCATGCTTGGGCAGGAGAACCTTTGCAAGTGCGCTGATGGGGTTGCTGTCCGCCTTGGCAACGAGGTCGCCGCCACCGCGGGTCGAGGCCCTCGGCAGATAGGTGTTGATCAGGCCCGCCATCTGGTTGTCTCGGCTGCCGCCCGACGTGCCGCCCATGACAACGGCGACCAGGCGACGGTTGCCGTCATTAACGGACGAGACGAGATTGAAGCCGGAGGCGCGGGTATAGCCGGTCTTGATGCCGTCGACGCCCTTGATGCGTCCGAGCAGACGGTTATGGCCATTGATGCGCTGGCGACCGTAGAGAAAGGATCGCTGCGCGAAATAGCCGTAGTACTGGGGAAAATGCTCCCTGAGCGCAATGCCGAGCGTGGCCATGTCGCGCGCGGTGGTGAACTGTCCCGGATCCGGCAGCCCGTTGGCGTTGCGGAAGACCGTGCCGTTCATGCCGAGCTGCCGCGCCTTGGCCGTCATCATCCGGGCGAAGTTGGTTTCGTTGCCGCCGAGCATTTCGCCGAGCGCGGTCGCCGAGTCGTTGGCCGACTTCGTCACGATCGACAGGATCGCGGTCTCGACCGCCACCGATCCACCAGGCTTCACGCCGAGCTTGGTCGGCGCCTCGGCTGACGCATGGGCCGAAAACACGACTGGCGAGTTTCTGCTGATCTTGCCCTTCGCCATCGCTTCAAAGGTCAGATAGAGCGTCATCATCTTGGTCAGCGAAGCGGGATAGCGCCGGCCATCGGCATTAGCCGAGTACAGCACCTTGCCGGTTTTGGCATCGACGACGATGGCCGCGGATTTCGCCGCGAGCGACGAGGCGACGTCCGCGACGACGAAGGTCATCGCCATGGCGAGGATCATGATCGTTTTAAGAGGGAACGCGGATTTGGAAACGAAGCCCGACAACGCCTGACGCACTGGTAGTTCCTTTGAATTTCTCGTTGCGCTGGAGGCGGCAAAGGGATCCTGCCTCACTTCTGGCCAAGCTAGCGGGGCAGCGTTACCAATCCGTTTATGGTAACCGCCGCGTTCACCATTTTCTGGGGGTTTGAGCCTTCCTTTATTCGAATTTTAGCCATTGCCGCTGCCCGCGGGGTCGCGAGTCCCCGACTTCTTGACTTTTGTGCGCTGCACAATATATATTATGCATTGCACAACGGCGCTCGGGGCAGGGCGCGTCAACCGTCCAGGGAGAGTACGAAATGACCCAGACCTATGAGGACTTCAGCAAATACGGCAAGGAGTTCGCCGACACCGGATTGAAGAGCTTCGCCTCCTTGTCCAAGGGCGCGCAGGCGATCGCCACCGAGGCCGGCGAATACACCAAGAAGAGCTTCGAAGCCGGCAGCGTCGCGTGCGAGAAGCTGTTCTCGGCCAAGTCGCTGGACAAGGCGATCGAGATTCAATCCGACTATGCCAAGCAGTCCTACGAGGCGTTCGTCGCCGAGGCTACCAAGATTGGCGACCTCTATGCCGAACTCGCCAAAGAGGCCTACAAGCCGTTCGAATCGATCGTTGCCAAGGCAAAGTAATTTTTCGCCCGTGAATTAAAATCCGGCCCTTTGGGCGCGGGACAAAACCCGGCCGTGGAAACGCGGCCGGGTTTTTTCATGCCCAAATTCCGATCCGCGACAGCGTAGGGCTTCACGATTGCGAAAAACCGCCAGGTTGGCCACCTAGCCATATTGTCAGCTAACCAGAAGGGCTTAAAATCGTCCATCGAACACCTACATGTTGAACTCGCATGAGGATTCGAAAGAGGCAGGATTACGTGACGATCGGTTTGACTGCCACGAGACAAGTGGCGCGGATGCAAAACGGCGGCGGCGACGGCAATGAGGCCGGCCGCGGGACGGCCGTCATCACGCGCACCAAAACCAAAACCAAGAAGCCCAGCCTTTACCGGGTCCTCATCCTCAACGACGACTACACTCCGATGGAGTTCGTGGTTCACGTGCTGGAACGTTTTTTCCAGAAGGACCGCGAAGCCGCCACACGCATCATGCTTCATGTTCACAATCATGGAGTGGGCGAGTGCGGGGTCTATACATTCGAGGTGGCCGAGACCAAAGTGTCTCAGGTCATGGATTTCGCCCGACAGAATCAGCATCCGCTGCAATGCGTGATGGAGAAGAAGTGAGGTAACATGCCGGCTTTCTCCCAAGGCCTGGAAAAGGCGCTTCACCAGGCGCTGACGCTCGCCAATGAGCGCCACCATGAATATGCAACACTTGAACATTTGCTGCTCGCGCTCATCGACGACACCGAGGCGGCCGCCGTCATGCGCGCCTGCAACGTCGATCTCGACGAGCTGAAGCATACCGTTCTCACCTATATCGATACCGAGCTCGACAATCTGGTTACCGGCTACGACGAGGACTCTAAGCCGACCGCCGGCTTCCAGCGCGTCATCCAGCGCGCGGTGATCCATGTGCAGTCATCGGGTCGCGAGGAAGTGTCTGGTGCCAACGTGCTCGTGGCGATCTTCGCCGAGCGCGAAAGCCATGCCGCTTATTTCCTGCAGGAACAGCAGATGACCCGCTACGACGCGGTCAACTACATCTCGCACGGCATCGCCAAGCGTCCGGGCGCGTCGGAGAGCCGCAGCCCGCGCGGTGCCGATGACGAGCAGGGCGGCCCGAACGGCGCCGAGCCACAGGAGGAGGGCGGCAAGAAGAAGCAGCAGCAGGACGCGCTGACCGCTTATTGCGTCAACCTCAACAACAAGGCCAAGGCCGGCAAGATCGATCCGCTGATCGGCCGCGAAGGCGAGATCAACCGCACCATCCAGGTGCTGTGCCGCCGTTCCAAGAACAACCCGCTCTATGTCGGTGACCCCGGTGTCGGCAAGACGGCGATCGCCGAAGGGTTGGCCAAGCGCATCGTCGAGGGCGACGTGCCGGAAGTGCTGCACAATGCCACCATCTTCGCGCTCGACATGGGCACGCTGTTGGCCGGCACGCGCTATCGTGGCGATTTCGAGGAACGGCTGAAGCAGGTCGTCAAGGAACTCGAGGATTATCCGGGTGCCGTGCTGTTCATCGACGAGATCCATACGGTGATCGGCGCCGGCGCCACTTCTGGCGGCGCCATGGATGCGTCGAACCTGTTGAAGCCGGCGCTGTCTTCCGGTGCGATCCGCTGCATCGGTTCGACCACCTACAAGGAGTTCCGCCAATTCTTCGAGAAGGACCGTGCCTTGGTGCGGCGCTTCCAGAAGATCGACGTCAATGAGCCGACCGTCGAGGACGCCATCGAGATCATGAAGGGCCTGAAGCCCTATTATGAGGAATTTCACAAGGTGAAGTTCACCAACGAGGCGATCAAGGCCTCGGTGGAACTGTCGGCGCGCTACATCAACGACCGCAAGCTGCCGGACAAGGCGATCGACGTGATCGACGAGACCGGCGCCTCGCAGATGCTGGTGCCGGAAGCCAAGCGCAAGAAGACGATCGGCATCAAGGAGATCGAAGCGACGATCGCCACCATGGCGCGTATTCCGCCGAAGACGGTTTCGGCCGATGACGAGAAGGTGCTGCAGGGCCTGGACATTGAGCTCAAGCGCGTCGTCTACGGCCAGGACACCGCCATTACGGCGCTGACCTCGGCGATCAAGCTGGCACGGGCCGGCCTGCGCGAACCGGAAAAGCCGATCGGCTCGTACCTGTTCTCGGGCCCGACCGGCGTCGGCAAGACGGAGGTCGCCAAGCAGTTGGCCGCCTCGCTCGGCGTCGAACTGATCCGCTTCGACATGTCGGAATATATGGAACGCCACACCGTCTCGCGGCTGATCGGCGCGCCTCCCGGCTATGTCGGTTTCGACCAAGGCGGCCTTTTGACCGACGGTGTCGACCAGCATCCGCACTGCGTGCTGCTTCTCGACGAGGTCGAGAAGGCGCATCCGGACCTGTTCAACATCCTGTTGCAGGTGATGGACCACGGCAAGCTGACCGACCACAATGGCAAGCAGATCGACTTCCGCAATGTCATCCTGATCATGACCACCAATGCGGGCGCATCCGATGCGCAGCGCGCGGCGATCGGTTTCGGTTCGACCAAGCGCGAAGGCGACGATGTCGAGGCGATCAACCGGCTGTTCACGCCGGAATTCCGCAACCGTCTCGACGCGATCATCCCGTTCGGCTCGCTGCCGGTGCCGGTGATCCATCAGGTGGTGCAGAAGTTCGTCATGCAGCTGGAAGCCCAGCTCTCCGAGCGCGGCGTCACCTTCGACCTGTCGCCGGACGCGATCGCCTGGCTTGCCGACAAGGGTTATGACGAACGCATGGGCGCGCGTCCACTTGGCCGCGTCATCCAGGAGCACATCAAGAAGCCGCTGGCCGACGAGGTGCTGTTCGGCAAGCTGAAGAAGGGCGGCACGGTGCGCGTCACCGTCGAGAAGAAGGAAACCGGCGAGACCGGCCTGAAGCTCGAATCGCTCGCCGACGAGGCACCGGTGAAGCCGAAGAAGGAAGAGCCCGAAGACGCGCCGAAGCCGCCCAAGGCGGTGGCCAAGAAGCCCGCGGCCAAGAAGGCCGTGGCGCAGAAGCCGGAGCCCAAGGGCAAGGACGGCGGCAAGCGCAGCCTTGTGCCCCAATTGCCCCGCAAAGGCTGAACAGTCACCCCCTCGAAAAGCCCCGGCAACGGGGCTTTTTTCGTTGGAGAAGAGGCGATCCATGGTCGGGCAAATCATCATCCTGAACGGCGCGCCGCGATCGGGAAAATCAAGCACCGTCCAGGCCATTCAGGAGCATTTCGATGGCGTCTGGATGAATCTCGGCGTGGATGTTTTCGAGCTGGCCACGCCGCCACGATGCCGGCCTGGAATAGGACTGCGGCCGGGCGGCGAGCGTCCGGACCTCGAGGGCCTTGTGCCGGAATTATACGCCGCTCTCTACGAGTCGATCGCCGCCCACAGCCGGCTGGGACTGAACGTCGTGGCGGATGTTGGTCACCACGACGCCTATTCGAAGCCCTTTGATTGCCTTGCCGACTGTGCTCGTCGTCTCGTCGGCCTTCCGGTACTATTTGTGGGTATTCGCTGCCCGATCGGAATCATCATGCAGAGGCGTGCCGCCACTGCGACGGCGAGGGGGTATGTGACCGGCTCGCCTGACGATCCCGTGCCGTTGCCGGTGCGCCTGTGGCAAGAGGAGGTGCACCGGCCAGGCGTATACGATCTGGAAGTCGACACGTCGCTGCTGACGCCTGCACAATGCGCGGATGCGATCCGCAAACGGCTGCGGCAACATGCAGAGCATCCGACGGCGTTTGAGAAGCTTTCGGCTGTCTCCACGACCAAACCATTCTGATCACGCGTCCTGGCGGGCGATGGGAATGGATTTCAGCCGGCTGACGGTTGTGTTTTCATTCTGAATTAACGACCTTCGTGCAGATTTGACGAATGGTTCTCCTCCCTGCAGAACGCACGATATTGGCGGCTACCCTGGCGCTGGTGGCGGTTTGCCTTTTTCTTGTTTGGGAGAAAGGAACCGTCGTCTCGCTCGACGGATATATTCCTTCCGTTTATTTTGCCGTTCTCTTGACAATCATCGGCCAGTTCTACCGTCGGGTCCGCAAGGCGGAGCGCGTTGCCCTCACCACACACATTCTGGCGCTGTTCATCGCCTATTCCGTGCCTGCCGCCCTTTTCAACATACTGTTGCTGCCGCGGCCATCGGAGCCGATCGACGCCATGCTTGTCCGGATGGATTCGTGGCTGGGATATTCCTGGCCGGGCTTTTGCGCCTGGATTGCGCAATATCCCCGCCTCTCGGATTTGCTTCGGCAAATCTACAACCTGACGCTGGCCCAGTTGCTGTTCACGTTTCTCTTCCTCGGCATGGCGAACGACCGGCGCCGCCTGCATGCGGCCGCATTGGGGACAGTAATAGCATCACTGGCGACCATATTCTGCTGGGCGCTGTTCCCGTCCGCCGGCGCCGCAGGCTACTGGACGCTGGCGCCGGAGGTGGACCGTATTGTCCGGCCGGTCGTAAGCTCGGCTTATGGCACGGAATTGAATCGCCTGTTCGCCGAGGGCGTACCGGATGTTTCCAGCCTGAAAGTAACCGGTCTCATTGGGTTTCCCTCGTTTCATACCGTCATGGCGCTGATTTCGCTGATCGCGATCTGGCCCTACAGGCCGATGCGTTTTGCATTGATCCTGATCAGTGCCGCCTTGTGCCTGCGATCCTCATCCAAGGCGGGCACAATCTGATGGATGTGTTCGGTGGAACGACGATCACGCTGATATCCTGGCGGCTCGGGTTAATGGTTTTCGATACGCAACTGCGCAATCTCCGCGGAAGTCCGCAGGTGCTGGCAACCGCTGAAAGCCAGGCGTCAGGATAACGCCAACGCCGCTTTTATCCGGCGGGCGTTCTCAGCCAGCACCTCAGGCTTCTCTATTTCGCCCGAATGCGGCTTCAGCGGGATGCCATCGAAACGCGGAATGACGTGGACGTGGAGGTGATAGACAGTCTGCCCCGAAGCAGGCTCGTTGAATTGAATGATGGTGACACCGTCGGCGTCGAAGGCTTTTTTGACCGCTCGGGCCACTTTCTGAACAACCGTGAAAAGCGGGCCGAAGGTCAACGGATCGGCGTCGAGCAAGTTGCGCGACGGCGCTTTCGGCACCACCAGCGTATGGCCGGGTCCTTGCGGCATCACATCCATGAAAGCCACGACGGCTTCGTCCTCGTAAACGCGATGCGAGGGGATCTCTCCGCGCAGGATCTTTGCGAAGATGTTGCCGGTATTATAGGCGGCCTCAATCATGGCAAACGCTCCGAAGTGTGCCTTGCCGTCCGGTGTAGCGAAGCGACCTGCGAGCAGCAAGGCGAAGCTGCGGTGCGATCAACCGAGGTCGCCAATATCCTTGCGGAACGGGGTATGCTCTTCCAGATATTCGCCCATCCGCTCCACTTCGCGCCGCTCGCGCCTGAGATAGTCGGCGACCGCGTTGCGCAGGCCAGGATGGGAAATGTAGTGGGCCGAATGCATGGTCACCGGCCGGTAGCCGCGCGCCAGCTTGTGTTCGCCTTGCGCGCCTGCCTCGACCACCTTCAGCTTGCGTTCGATGGCGAAGTCGATGGCCTGGTGATAGCAAACCTCGAAATGCAGGTAGGGGTGATCCTCGATGCAGCCCCAGTTGCGGCCGTAGAGCGCGTCGGAACCGATGAAGTTGATGGCGCCGGCAATATAGCGCCCGTTGCGCCTGGCCATCACCAGCAGGATGTCGTCCGCCATGCGTTCGCCGATCAACGAGAAGAACTGGCGGTTCAGGTAGGGGCGGCCCCATTTGCGGCTGCCGGTGTCCATATAGAAGGCGAAGAAATCGTCCCAGGCCTTTTCGGTCAGGTCCTTTCCGGTCAGCCAGTCGATCGAGATGCCATCGGCCAGCGCCTCGCGCCGTTCCTTCCTCATCGCCTTGCGTTTGCGTGAGGCAAGCGTGGCGAGGAAGTCGTCATAGGTTGAAAAGCCTTCGTTGAAGAAATGGAATTGCTGGTCGGTGCGATGCAGGAAGCCCGCGGCTTCCAGCGTCGCGACGTCGCTCTCCTGCACGAAGGTGACATGCGCAGAGGAGACGCCGAGCTTGTCGGTCACCATTTTGAGACCGGCCGCAAGCCCAGCCTTCACCGCATCCTGATCCTCGCCTTTGCCGACCAGCAGGCGAGGGCCGGTGACGGGGGTGAACGGCACGGCACTTTGCAGTTTTGGATAGTAACGGCCGCCGGCGCGCTCGAAGGCATCCGACCAGCCGTGATCGAACACGTATTCGCCCTGGCTGTGCGACTTGAGATAACAGGGAACGGCGCCGAGGAGCCTGCCTTGCGCGGTCTCCAGCCGCAGGTGATGACCTTGCCAGCCGGTGCGCCGCACCGCACAGCCGGAATCCTCAAGAGCGCTCAAAAAAGCGAATGAAACGAGCGGGTTGTACCCGGCCTCCGTGTCGCCACGCGTGGTTCCGGAAAAGCCGTTCCATTCGTCGCAGGTAAAGGCACCGATGCCGGCGGCGATGCGGATCGAATAGTCCGCATTCGCCATTTGCCCGTCGCCGTCATCACCCTGATCCATGAGGCTTATTTAAGCTCCATTCGGGCCGCTACAAGTCACGTTTCGGGCACCCTGTTCAGGCGACTTCGACCAGGTCGGGTTCGAACCCTTCGAACGTCATCTGGTCGGCGTATCTAAAGGTCAGGTCGATCGCGGGCTGATCATGCACCGTCCAGGTGATGACAGGCATTTTGAGCTTTTCGCGCACGAAGCTGACAAACGGGTTCGGCAAGTCGCCTGCGGCATACGACGTAAAGGCGAGTTCGTGCGCCAGCATGGCGAAATGTGCTTCGATCAGCTTGGCGTCCTTGCCATAGGCGGTCAATCCAGCCGGGATGCCGGGCGCGTGTTTGGGGAAATCGCGGATCAGCCAGTGATCGAATGACATGATCGCCGCCTTGCCCTTGTAGCGCTTGAGCATCTTGCCGACGCGCGCCACCAGGCCTTCGTCGCGACCGGGAGTTCCTTTCAGTTCGACCACCATGGGCACGCGACCATCGACGAGGTCGAGTGCTTCCTGCAACGTCGGCACGTGATCCGCCGTGCCGCCAACCTTGAGCGCGGTAAGTTCGGCCGCGCTGCGTTGCCAGACGAAACCGTCCTGCCCGGTCAGCCGTTGCAAATCGTCGTCATGGATCACGACGGGGATGCCGTCCGACGACAGATGCACGTCGCATTCGATCGCGTAGCCGCGTTCGGCCGCGGCAGCGAAGGCGGAAAGCGTGTTTTCCCAGCGCGTCTTGTTCATGTCGTGAAAGCCGCGATGGGCAACGGGCCGGGCGGTCAGCCAGGATAGGTCTGTCATGGTGTTCGGGCTCACTCGACTTCGAAGATCGCTTCGATTTCCACTGCGGCATTAAGCGGCAGGGAGGCGGTACCGACGGCCGAGCGGGCGTGCTTGCCGCGCTCGCCAAGGGCGGCGACCAGGAAATCGGAGGCGCCGTTGGCAACCAGATGCTGCTCGACGAAGTCTGCGGCGGAGGCGACGAAGACGGTGATCTTCACCAGGCGGCGAATTTTCTCGAGGTCGCCGAGCGCGGCCTTGGCCTGTGCCAGAATGTTGATCGCGCAGTATTTTGCCGCGTCCTTGCCGGTGGCGGTGTCGACATCGCGGCCGAGCAGGCCGCTCGCCTGCAGCTTGCCGTCCTTGAGAGGCAATTGTCCGGCGGTGAACAGCAGGCTGCCGGTCCTGCAATAGGGCACGTAGTTGGCGGCTGGTGCGGCGGCAACGGGAAGCGCCACGCCGAGATCACTTAGCCGCTTTTCGATTGTTTCACTCATTGCTTTTCCCTATTGCTGGAAGGTGCCGCGCTGGCCGGGCCGAAATTGCTATTTTTGCCTCGCTTCCGCCACGACTTTTTTTAAGCTGGACCATCTTTCCCTGCGGCCTGCCATCAGCCGCGACGATCGGAGTACCTCATGCGCGCGACGCGCCTTGCATTCCACGCCGTTCTGTTGTCGGCGCTTTTGCCAACAGGCGCCGCTGTCGCCGCACCGGCGCTGCAGGCGCATCGCGCCGTCTATGATCTCACGCTCAAGAAGGCGGATGATCGGTCCGGCATCACCGGCATCACCGGCCGCATGGTCTACGAGTTCAATGGCTCGGCCTGCGAAGGCTATACGGTGAAATTCCGTTTCGTCACCCAGATCGCCACCAACGACAACACGAAGCTGACCGACCAGCAGACGACGACTTTCGAGGATGCCGAAGGCAAGACCTTTTCATTCGTGACGAAATCCTTTGTCGACCAGAACCTCGACAAGGAGGTCAGGGGTATGGCCACGAAAGACGCGAAGGGCCTCAAGGTCGACATCGACAAGCCGGAGAAGAACAGTCTCGAACTCGCCGCCACCCAGTTTCCGACCCAGCACCTGGTCGAGCTGATCGGAAAGGCCGAAAAAGGCGAAAACTTCTATCAGACCAACCTGTTTGATGGTTCGGAAGACGCCAACAAGGTGATGACGACCACCGTCGTCGTCGGCAAGAAGAGCGAGGCCGACAAGGCCGATCCGGAGGCGCCGGCATTGGCGAAGCTTGCCACCGACAAATACTGGCCGGTCGACATCGCCTATTTCGACGACAGCGCCCAGAACGGCGAGGAAGTGCCGGAATACCGGATCAGCTTCAAGCTGCACGAGAACGGCATCACCCGTGATCTCGTCATGGACTATGGCGACTTCTCGATGACCGGCAAGCTGGTCAACCTATCGCTGTTCGACCAGACAAAGCCTTGCCCAGTATCGAAATAGCAGGGTCGGGCAATTGAGCTGGCCGTGGCGGGCTTGATGGCAGTCTATGTAGATGCGGCGATCTGGAAATGGGCCGGCCATCTCTGGTGCCATCTCCTAGCCGACGACACCGACGAATTGCATCGCTTTGCGGCGGAACTCGGCATCAAGCGCTCGTCCTACCAGGGCCCGCCTAAGACATCCGCTCCGCACTATGACATAACCGGCTTCGAGCGCGACCGTGCGGTGCGGCTGGGCGCCATCGAGTGCAGCCGCGAGCAGATCGTCGCCATCTTCCGGCGCGTGCGGGTGCCCAACGGAAAGTCCAAGCGATGACACCAACGGCATTCCTGGCATATTGCGCCGCTGTGACGCTCGCCGCCGCCACGCCGGGGCCGGCAATGTTCGCGGTCATCACCAACGGCGTGTCGCGTGGGTTCCTGCGGGCCTTCATGGCAGGCCTTGGGGTCGCCGCCGGCGATGCCGTGCTCGTCACTCTGGCGCTGCTGGGGTTGGTGGCCCTGGCTCAGACCTTCGAATGGATCTTCCTCCTGTTGAAATATGCCGGCGCCGCCTATCTGATCTTTCTCGGCGTCAGGATGTGGCGGGCCTCGGTCGCGCAATCGAATGAGCCGCGGACGGGGCAGGCGAAATTGTCCCGATCCTTCCTGCTCGGCGCGTTCATAGCGCTCGGAAACCCGAAGGCGATCCTGTTCCATGCCTCGATCATGCCGCTGATTCTCGACCTCGACACGATGACCTTTTTCGATGGCCTGCTGGTGGTGGCTACCGTCATCAGCGCCAATATCGTGACGATGGGGGTCTATGCCGCGCTCGCGGGCCGGGCTTCGGGCTGGTTCAGGACACCCTGGCGCATGCGGCTGATGAACAGGTTCGCCGGCAGCGCCATGATCGGCACCGGAGCGCTGATTGCCGCACGCTAGGCGTTAAAGCGCCGCCCTGCTTGCGTTTGTCGGACTTCCCCTCTATATGCGCGCTCATTCCACACACGGACTTTGGTGTCTGCCCGGGAGAAATCCGGCTGAGACCTCCGGTGGCGTTCGAGGACCTCGGTCCAAAAATGCCTGTGTCCGTGGAGGCTAACCGGAAAGGAACTTAGAATGGCACTGCCTGATTTCAGCATGCGCCAGCTTTTGGAAGCTGGCATTCACTTCGGCCACCAGACCCACCGCTGGAACCCGAAGATGGCGTCCTACATCTACGGCGCCCGCAACAACATCCACATCATCGACCTCTCGCAGACGGTGCCTTTGCTGCACCAGGCGCTGAAGCAGGTTTCCGACACCGTCGCCAAGGGCGGCCGCGTGCTGTTCGTCGGCACCAAGCGCCAGGCGTCGGACATCGTTGCCGATGCGGCACAGCGTTCGGCCCAGTACTACGTCAACTCGCGTTGGCTCGGCGGCATGCTGACCAACTGGAAGACGATCTCGAACTCGATCCAGCGCCTGCGCAAGCTCGACGAGATGCTGGCCGGCGAAGCGCAAGGGTTGACCAAGAAGGAACGCCTGAACCTCGATCGCGAGCGCGAGAAGCTCGACAAGGCGCTCGGCGGTATCAAGGACATGGGCTCGACGCCCGACCTGATGTTCGTGATCGACACCAACAAGGAGGCGATTGCCATCCTCGAGGCCAAGCGCCTGGGCATCCCGGTCGTCGCCATCATCGATTCGAACTGCGATCCGGACAAGATCGATTTCCCGATCCCCGGCAATGACGACGCGGCCCGCGCCATCCAGCTTTATTGCGATCTGATCGCCAAGGCCGCCATCGACGGCATCGCCCGTCAGCAGGGCGCGCTCGGCATGGATATCGGCGCTTCGGTCGAAGCTCCGATCGAACCGGCGCTCGATCCGGCTCCGGCGTCGGAAGCCCCCGAGGCTTGACAATCGAAGGCCGGTTGCGGCCTTCATCTTTCTCATATTTTGGCACGCTAAACAGACGCACCATCGAATACCGATGGTGCGTCGGTGCATTTAAACAAAGAGGCGACAATGAGCATTTCGGCTGCACAGGTCAAAGAACTCCGCGACTTGACCGGCGCGGGCATGATGGACTGCAAGGCGGCGTTGAACGAGACCAACGGCAACTTGGAAGAGGCCGTTGACTGGCTGCGCAAGAAGGGTATCTCCAAGGCCGACAAGAAGGCCGGCCGTACGGCAGCCGAAGGTCTGATCGGCGTCGACAACGGTGTGCGTGAAGCTGCCGTGGTCGAGGTGAATTCCGAGACCGACTTCGTCGCCCGCAATGCCGCCTTCCAGGAAATCGTCGCCAACGTCGCCAAGGTGGCGCTTGCCTATGGCACGACCGAAGCGGTCGCCGCCGCCAAATATCCGGGCTCCGACAAGTCGGTCACCGACACCATCAAGGACGCGGTCGGCACTATCGGCGAGAACATGGGCTTCCGCCGCTCGGCCAAGCTCACCGTTCCGCATGGCGCGGTTGCGACCTATGTCCACAACGCTGTTGCCGATGGTCTCGGCAAGCTCGGTGTGCTGGTCGCGATCGAGACCACGGGCAACGAGCATGCCGCCAATGCCTTTGGCCGCCAGGTCGCCATGCATGTCGCCGCCACCAACCCGATGGCGCTGACCGCCGAGCAGATCGATCCGGCCGCGGTCGAGCGCGAGAAGGCAATCTTCTCCGATCAGGCGCGCCAGTCCGGCAAGCCGGAAGCCATCATCGAGAAGATGGTCGAGGGTCGCCTGCGCAAGTTCTATGAGGAAGTCGTGCTCCTGAAGCAGGCCTTCGTGCTCAATCCCGACATCACCGTCGAGAAGGCGCTGCAGGATGCCGAAAAGGAAATCGGCGCGCCGGCCAAGATCACGGCCTATTTGCGCTTCGCCCTTGGCGAGGGCATCGAGAAGGAAGAGACGGATTTCGCCGCGGAAGTCGCGGCGGCGGTCAAGAAGTAACTTCTTACCGGTCCATTTCGCCTGTGTTTTTTCGGCCGGACATCCGCTGGGATGCCCGGCCGATTTCGTTCGCGGTGTCGATAAAGGCCCTGAGTTTGGGCGCCATCGCCGCGCGACGCGGAAAGTAGAGGAAAAGGCCGGGTTCCTCGATCGCTGATTGCGGCAGAACCTGCACCAGGCGACCGGCCGCGAGATCGGCGCGCGCCAGCGGCTCGAACATATAGGCAAGGCCCACTCCGGCGAGAGCCAGGTCGATTGCCGCAAGCGAATCCGTCACGATGGCCGTACCGCTGGTTTCCATGACCACGTCCTTGCCGTCCCAGGTCAAATCCCAGCGATAGAGAGCACCGGAGCGAACGAGACGGTATCCGATGCAATTGTGGTTCGCGAGATCGGCCACGCTGCGCGGACGGCCATGTCGCCCGATATAGGCGGGCGAGGCGACGATAACGGCTTTGAAGGGCTGCGTCAGTCGGATGGCCACCATGTCCTGGGCGATCATCTCGCCGAGCCGGATGCCGGCGTCAAAACCTTCGCCGACGATATCGACCAACCCTTGATCGGCAAAAATCTCGACCGTGATGTCGGGATATCGCTCGGCCATCGCCGCCACGACCGGCGTCACCGCCAACGGCATTGCAATGTTGGAGGCGTTGATCCTGAGCAGCCCGGACGGCCTGCCCTTGACGCTGCGAATACGATCCATCCGCTCGGCGATATCCTGGAGGGCAGGGGCCGCCGTTTCCACCAGCGCCTTGCCGGCCTCGGTGAGCGAAACGCTGCGCGTGGTGCGCGCAAACAGCGGCTGACCGATCCGCTCCTCGACGAGGCGCACTGCATGGCTGACCGCCGAAGGGCTCATGCCCAGTTCGGCCGCGGCAAGGGCAAAACCGCCGCGCCGGGCGACCGCAATGATGACAGGCAGATGGCTGAGCAGATCCCGGTCCATTCATGAACAGTATCGCATAGTCTTTGCGGACAATGCAATCTTATCGACGCCGAGGCAGAGGTTCACATTGTCGCCAACACATCGGCGATCGGGCTGATGGTATCGAGGAGAAGAGACATGAACGCCTTGAAACACGCTACCTTCGCCGCAGGGCTTGCCTTGGCGCCGCTCGACGCCGGCGGGGCCGAGCCGATGGGCTGGCAGGCGCTTGCCGATGACCGCGCCATCATCCGCATCGTCGACGCCATCGACCGCGCGGTCGACGCGCAGGACTGGAAACGCGCGCGCAGCTATTTCGCGGATAGGGTCACCGCCGACTTCAGCAGCCTGTCCGGGCAGCCCGCGGCCAACATCGCCTCCGACGATCTGATCGGCGCCTGGGCCGGCAATCTCAAAGGCAGCAAGACCAGCCTGCATCTGCGCACCAATCACCAGGTCGTCCTTGAAGCGGACACGGCGACCGTTCTGTCGAACGGCTACGCCTGGAACCGGATGGAGGGTAATGGCGACCCGCTCTGGGAGGTCTGGGGCACGTATGAGCATCACCTCACGCGCTCCGCGGCTGGCTGGAAGGTCGATGGCTTCACCTTCCGCATGACGCATGAGCGCGGCAATCCCTGGGTCAAGGCGACACCTGGCCAATGACGCCCGCATCAACCGGACCAAGATCGGAAAAGACAATGACGATGAGCTACTACACACTCGGCAACAGCGGCCTGCGCGTCAGCCGGCTGGCACTGGGCACGATGACTTTCGGGACGGAATGGGGCTGGGGCGCGGACCGGGATACGGCGCGCGCGATGTTCGACGCCTATGTCGAGGCCGGAGGCAATTTCTTCGACACCGCCGACCTTTACACCGGCGGCACGGCCGAGACCTGGCTCGGTGAATTCGTGGCCGAGCGGGGCTTGCGCGACAAGGCGGTGATCGCCACCAAATTCACCATGAACTCGAACCCCGGCAATCCGAACGCCGGCGGCAATGGCCGCAAGAACATCATGCGTGCCGTCGACGCATCGCTGAAGCGGCTGGGTACCGACTATATCGATCTCTATCTCATGCATATCTGGGACAGGCTGACGCCGGCCGAAGAAGTGCTGCGTACGCTCGACGATCTGGTTCGGGCAGGCAAGATACGTCACATCGGCCTGTCCGACGTGCCGGCCTGGTATGCCGGGCGGGCGCAGGCGATCGCCGAACTGCGCGGCTATGAGCCGATCTCGGCGTTGCAGCTTGAATACTCCCTGGCGGAGCGTGCCATCGAGCATGAATTCGTGCCGTTCGGGACACGCCATGGCGCCGGCATCATGGTCTGGAGCCCGCTGGCAAGCGGACTGCTAAGTGGCAAATACCGCCCGGCGCAGGCGGGCAATGCCGGCCGGCTCGACGGCTTCCGCAACACCACCCACCCAGGCTTCCAGAAATTCAGCGAGCACAACTGGGCTGTGGTGGCGGAGCTGGAGAAAGTCGCCGCCGAACTCGGCCGCGGCATGGCTCAGGTCGCGCTGAACTGGGTGGCGACTCAGCCAGGAGTTGCCACCGTCATTCTCGGAGCAACGCGGCTTTCGCAGCTGCAGGATAATCTTGCGGCGCTCGATTTCTCCATACCGCCCGCGCTTCGCCAGCGCCTGGACAAGGTGAGCGGCACGCCGGCACCGTTCCCGCATTCTTATTTCGGTCCCGAGATCCAGGTCCGTGTCGCGGGCGGTGTCGTGACCGGCGACAAGCCGTCAGGCTACGCATTGCCGGTCGTGGTCGAAGGCGAGGCGGTTGCCATCAGCAGCAACTGATCCAGAAAGCCTGGAATTTTGCATAAGGGCGCGGCGTGACATCGCCGCGCCCTTCGTGTATCCGGTCAACCCGTCATGACAGCACCGCCGGGCGAAGCAGGGGGCGTTTTCGCCTTCAGAGCTTGCCACGCCGGAATTTCGAGGAACCAGATGACGGTCAAGCCCCGCTACCGACGTGTTCTGCTGAAAGCTTCGGGCGAAGCGTTGATGGGCGAACAGCATTTCGGCATCGACGTCTCGGTCGTCGACCGCATCGCCGGCGACATTGCCGAGGCCCGTGCGCTGGGCATCGAGGTGGGTGTCGTTATCGGCGGCGGCAATATCTTTCGCGGCGTGGCGGTCGCCTCCAAGGGAGGCGACCGCGTTACCGGCGATCACATGGGCATGCTTGCCACGGTCATCAATTCGCTGGCGTTGCGCACGTCGCTGAACAAGATCGGTGTCGATGCCGTCGTGCTGTCCGCAATTGCCATGCCCGAGCTTTGCGAGAGTTTTTCGCAGCGCCAAGCGACCGCCTACATGAACCAGGGCAAGGTGGTGATCTTCGCCGGCGGCACCGGCAATCCGTTCTTCACCACTGATTCGGCAGCGGCACTTCGCGCGGCCGAAATCGGCGCCGACGCGCTGTTCAAGGGTACCCAGGTCGACGGCGTCTATTCGGCCGACCCGAAAAAGGACCCGAGTGCGGCGCGTTTCGAGCGCATCAGCCACGCCGAAGTCATAAATCGCGGCCTTTCCATCATGGATACCGCTGCGATTGCACTTGCGCGCGAAAACAACATTCCGATAATCGTCTATTCGATCCACGAAAAGGGTGGTTTCGGCGATATTTTAAGGGGCGGCGGCCGCTGCACGGTCGTCGCGGACGAATGATCGGGGCCGATCCCTGGAAGGGGAAACCGGCTTTCGAACATCAGGCTCGAACACGGGGCCCTTGCCCCGAAGCAGTGAACCCGCGGCAGACGGGTCGAGGAGACTAAGATGAGTGGTGAGTACGACGATCTGAAGCGGCGCATGGATGGGGCCATCGCCGCGTTCAAGCATGACCTGGCTTCGCTGCGGACCGGTCGCGCCTCCAGCAATCTGCTCGATGCGATCCAGGTGCAGGCCTATGGCACCACCATGCCGATCAACCAGGTGGCCAACGTTTCGGTGCCGGAGCCGCGCATGATCTCGGTCTCGGTCTGGGACAAATCGATGGTCGGCGCGGTCGACCGCGCGATCCGGGAATCCAATCTGGGCTTCAACCCGATCGTCGATGGCACCAATCTGAGGATTCCGCTGCCGGAGCTCAACGAACAGCGCCGCAAGGAACTGGTCAAGATCTCGCACGGCTACGCAGAGAACGCCCGTGTCGCCGCGCGCCATGTGCGCCGCGACGGCATGGATTTCCTGAAGAAGGCGGAGAAGGACGGCGACATCAGCGAGGACGATCAGCGCAAGCGTTCCGACCAGGTCCAGAAACTTACCGACGAAACCATCAGCACCATCGATCATCTGCTTTCCGACAAGGAAGCTGAAATCATGCAGGTTTAGGGTTGGCCCTTGGCTGACCCGAAAGCGAGATCATGACAACGCCCGCGCATGTCGCGATCATCATGGATGGAAATGGACGCTGGGCCAAGGCGCGCGGTATGCCGAGGCTCGCCGGTCATCGCGCCGGCGTCGAGGCCCTGCGCAAGGCGGTGCGCGCCGCCCCGGGTCTCGGCATCTCCTTCCTGACCGTCTACGCTTTCTCGTCGGAGAACTGGTCGCGGCCGAAGTCCGAGGTCAGCGACCTTATGGGTCTGTTGAAGCTGTTCATCCGTCGCGACCTTGCCGAGCTGCACCAGAGCGGCGTACGGGTCAGGATCATCGGCGACCGCACAGGGCTGCAGGCGGACATCAGGGGGCTGCTCGACGAGGCCGAATCGCTGACGATCCACAACACTTCGCTGACGCTGGTGATCGCCTTCAATTATGGCGGGCGTGACGAGATCGTCCGCACGGCGCGCAAGCTTGCCGCGGCCGTGGCCCGCGGTGAAATGGACAGCGAGGCTATATCGGCTGAAAGCTTTGCCGGCTCTCTCGACACGCAAGGCATTCCCGATCCGGAGCTGGTCATCCGCACCAGCGGCGAACTGCGCCTGTCCAACTTCCTCTTGTGGCAGGCCGCCTACAGCGAACTCGTCTTCCTGCCGTGCTACTGGCCGGATTTCAACCGCGAGCATTTCGCCGAGGCCTTGCGCGAATATGCCGGCCGCGAGCGCCGCTTCGGCGGACTGGGGCCGCAGGACGTCGCTTCGCGGCCGGCCGCGGGATGAGCAACCTTCAGCTGCGCGTCATCTCGGCCGTCGTGCTGGCCATTGTCGCCCTCGGCCTGACCTGGCTCGGTAGCCTGCCGTTCCGGCTGCTGTGCGCCATCATGGCGGCAATGATCTTCTACGAGTGGACACGCATGTCGCGGCCCGCCGCCGCCGACGGGCTTGGTTTTCTGCCGGAAGCGCTGATGGTCCTTTTCGTCGGCGCCTTGATTGCCGGCCTGCCCGCACGGTGGCTGCTGCCGCTCGTCGTGATTCTGGTTGCGACAGCTGCGA
Source organism: Mesorhizobium sp. B2-4-18 (assembly GCF_006441385.1). NCBI lineage: Bacteria > Pseudomonadati > Pseudomonadota > Alphaproteobacteria > Hyphomicrobiales > Phyllobacteriaceae > Mesorhizobium > Mesorhizobium sp. B2-4-18. Next base: position 51,818 of record NZ_VFUW01000017.1, on the reverse strand, counting down.
TCACCGCCGGAGTTCGCAAGATCGGCCAGTGGGACGCCAGCGGCCTTGCCTATGCCTGCATGTCGGGCCTGTCGCTTGCCCTGCTGCGGGACGGCGACCATTCGGGCCTCGTCGCCATCCTGTTCCTGTTCGCGGTCGTCTGGGCAACCGACATTTTTGCCTATTTCGTCGGGCGTGCCGTCGGCGGGCCCAAACTGGCGCCTTCGATCTCGCCCGGCAAGACCCGCAGCGGCGCCCTCGGCGGGGCGGTCGGTGGTGTCGTCGCGGGGCTGCTGCTTGCCGCCTTCGCCGGCGCCGGCAACCTGGCGTTGCTGGGTGTTGTGGCGCTGGTACTGTCGATTGTCGCCCAAGCCGGCGACCTCTTCGAATCCTGGGTCAAGCGGTGTCACGGCCGCAAGGATTCTGGCGTGCTCATCCCTGGGCATGGCGGCGTCATGGACCGTGTCGACGGGCTTGTCGCGGCCGCTCTTGCCCTATACGTCATCGGCTGGATCGCGGCGGGCGCCGAGCATCCGGCACAGGGGCTGTTTCCCATTTGAACGGTGTCATTCCACGATCTGGCGCGGGCGCCTTGGATTCGCCTGTATTGATGTCACAGTCACGCAGCGACGCGGAAGAACTTGAGGGCCTGAATTGAACGAGATTCTTCACGCGATTTTCAGCACGGAAGGCCTCTTTCTCGGCACGCTCGTGCCGTTTCTCTTCGTTCTGACCGTCGTGGTGTTCGTTCACGAGATGGGCCACTATCTCGTCGGCCGCTGGTGCGGCATCGGGGTCAGAGCCTTCTCCATCGGCTTCGGTCCGGAGCTCATCGGCTTCAACGACAGGCATGGTACGCGCTGGAAGCTTTGCGCCATACCGCTTGGCGGCTATGTCAAGTTTGTCGGCGACATGAACGCCACCTCCAGCCAGCCGACATCGGAAGAACTCGAAACGCTGACCGACGAGGAACGCAAGGTTGCCTTCCACACCCAGGCGATCTGGAAGCGCGCGGCAACGGTAGTGGCCGGGCCGCTGTTTAACTTCCTGCTGACGATCGTCGTCTTTTCCGTGCTGTTTGCCGCCTATGGGCGTTATGTCGCGGAGCCCATGGTGGCGGAGGTTACAACAGACAGTCCCGCGGCCAAGGCCGGCATCTTGCCAGGCGACCGATTCGTCAGCGTTGACGGCAGCAAGGTCGAAACCTTCGGCGACGTGCAGCGGCTGGTCTCGGGCCGCGCCGGCGACACCATCACCTTCGTCATGCTGCGCGGCGGCAAGGAGGTCACGGTGACCGCGTCGCCGCAGCTGATGGAGCAGGAGGACGCGCTCGGCAACAAGGTCAAGGTCGCCGTGATCGGCGTCGTCAACAACAAGGAACTCGGCCAGCCCCGCCTCATCACCTACACCCCGGTCGGAGCCGTTGCGGCGGCCGTTGAGGAAACCGGCCACGTCATCGAGCGCACCGGACAGTTCCTGCAGCGCTTCGCCGTCGGGCGCGAGGACAAGTGCCAGTTGGGTGGCCCGGTCAAGATCGCCGACATGGCCGGCAAGGCGGCCAAACTCGGTTTTGAATGGCTGGTGCAGCTCGTCGCGCTGCTGTCCGTTGGGATAGGCATTCTAAACCTTTTGCCGATTCCCCCCCTCGACGGCGGCCATCTGTTGTTCTACGGGGTGGAGGCCGTCATCCGCCGGCCGGTGTCGGAACGGATGATGGAAATGGCCTATCGGGCCGGTCTGCTTCTGGTGCTGTGCTTCATGGGGTTCGTGTTCTGGAACGATCTCTTTGGGTGCTGAAATCATGAAGGAATTTGGCCTGAGCATGGCGGATGTTGAGACGCCGTTTACCATGCACGGGGATATGAGTGACGCGAAAGCCACGCAACAGGGTTAAGTAAATACAAATTAACCAGAAGCCTTGCGTGTAGGGAAAATCCGGTTAATACGGTAGGGGAAATGACCGCACGTCCGGTTTTCTCGCCGTGGGGACTACGAGAAAAGGTTATTAAGCCCGATGAAGGCAGCATCCAAGTTTCTAAACGCCGCGTCAGCGGCGGCACTGTCCGCCGCTCTGGTCGTACCAGGTGCGCTCGCAGTGCAGTTCGTTGCCACATCGGCGGCCGAAGCCGCGGTCGTAAGCCGGGTGGAGGTGAGCGGCAACCAGCGTGTCGACGCCGATACCATCCGCAACTACATCACCATCAAGCCCGGCAAGGCCTTCTCCAGCTCCGATGTCGATAGCGCGGTCAAGGCGCTGTTCGGCACCGGCCTGTTCTCGGATGTCCAGATCAACCAGGTCGGCTCGACCCTGGTGGTCAAGGTTTCGGAATACAAGGTCGTCAACCAGGTGCTGTTCCAGGGCAACAAGAAGCTCAAGGACAACGCGCTTCAGGCGGCGGTTCAGCTGAAGCCGCGCGGCACGTTCTCTCAAGCTACGCTGGATTCGGATGTCGAGGCGGTCAAGGCCGCCTACAGGCGTATCGGCCGTGACGATGCCGGCGTGACCGCGCAGATCATGGAGCTTGGCGACAACCGCGTGAACGTGGTCTTCCACATCACCGAAGGCGATCGCACGCAGATCGCGGCAATCAATTTCGTCGGCAACAGCGCCTATTCCAGCCGCCGCCTGTCTGATGTGATCAACACCAAGCGCTCGTCCTGGGTTTCGTTCATTCTGCGCGACGACGTCTACGACGAAGACAAGCTGCGCGCCGACCAGGAGCTGCTGCGCCGCTTCTATTACAATCACGGTTATGCCGACTTCCAGGTCGTGTCCGCCGTCGGCGAGCTCGACAATGCGACCAACAAATACACGGTCACCATCACCGTCCAGGAAGGCGAGCGCTACAATTTTGGCGACATCAGCGTCGAAAGCACGATCCCGGAAGTCGACTCCAAGTCGCTGGAATCGGTGGTCGAAACCCGCAAGGGCGATGTCTACAATGCCAAGAACGTCGAAGACTCCATCATTGCGCTGACGGAGAAGGTGGCTGGTTCCGGCTATGCTTTCGCCCAGGTGACACCGCGCGGCGACCGCAACTTCGAGAACCACACGATCTCGGTGGTCTACACCGTCGACCAGGGCACCAAGGCCTATGTCGAGCGCATCGAGATCCGCGGCAACGACCGCACGCGTGACTATGTCATCCGTCGCGAATTCGATGTCAGCGAAGGCGATGCGTTCAACCAGGTGCTCATCCAGCGCGCGAAGAAGCGCCTGGAAGACCTGAATTATTTTGACAAAGTCGACATTTCGACCGTGCCTGGCTCGGCCCCTGACCAGGTCGTGCTGGTGGTCGACGTGGTCGAGAAGTCGACGGGTGAATTCTCGGTTGGCGCCGGCTATTCGACCGGCGGCGATTCGGCTGGACCGTCCGTCGAAGGATCGATCACCGAGCGCAACTTCCTCGGCCGTGGCCAGTTCATCAAAGTGTCGGCTGGTGGCGGCAAGAACTCGCGCGACTACAGCCTGTCCTTCACCGAGCCCTACTTCCTCGGGCGGCGTATCGCCGCCGGCTTCGACATCTTCAAGTCGACGCGGGAATACAACAACAATTACGACAGCGACACCACCGGCGCGACGATCCGCTTCGGGTTGCCAATCACCAACAGCATCACGACCCAGTTGGCGTACAACATCTCGCAGGAGAAATATAAGGTCGACGACGGTTGCGATCCCACTCCTGTCGATCCCGACGGCAACTGCAACATTTCCCAGGCCATTCTGGATGGCATCGAGCAGAGCCCATGGATCAAGTCCTCGGTCAGCCTTGGGCTGGTCTACAATACCATCGATGACATGAAGAACCCGCATGAGGGTATCTATGCCAACACGACAGTGGAGGTCGCCGGTCTCGGTGGCGATGCCAAGTTCGTGAAGATCACCGGGCGCGGCAGCATCTACCAGACGCTGTCCGAGCAGCTTGACCTTGTCGGCCTCCTTTCGGGTGGCGCAGGACATGTCGAGGGCTACGGCAGCGACGGCGATCTGCGCATCTTCGATCACTTCCAGAGCACCGATCGCATGATCCGCGGCTTTGCCTATGGTGGCATCGGCCCGGTTGCTAACGACACCAGCGGTGACCATCTGGGTGGAACGACCTATTTCAACGCTTCGGCGGAGGCGCAATTCCCGCTGCCGGTCGTGCCTGAGAGCTTCGGCTTGCGGGGCGCGGTGTTCGCTGATGCGGCAACGCTCTATGGCAGCAAGATCGCCACTGGCTTGGTCGATCCAGATTCTACCGGCATGAAGGTGCGCGCCTCGGTTGGTCTCGGCCTGATGTGGGCGTCTCCGTTCGGCCCGATCCGTATCGACTATGCAATCCCGGTCAAGAAGGAAGCGAGCGACGACGTGCAGGAATTCAACTTCGGCATATCGACCCGCTTCTGATCGGCGGCCAACGATGCTCCCGGGTTTTGGATCCGGGAGAAATGTTCCGACCTAGCTGGATATAGCTTCTGGAATGACCGATCCGGTGTTCTTCGCGCCATCACGCCGGTATACGGCGGCCGAAGTCGCGAATCTGACCGGCTCGGTGCTTGTCGATTCCGGCCAATCCGACGTTTTGATCGAAGCGCTGGCGCCGGCCAATGAAGGCGGCGCCAATGCGCTTGTCTTCGTCGACGGCAGGCGTAATTCCGCGCTGATGCCGTCGCTGCGGGCGGCGGCGGTCCTGTGCACGGCCGAATTCGCAAACAAGGCGCCTTCCAGCGTCGCTGTCTTGACTCATCCACGGCCGCAGCAGGCTTTCGCGCTGGTTGGGCGCCTGCTGTTCCCGACAGCCGCCACGCCGGGGCCAATGACCAGTGAAACCGGTGTTTCGCCCCATGCCCATGTCGATCCGACGGCGCATGTCGAAGCCGGGGCTATCATCGAGGCCGGCGCGGTCATCGGGCCTGGTGTCTCGATCGGCAGCGGCACAGTCATTGCGCCCAACGCCGTCATCGGACAGTCCTGCCAGATTGGCCGTGACGGTTATGTCGGGCCGGGCGCCAGTATCCAGTACGCTCTGATCGGCAATCGAGTCATCATCCATGGTGGCGCCAGGATCGGCCAGGACGGCTTTGGCTTTGTCGGCGGCGCCAAGGGGCCGGAACGTGTTCCACAGATCGGACGCGTCGTCATCCAGGACGATGTCGAGATCGGCTCCAATTCCACCGTCGATCGTGGCGCCATGTCCGATACGATCATCGGGCAAGGCACCAAGATCGACAATCTCGTTCAGATCGCCCATAACGTCCGCATCGGCCGCAATTGTATAGTGGCCGGGCTGTCGGGTATTTCCGGTTCCGTGGTGGTGGGTGACAATGTCACCATGGGCGGCGGTGTCGGGCTTGCGGATCATCTGACGATTGGTACAGGTGCCAAGCTTGCAGCCAGAAGTGGATTTATGAGCAATGTTCCCGCCGGCGAGATCTGGGGTGGCTATCCGGCGCAGCCGATGGCGGAAGCCATGCGAGAGATAGCCATGTTGCGCACGATGGCCAGGGCACGCAAGCAGGGCAAGGACAATGGCTGACATGGTGGCGGCGACAACGCTGGAAGCGGTCGACATATTGGGGCTGATGAAGCTCCTGCCGCACCGTTATCCCTTCCTGATGATCGACCGCATCGTGGACATCGACGGCGACGACTCCGCCATCGGCATCAAGAACGTGACCATAAACGAGCCGCATTTTCAGGGGCATTTCCCGGAGCAGCCGGTGATGCCTGGCGTGCTGATCGTCGAGGCCATGGCCCAGACGGCCGGAGCCATCTGCATCCGCAGCCTCGGGGCGTCAAAGCCATCGCTGGTCTATTTTCTGACCATCGACAACGCCAAATTCCGCAAACCGGTCGTCCCCGGCGACCAGTTGAAGATCCATGTCAAGAAAATCAAGAAGCGCGGCAACCTGCTCAAATTCGCCTGTGAAGCCCTGGTCGAAGGTACCAAGGCGGCCGAGGCCGAGATTTCAGCCATGATGGTCACCGGCGACTGACGATCGAGTGCCTATGAAAATCAAGACGTCAATCCATCCTTCCTCCGTCGTGGAAGAAGGCGCCCAGATCGGCCAGGGTGTGCGCATCGGGCCGTTCTGCCATGTCAGCGCCGATGCCGTGATCGGCGACGGGGTCGAACTGGTCAGCCATGTCTCGGTGATGGGCGCGACCACTATCGGGGCGTCGACCAAGGTCTATCCGATGGCGACACTGGGCGCACCGCCGCAAAACACCAAGCACAAGGGCGGCCGCACGACGCTGGTCATTGGCGCCAACTGCACCATCCGCGAAGGCGTGACCATGCATGTCGGCACCGACACCAGCCGTGGCGAAACCACGGTCGGCGACAATGGCAATTTCCTCGCCTACGCCCATATCGCCCATGACTGTGCCGTCGGCAACAACGCCACCTTCGCCAATGGGGCGACATTGGGCGGCCACTGCGAGATAGGCAACAACGTCTATATTGGCGGCCTCAGCGCCGTCCATCAATTCGTGCGCGTGGGTGACAACGCCTTTCTTGGCGGGTGCTCGGCTTTTGTCGGTGATGTCATTCCCTATGCCATCGCCGTCGGTAACCGCGCCAGCCTGCGCGGCTTGAACATCATCGGCCTCAAGCGCGCCGGTCTGCCGCGTTCCGAAATCCATCTGCTGCGCAAGGCCTACAAGACGATCTTCGACCGCTCCCGCACCGTGGGCGAGAACATCGAGTTCGCCAAGGTGGAGTTCGCCTCGTCGCCGACAGCGATGAAGATCATCGACTTCATCACCAGTCGCGGCAAGCGGCACTATGCGGTGCCATCGCTCAAGGGCGGCGATGGCGACGATGCCGATGACGAAGGCTGAGACAGCCGCGGCTGGTCTCGATCTCCCGCCTGGTGCCAGGGTCGGCATCATCGCCGGCGGCGGCAGCCTTCCGGTCGAAGTCGCTGCCGGTTTGGCCGGACAGGGTCATCCGCCCTTCGTCGTGCTCATGGACGGTGAGGCCGACCGCCTGGCTGAATTGTGCCGTTACGAGCATGAGACCCTTGCCCTGGAGGCGATAGGATCGCTCATTCCGCTGCTCAAGCGTAACCGGATTACGCATCTGGTGCTTGCCGGCGAGATTAAGCGCAGGCCAAGGCTGACACAGATGCGCCCAAGCCTCAGCCTGCTCGCTGTGATACCCGTCGTCGTCATGGCGTTGGCGCGCGGCGACGATGGACTGCTCAAGGTGGTGGCGCGCGGGCTCGAGGCCCGGGGGATAAAGGTCGTGGGCGCCCACGAGATCGTGCCGAACCTTGTCGCCGCCGAAGGGGTGTTGACCAGGGCCACGCCCCGGAAGTCGGACTGGCGCGACATCGAGGCAGGTTTTGCCGCGGCAAAAGCCATCGGGGCGCTGGATATCGGCCAGGCGGCGATCGCGGTCGGCGGCCGGACCATTGCGCTTGAAGGCATCGAGGGCACGGCCGGATTGCTGGACCGCGCCAGGCTGCTGCGCGGCCACGGCCGTATCGCCGGCAAGACGCGCGGTGTGCTGGTCAAATGCGCCAAGCCTGGCCAGGAGCTGCGCGCGGATCTTCCTTCCATAGGGCCCCAGACGGTAGAAGCAGCGCATGCGGCCGGGCTTGCCGGCATTGCCGTCGAGGCGGGACGCTCCCTAATCCTCGAAGCTCCCGCAACCCTCTCGCGTGCCAATGACCTTGGGCTGTTCATTGTCGGCCTGGCCGCAACGGAGTCAGGTCATGGCTGACAGGGCGCTGAAGATCGCGATCGTCGCGGGCGAGGAGTCAGGCGACCTGCTTGGCGCCGACATTGTCCAGTCGCTGCGCCAAATAACAGGGCGCGATGTGCAGCTCGTCGGCCTCGGTGGCCGCCACCTGCAGGCGCTTGGGCTGGTTTCGCCGTTCGACGCCAGCGAGGTCGCGCTAATGGGGTTCAGCGCCGTCCTGCGTGACCTGCCGCGCCTGATGCGGCGGATCGGTCAGCTGGCGGGGCTGGTTGCGGATGCCAAGCCGGACTGCCTCGTCACCATCGACAGCCCCGATTTTTCGCTGCGCGTCGCCAAAAAGGTGCGCGCCGCCAACCCGACGATCCCGATCGTCCACTATGTCTGCCCGAGCGTCTGGGCATGGCGGCCGGGCAGGGCGGTGGCGATGAAGCCGTATGTCGATCACATCCTGTGCATCCTGCCGTTCGAAGTGAAGGAGCTCGATCGGCTGGGTGGCCCGCCCGGCACCTATGTCGGCCATCGCCTGACGCATGATCCCGGCGTGCTGTCGGCCGCCAGGGCGCAGGCCCAGCCGCGTGATCTTTCACCAGACCGCGTGAAGACGCTGCTTGTCCTGCCCGGCTCGCGGCGCGGCGAGGTGCGACGGCTGCTCGAGCCGTTCGGCGAGACCGTGTCGATGCTGCGGGCACGCGGGCATCGGCTTCGGCTGATGTTGCCGACGGTGCCGCATGTCGCGGACACCGTACGATCCGCGGTCACGCGCTGGGATGAAAAACCCGAGATTATCCTGGAGCCGGAGCGCAAATGGCAGGCCTTCGGCAAGGCCGACGCGGCGTTGATCGCGTCCGGCACCGTCTCCCTGGAACTGGCACTGTCCGGCGTGCCGATGATCTCTTGCTACCGGCTCGACCCTGTCGCACGCGCCGTGGCGCGGTATTTCGTTTCCGTCTGGTCGGCGCTGCTGCCCAACCTGATCTCGGATCGCGCACTGATCCCGGAGTTCTACGACGAATACGTCAGGCCGAACAATCTGGCACGCCAGCTGGAAGCGCTGTTGGCCGACAGTGGCATGCGCGCCTGGCAGAAAGACGGGTTCGCCGAGATTTCACGGCGCATGGCAACGGACAAACCGTCCGGTGAGATCGCGGCGCAGGTGGTGATGGGGTGTATCAAGAGAGTGAGTAGGCAGTAGTGAGTGGTGAATAGTGAGTAGTGAGTAGTGGTTATTGAGTAGTGAGTAGTGAGTAGTGAGTAGTGAATAGTGAGTTAGAAAACTCTCTAACCTGACTACTCACTAGTCACTACTCACTACTCACTACTCACTCGTCTCAGCGCTTGGCGATCGGCACGTAGTCGCGCTCTGGCGCACCGGTATAGAGCTGGCGCGGACGGCCGATCTTCTGGCGTGGATCCTCGATCATTTCCTTCCACTGGGCGATCCAGCCGACCGTGCGGGCAACCGCGAACAGCACGGTGAACATGGTGGTGGGGAAGCCCAGCGCCTTCAGCGTGATGCCGGAATAGAAGTCGACGTTCGGGTAGAGTTTCTTCTCGATGAAATAGGGATCGGTCAGCGCGATCTTTTCCAGTTCCATCGCGATGTCGAGCAGCGGATCGTCCTTGATGCCGAGTTCGCCCAGAACCTCATGCGCCGTCTTCTGCATGATCTTGGCACGCGGATCGTAGTTCTTGTAGACGCGGTGGCCAAAGCCCATCAGGCGGAACGGATCGTTCTTGTCCTTGGCGCGGGCGATGAATTCCGGGATGTGATCGACATGGCCGATCTCGCCCAGCATGTTGAGCGCCGCTTCGTTGGCGCCGCCATGGGCCGGGCCCCACAGGCAAGCAATCCCGGCGGCGATGCAGGCGAACGGGTTGGCGCCCGAGGAACCGGCGAGGCGAACGGTCGAGGTCGAAGCGTTCTGCTCATGATCGGCATGCAGGATGAAGATACGCTCCATGGCGCGCGCCAGCACCGGGTTGATCTTGTACTCCTCGCACGGCACGGCAAAGCACATGTGCAGGAAGTTTGCCGCGAAACCGAGATCGTTCTTCGGATAAATAAAGGGCTGGCCGATGTGGTACTTGTAGGCCATGGCCGCGATCGTCGGCATTTTGGCGATCAGGCGCATGGAGGCAACCATGCGCTGGTACGGGTCGGAGATGTCGGTCGAGTCATGATAGAAGGCCGACAGCGCGCCAACCACGCCGCACATCACCGCCATCGGGTGCGCGTCGCGGCGGAAGCCGGTGAAAAAGCGCGACATCTGCTCGTGCACCATTGTGTGGCGCGTTACGCGGTAGTCGAAATCGTCCTTCTGCGCCTTGGTCGGCAATTCGCCGTAGAGCAGGAGGTAGCAGACTTCGAGGAAGTCGCCATGTTCGGCCAGCTGGTCGATCGGATAGCCCCGATGCAGGAGGATGCCGGCGTCGCCATCGATGAAGGTGATTTCCGACTCGCAGCTTGCCGTCGAGGTAAAGCCGGGGTCATAGGTGAAGGCGCCGGTGGTGCTGTAGAGCGAGGCGATGTCGATGACGTCAGGTCCGACCGAGCCGCTTCGCACCTTGAATTCGTGAGTCTTGCCGGCGAATTCCAGCGTTGCCGTGGCCTCTTGGCCGCCCACATCCAGTTTTTTCGCAGCTTCGGTCATTGCAAACTCCTTCTTGTTTCCTCATGCCGGCAAAGGCAAATTCCGCAGAGCGACACGTCGAAATCACCGCAATTCGCGTATTCGCCACCGCATTCTAGGAGGTGCGTGCCAGATTGGGCCAAGGCCTAATGTTGCACTGCGAAACCCGCCTTTCAATGCCAATCTTCTTGGGCCAGTTTGCTCCTAATCGATTTGATCCGCTACGCGCGCCAGGCTTTCCTCACGCCCCAGAACGGCAAGCACGTCGAATACGCCCGGTGACGTGCTCTTGCCGGTCAACGCAGCCCGCAACGGCTGGGCCACGGCGCCAAGCTTGTGCCCGCCAGCCAGCGCAAAGTCGCGGATCGCGGCCTCGGCCGTGGCCGCCGTCCAGTCGCCTGACAGCGACTTCAAAGCTTCGTGAGCGCCACGCAGGATCTTGCGCGCGTCGTCATTGAGCAGGAGTGCCGCCTTGTCGTCGATCGGCAGCGGCCGAGCGGCAAACAGGAAGCCGGCACCGTCGACAAGCTCGACCAGCGTCTTGGCGCGCTCCTTCAGGCCCGGAAGTGCTGCCAGCAGCTGTGCCTTGTTCTTCTCGTCGAGGCGCGCCGCCATCGCCGGGCCACCCTCCAGATAGGGCAAGGTGGCGATGAAGATATCGAACAGCTCGGTGTCGGCCATACGTCGCATATGCGCGCCGTTGATCGCTTCCAGCTTGGCGAAATCGAAGCGCGCCGCGCCCTTGTTGACGTCGCCAATGTCGAACCATGAGACCATGTCCTCGATCGACATGATCTCGTCGTCGCCATGGCTCCAGCCGAGCCGCGCAAGGTAATTGAGCAGCGCCTCCGGCAGATAGCCCATGGCGCGATAGGCTTCGACGCCGAGCGCGCCATGGCGCTTCGACAGCTTGGCGCCGTCGGCGCCGTGGATCAGCGGGATATGCGACATCGACGGCACGTCCCAGCCCATGGCGTTGTAGATCACGGTCTGGCGGGCGGCGTTGGTCAGGTGATCGTCGCCACGGATGATGTGGGTGACGCCCATGTCGTGATCGTCGACGACGACGGCATGCATGTAGGTCGGGTTGCCGTCCGAACGCAGGATGATGAAGTCGTCGAGATCCTTGTTGGGGAAGCGCACGTCTCCCTGGACCCGGTCCTGCACCACCGTCTCGCCCTCGGTCGGTGCCTTGATGCGGATGGCGCCCTTGACGCCGGACGGCGCCTCCGACGGGTCGCGGTCACGCCAATGGCCGTTATAGCGTGGCGGCAGGCCCTTGGCGCGTGCAGCCTCGCGCATTGCCTCGAGCTCGGCTGAAGTCTCGTAGCTGTAATAGGCCTTGCCCAGGCGCACCAACTCCTCGGCCACCTCGCGATGGCGCGGCGCGCGCTCGAATTGGGAGACTGCGTCACCGTCCCACGAAAGGCCGAGCCAGGTCAGGCCATCGAGAATGGCCGATGTGGCCGCATCGGTCGAACGCTCGCGATCGGTGTCCTCGATGCGCAGCAGCATCGTGCCGCCGGTATGCTTTGCATAGAGCCAGTTGAAGAGCGCCGTGCGCGCGCCGCCGATGTGCAGATAGCCGGTCGGCGAGGGGGCAAAACGGGTGATGACCTTGTCGGGCATGGAACTCTCGGAAAACGTCTGAAGCTGGGTGCGGAGCGTGCGGACTTTCGCGCGTTGCGCGTTCATGTAGCATAGGGCGTCGAGGGTGCAAGGGGCAGACCCGATGACTGGACGAGGCCGGGGCTCGGATCGGGGCGAGGATGCCGCTATCGGCGTCAGCGAGCGATCCCTGTTTGCGGCGCCTGCGACGATCCCACTGCCATCTCCGCTCGTGGCTGCGCCCGAAACCAGGTCGCTGCAGGCAGGTGGGCAGGCGCCGGCGCCGGCTCCTGCCGCGGGCAGGATCGCGCGCGTGCGCCGGCAAGTCGGCCTGGTATCCTTGCCTCGCCTGCGCCATGGCGTGGCCCGGGCGACGGAGCTCGAACTCGACCGGGGCATCGCGTTCCTGCTGGTGCCGGTCTGTCTGGCCGTTGGGGCGATCGCCTATTTCTCGCTGGCATCCGAGCCCGACTTTGCAAAACCCGTCGCGGTCGTGGTGCTGATGGCGGTCTGTGCCTTCGTCTCGCGCTCCTGGTCGAAAACCCATCTGTGTTTCATGGCAGTGCTGTTGTGCGCGCTGGGCCTGCTCGCGGCGAAGGTCGAAACATGGCGAGCCGGAACCCGGATGCTGGGTTCGGAAATCTCCACCCAACTGACCGGCCGCGTGGTCTCGCTCGAAGAGATGGAGAGCGGCCGCATCCGGCTGACCATGGACGTGATTTCGACCGCCCGGCCGAAACTGCGCTATGCACCGGAAAGGGTCCGGCTTTCCGCACGCAAGATACCACCGGGAATGACCGCCGGCTCGCTCATCACAGGCTACGCCAAACTGTTGCCGCCGACCGGCCCGGTGCGGCCGGACAGCTACGACTTCTCTTTCGACAGCTATTTCGCCGGCATCGGCGGCAGCGGCTTCTTTCTCGGCAATCCGACGGTTGTTTCCGCCGACGACGGTGAGATGCCGCTATCGGCTCGCTTTTTTTCAGGCATCGAAAATGCCCGCGAAGCCATCGCCGACCACATCAGGGGCAGCGTCGGCGGCGCTGAAGGCGAGATCGCGGCGGCGCTGATCGTCGGCGTGCGCGCCGGCATACCCGATGAAATCAATGAAGCGATGCGGCGTACCGGCATCTATCACATCATCTCTATTTCGGGACTGCATATGGCGCTTGTGGCCGGCACCATCATGGGTCTGCTGCGTGGTGCCTTCGCGCTGTTTCCAGACTTTTCCGCGCGCCGGCCGGTGAAGAAATACGCGGCCGCCGCCGCACTGTTCTCGATCGCGGCCTATCTCATCATTTCCGGTGTCGTCGTTGCCGCCGAACGCAGCTTCATCATGCTGGCGGTGATGCTGATTGCCGTCTTCTTCGATCGCGCTGCCCTGACCATGCGCAATCTGGCGATCTCGGCGATCGCCGTCATCCTGGTCTCGCCTCACGAGGTCGTCGGCCCGAGCTTTCAGATGTCGTTCGCCGCGACCGCGGCCCTGGTTGGCGCTTATGCCGGCTGGGCCGATCACCATGCGGGAAAGACGCGGCCACCGCCGCCAAAGCGATCCCTGGCGGGGTTCCTGACGCGAAAATTCCTGCTGGCGACAGGAGGATTGGCCATGACGTCCATTATCGCCGGCAGCGCCACGGCACTGTTTGCCATCTGGCATTTCCAGCGGGTATCGCCGCTCAGCCTGTTCGCCAATCTGGCCGTGATGCCTATCGTGTCGGTCGTGATGTTCCTGGCCGTCGCCAGCGCGCTGTTGATGCCATTCGGATTGGATTGGCCGGCTCTCTACCTCATGGGCAAGGGCCTGACAGCAATGATCGCCGTGTCGGCGTGGATATCGGAGCGCTCTCCGGTCGATGGAGTCGGGCTGATTTCGCAGCAATCCGTGCTGCTGGTCACCGTCGCGCTGGCAATCGCGACGATGGCGACGACATGGCTGCGGCTCGCGGCGCTGCCATTCGCGCTTGCCGGCCTGTTGACTGTGTCGCACACACGCGCGCCCGATGTGCTGATCTCGGAAGATGCGCGGCTGGTCGCGCTGCCGATCGGCAATGGCGAACTGGCCGTCAACCGGGAACGTCCGAACGAATTCGCAACCGACAACTGGAAGCGCGCCCTGATCTCCGAAACAATCGTCAAACCGGAAATGTTCGACACGACAGACAGGCAATTCGATGTTGCCAGTCCCACCGACCTGCCGCCGGGATCGCCCTTCTACTGCCGCGAAGGCCTGTGCCTTGCCAGGCACCCTTCCGGCGCGATCATTGCCTATGTCGAGGACCGCAAGACCACCTGGAAAGCCTGCGCTTTCGCCGACCTGATCATCGTCAATGACGCAACCGCCTATGACGCCTGCCACAATCCACTGGTTCTCGTCGTCACCAAACGGCAGCTCGCCCGCAAGGGAAGCGCTGCCGTCTTCTTCAATCCCCAGTCGGCCACGACCCGGGCCGCGATCGCATTTGCCGTCGACGGACCATACCGGCCCTGGCACGAACAGCGAAAATTCTCACGCGAGGCGAGGGGGCTGCCGCCGTACAAAAAACCCGACAAGCCCGATAACAAGCCGGTTCAGTAGCGCCTGATCAACCCGACCAGCTTGCCTTGTACCTTGACCCTGTCCGGCCCGAAAATGCGCGTTTCGTAGGCTGGATTGGCGGCCTCGAGCGCGATCGAAGCGCCTTTGCGGCGGAACCGCTTCAGTGTCGCTTCCTCTTCGTCGACCAGTGCCACGATAATTTCGCCCGGGCTTGCCGTGTCGGCATTGCGGATAATGACCGTGTCTCCATCGAAGATACCAGCCTCGATCATCGAGTCGCCCTTGACCTCCAACGCATAGTGCTCGCCGCCCATGATCATGTCCGGCGGCACCGAGATCGAATGCGTCTGATGCTGGATGGCATCGATCGGCACACCGGCGGCGATACGGCCCATGACCGGGATGGACACGGCTGAAACCGCGTCGTCGTCGTTGCCGGCCGCGGGCAGGCGCGAAGGCGCAGCGGCCGGCCTGATCTGGCGTCCGAGACTGCCTTGGCCAAGGCTGCCTTGGATGACGCTTGGCGAGAACTTCTTTGCCGCATTGAGGCCCGGCGCGATCGAGTCCGGCAGCCGCAGCACTTCCAGCGCGCGCGCCCGATTGGGTAGCCGGCGAATGAAGCCGCGCTCCTCCAGGGCCGTGATCAGGCGATGGATCCCCGACTTGGAGGCAAGATCGAGTGCTTCCTTCATCTCGTCGAAGGAAGGCGGTATCCCGCTTTCCTTGAGCCGTTCGTGGATGAACATCAGCAGTTCATGTTGCTTGCGTGTCAGCATGGCGGCCCCCAAGACATTGAACGAAAGGTTGAACCAGAATCGAAAAAACAAACCCAGAACAAACACTATCTGTTCCAGTTGTGTTCTGCAACCGTTTAAAGTTTAATGAATTTGTTAAGGGGTCTGAAGTTTTTTGCCCGCGACGGCGGGCAGCAACCAGCCCTTTCCGCCATCGGCAGGCGCATTGAAATCGTTTTGGTTAATGGCCTGTGGCCCATCCGCCGACGAGGCTTTGGCATCAGTTAGTTGGAAGGTTTCTCCTCGGGGGGACGTATAATTCGCGGAGCCATTATTCGCGGAACGAAACGAAACCAAAATGCCAACGATTGGTAGCTTCGGGCGGCCATGGATCCGGGCGTTCGGCGCACTCCGGCCAGCGCGTTCGAATAGGGGTCGCGGAAGCGCTGAAGTTATCCCGAACCCGCCTTCAAGCTGCCGGCGCGAGCGGCGTATCTGGTGGCGCCGCTGTCTTCGCTGTGGACATAGACGTGCAGTGTGTAGCCGATATGCGCCGTCATCAGCGCCTTGGCCCGCTCGATGTCACGGTCGAGCGCCGCTTCCATGATCGCGGTATGGTGTTCGATCGCAATCGCTTCGCGCAGCGCTTCGATTGCCTCTTCATAGCCATCCTTGAGGCCGGCCGCGGCCCGCAGTGTCGGCGCCAGACCAAGAAAGCGATGATGCCGGCGCAGCTGATCCGAGATCGTCGAGCGGAACCGCAACAGCCAGTCGCATGTGGCGGCGCTCAGCAGCGCCGCATGGAAAGCCTCGTGGTTCTCGTCCCATCTGTCGACGGCCGCGTCCGAGGGATCGTCGACCGCCGTCTTGCAACGCGAGAGCCGGTAGTGGGCGGTGACCACGGCATCCTCCCACTCCCTGCCGCCTTTTTCCATCGATTCGAGGAACAGGGGTATCTCGACCACCATCCTGGCGCGTGCCAGATCCTCCAGCTCGGCCCGCGACACCGGAGCCACGGCAAAACCACGATTGCTGATCGCGGTGACCAGGCGTTCGGCCTCGAGCCGCGACAGGGCTTCGCGCAACGGTGTCCAGCCGACGCCATAGGTGCCGCGCAGCGCACTCAGTTTGAGCGGGGCGCCGGGCATGAGGCGCGTGGTCAGGATGTCGCGCCGCAACAGCTGATAGGCGGCTTCCGTTTTTGTGGAACTCGTTTCATTCAGCATGGTGATCAATCCGTCGTCTGGCGAAAAGTATATATGATAGTGCGTCACAGCAACAATTATATATAATGTTTGACACAGACCAGCGGACTCACCATGATCGCCGTAGTAGCCGCGTTTCCAAGCGGCCCTGATCAAATCTGGGAGGAAATGATGTTGAAGTCGAAATCCGCTTGGTTGTCGGGCTTGGCCCTGGCAGGCGCATTGATGGTCAGTGCCGGCAGTGCCGCGGCCGATCAGATCCGTATCGGCATTGCCAATTTCGGCGAGCATCCGCAATTGAACGCCGCCATAGCCGGCTTCAAGAAGGCGCTGACGGATAACGGCTTCGTCGAGGGCAAGGACGTCGTCTACACGGAGAGCCACACCAATTTCGATGCGTCGCTGGTGCCGCAGATGATCGCCAAGCTGCAGGCCGAGCAGCCCAAGCTGATCTACACCATCACCACGCCGGTCTCACAGATCGCCAAGAAAGCGCTCGCCGGTTCCGGCATTCCGATCGTTTTTGCCGCGGTCACCGATCCGGTGGCGGCCAAGCTGGTGCCGTCATGGGACGCCGGAGACGAAGGCATGACCGGCGCCAGCGATCTGCAGGACGTCGCCGCGGTGATGGCCTTCACCAAGAAGCTGCTGCCGAACGCCAAGCGCTTCGGCGTGCCTTATAATCCCGGTGAGGCCAATGACGTTGCCTTGGTCGAAAAGATCAAGGCGGCGGCACCGGCCGCGGGCTTCGAGGTGGTGGAGGTCGGCATAGACAACGTCAATGACATCCAGCAACGCATCGCTTCGCTCGCCGGCAAGGCCGACGTGGTCTACGGCCCGGCCTCGAACCTGATCCAGCCGGCGATCGCCGCTGTCTCCGCGGCCGCCCGCCAGGCCGGTATCCCGGTCGTCAACTCCGATGACAGTGCGGTCCGTAACGGTACCGTGCCGGCGAGCTTCGCGGTCAATTACACGCAGGTCGGCGTCAACGCCGGCAACATCGCCGCCGAGATCCTCAAGGGCAAGGATCCCAAGACGATCGCGCCGTCGCGCCCGGCCTACAAGGACCACATGGCAACGATCTCGCGCAAGGCGATGGCCGCGTTCGGCATCGAGATACCGGCTTCAATGGCCGATTGCGGCTGCATCGTCGACTAACATCGGAACTGCCGGGGTGACGGCGTCGGCGCCGTCATCCCGAGGTCAGGGAGAAACGATGCTCGAGATTCGATCCGCGCGCAAAGTGTTCTACAAGGGCCAGGCCGACGAGAAGGTCGCGCTGGACGGTCTCAGCCTGTCCTTGGCCACCGGAGAGTTCGGCATCGTCATCGGCTCCAATGGGGCCGGCAAGAGCAGCATGCTCAACGCCATTTCCGGCGCCCTGATCCTCGATTCCGGCCAGATCCTGATCAACGGCGCCGACGTGACTGCAATGCCGGTGCACAAGCGCGCCGCGAAACTGGCGCGCGTGTTCCAGGACCCGATGCGCGGCACCGCCGCCAGCATGACGGTTGCGGAAAACATGCTGCTGGCCGATTTGCGTAGCCAAAAGCGCACCTTGCGCCCGGGGCTGAACACCACCCGGCTTGCATCCTACAGGGAACGCCTGTCGATACTGGGTCTCGGTCTGGAAAATCGTCTCGACACGCGCGTCGACCTGCTCTCCGGCGGGCAGCGGCAATCCTTGTCGCTGATCATGGCGGTCGGCGGATCGCCGGACTTGCTGCTGCTCGACGAGCATACCGCGGCCCTTGACCCGCGCACGGCCGAAATCGTCATGCAAGCGACCGTGCGCGCCGTCAACGCGCTGAAACTGACGACTTTGATGGTGACCCACAACATGCAACACGCCGTCGATTATGGCAGCCGGGTGATCATGCTCGATGCGGGCCGGGTGCTCCTGGAAGTCGCCGGGCAGGAGAAGGCGAGGGTCACGGTTATTGATCTGATCGGCCATTTCTCCGTCAAGACCGATCGCATGTTGCTGGCGAGCTGATCATCATGGATTTTGTTGGGGACGTTCTCACCAGCTTCGTCGCGATCATGCCGGTCACCCTGGCGCAAAGCCTGATCCTGGCCTTTGTCGTGCTCGGGATCATGATCCCGTTTCGCATGCTGAATTTTCCCGATCTCACCAGCGAAGGCGCTTTTCCGCTGGGCGGCTGCGTCTGCGGCGTTCTCCTTGCCGCCGGCGCATCGCCGCTGATGGGCGTTGCTGCCGCCCTTGTCGCTGGCTTCGCGGCGGGCTGCTGCACCGCCTTCATCCATCTGCGCTTCCGCATCCACACGCTGCTTGCGGGCATCCTGATGATGACGATGCTCTACAGCATCAACCTTCGCATTATGGGCAAGTCCAACCTGTCCGTCTTCGGTTCGCCCTCGGTGTTCGACTGGGTGCCGTTCGCGCGGCCGGGTTTCCCCGCCAGCAAGATTGTCGTCGCGGGTCTCCTCGCGCTTGCCGCCTTCATGCTGCTCTACATGTTCTTCAGGACCGAGAAGGGGACTGCCGTGCGCGCCGTGGGCGCCAATCCTGACATGGCCGAGGCGCAAGGCATCAATGTCTGGGCCGCGACCATAGGCGGTGTCGGGCTGGCCAGCGCTTTTTCGGCGTCAAGCGGTGCGCTGATGGTGCAGTCGCAAGGCTTCGCCGACGTCAATATGGGCCTGGGAATTCTCATCAACGGCCTTGCCGCGCTGATGATCGGCGAAGCCGTCGTCGGCAAGCAGACGGTGTGGCGGCAATTGCTGGCGCCCTTCGCCGGCGCGATCATCTACTACCAGCTGGTGTCGTTCTGCCTGGCGGCCGGCATGCCGCCGCCTGACCTGAAGCTTGCCACGGGCCTGTTCGTACTGGCCATGCTTGCCTTGCCCAGCCTCAAGCGCAGCCGGGGGCCCGCACCGGTTCGCGAAGCGATTCGTGAGTAACCCGGCGTGAATGACCAAGGCGTGAATAACCAGGGAATGTCACAAATGATGCCTACGACGCTCGATCTCGCAGCTGTCGATGCCATGGATGCGGCGGACCCGCTGCGTGCCATGCGCGACCGGTTCATCTTGCCGGAAGGCGTGATCTATCTCGACGGCAATTCACTCGGCGCCGCGGCACCCGCCGTCTTCGACGAGCTGCGGAAGGCCGCGACCCAGGAGTGGGCGCAGGATCTGATCCGTGCCTGGAACACCGCCGGCTGGTTCGACATGCCGGTCGCGCTCGGCGACCAACTGGGGCGGCTGATCGGCGCGGCGGCCGGCCAGACGGTGGTCTGCGATACGACCTCGATCAACATCTACAAGGTGCTGCATGCCGCACTCGGCATGCGGCCGGACCGCTCGGTCATCGTCGCCGAGGGCGACAGCTTTCCAACCGATCTCTACATGGCCGAAGGCGTGGCCTCGACGCGCCCCGGCACGGTGTTGCGGCTTGAGGGCGTTGATGCGCCGACCATTGAGGAGCTCATCGACGAGCGCGTTGCGGTCATCCTGGTCAACCACGTCAACTACAAGTCCGGCCAGCTGCGCGACATGGCGGCACTGACATGCAAGGCCCATCAGGTCGGAGCGCTGATCGTCTGGGATCTCTGCCACACCGCCGGCGCGCTGCCTGTCGAGCTCGACAGCGCCAATGCCGATTTCGCCATCGGCTGCACCTACAAATATCTCAATGGCGGCCCGGGCGCGCCAGCCTTCATCTACGCCGCCGAGCGTCATCACGATAAAGTCCAGCAGCCGCTCAGCGGTTGGTGGGGCCATGCGCGGCCCTTCGCCTTCGAGCAGGGTTATGCGGCCGGCAGCGGTATCCGCCGGTTCCTGTGCGGCACGCAGCCGGTGTTATCGATGCGGGCGCTGAAGGGGGCGCTGGATATCTGGGACGATGTCGACATGGCGACGGTGCGCAAGAAGAGCATCGCGCTCACCGACCTGTTCATCCAGCTCGTCGAGACCAGATGCGGCGCCTACGGCCTGGAGCTGGAAAGCCCGCGCGACGGCAATCAGCGTGGCAGCCAGGTGTCCTTCCTCCATCCCAACGGTTACCAGGTGATGCGGGCCTTGATCGAGCGCGGTGTGATCGGCGATTTCCGTGCGCCGTCGACGATCCGCTTCGGCTTCACCCCGCTCTACGTCGGCTACGCCGATGTATGGCAGGCGGTCGAGGTCCTGGAAGATATCCTGCGCACTGGCGCCTGGCAGGATGCACGCTTCGCGGTCAAGACGGCGGTGACCTGAAGCCGGCGCGAAGCCGGGAAAAATGTGACGCGGTTTCCGTCCAAAACCGTGCCAAAACAAAGAGTTCAGAGCCGGGTGCGAACCATCCACAGTTCCGGAAACAGGACGACCTCGAGCATCTTCTTGAGATAGGAGGCACCCGACGTGCCGCCGGTGCCGCGCTTCAGGCCGATGATGCGCTCGACGGTGGTGACGTGGTTGAAGCGCCAGCGGCGGAAATAGTCCTCGAAGTCGACCAGCTTCTCGGCCAGTTCATAAAACATCCAGTAGCGCTGCGGATCGCGGTACACCGTCTGCCAGGCGACCAGGACTTCTTCGTTCCCGGTCCGCGTCTCGCGCCAATCCGTGCGCTTTGCGTCCGTCCCGATGTCGAAGCCATTGCGGGCCAGAAGCAGCAGCGCTTCATCGTAGAGCGACGGCTCGGCCAGGATCGCCTCCAGATTCTGGCTGAGGTCCGGCCGGTGCTTGTGCGGCCCGAGCATGGCGAGGTTGCGGTTACCGGCCATGAACTCGATGGCGCGATACTGCCAGGACTGGAAACCCGAGGATTGGCCGAGCGCGTCGCGGAACTCGGTGTATTCGCTGGGCGTCATGGTGCGCAGCACGTCCCAGGCATTGTTCAACTGCTCGAAAATGCGGGCGACACGCGACAGCATCTTAAAGCTCGGTTCGAGGCGGTCGGCACGGATCGAGCGGATCGCCGCGCCAATCTCGTGCAAAGCGAGTTTCATCCACAATTCCGATGTCTGGTGCTGGATGATGAACAGCATTTCGTCATGCGCCGAGGACAGCGGTGTCTGGGCCTCCAGCACTTTCTCCAGGTGCAGATAGTCGCTGTAGGACATGCGCTCCTTGAACGACATCTCTGCGCCTTCAGAGGCCGGATCGTAAGGCTCGCTCAATTGATCTTCTCCGTGCGCAGCCGAAACCGCTGGATCTTGCCGGTCTGGGTCTTCGGCAGAGCGGCGATGAATTTGACCGATCGGGGATATTTGTAGGGCGCGATGGCTGCCTTGACGTGGTCCTGCAGGCGCTTGACGGTCATTGCGTCTGGCGGGACACCTTGCACCAGCACGACATGCGCTTCGACGATCTGGCCGCGCTCGCCATCCTCCGCACCGATGACCGCGCATTCGGCGACATCGGGATGCGACAGCAGCGCCGCCTCGACCTCGGGTCCGGCGATGTTGTAGCCGGCGCTGACGATCATGTCGTCGGAACGCGCGGCGAAGTGGAAGAAGCCGTCCTCATCCTGCGTAAAGGTATCGCCGGTGAGGTTCCAGCCGTCGCGCACATAGTCCTTCTGCCTGTCATCGGCCATGTAGCGGCAGCCGGTCGGCCCGCGCACCGCCAGCCGTCCGGTCTCGCCACGCGGCACCTCGCGCATCTCCTCGTCGACGATGCGCGCCTCGTAACCGCCCACCGGCTTGCCCGTCGAAGCGGGCTTCCTGTCGTCAAAGCGGTTGGAGATGAAGATGTGCAGCATTTCGGTGGCGCCGATGCCGTCAAGGATAGGCTTGCCGGTCTTTCGCGTCCACTCTTCGAAGACTGGAGCCGGCAAGGTCTCGCCGGCCGAGACGGCAACGCGCAATGATGACAGATCGGCGCCTTCGTCCATGGCCTTCAGCATGGCCCGGTAGGCGGTCGGCGCGGTGAAGGAAATGGTCGCTTTGTAGGTCTCGATGATGTGGACCATGTTGGGTGGCGTCGCCTGTTCCAGAAGCGTTGCCGCCGCGCCGAAGCGCAGGGGGAAGATGGCAAGCCCGCCAAGGCCGAAAGTGAAGGCGAGCGGCGGCGAGCCGACGAAGATGTCGTCGGGCGTCACCTGCAGGACTTCACGGGCGTAGGCATCGGCGATGATCAGCAGGTCGCGGTGGAAATGCATCGTCGCCTTCGGCACGCCGGTCGTGCCCGAAGTGAAGCCGAGCAGGGCGACATCGTCGCGGCCGGTGCTGACGGCGGTGAAGGTAACCGGCTTGTCGAGGGCGGCGCGGTCGAGCTCGGCGTCATGGTTGGCGGTGCCGTCGAAGCCGATCACCTGCTTCAGGAACGCGCTGTCCTTGGCGCAGGCGGTCATCTCGTCCATCAGCCTGGTGTCGCAGAGCGCGGTCGTGATCTCGGCCTTGTCGACGATCTTGGTGAGTTCACCGGCGCGCAACATCGGCATGGTGTTGACGACGACAGCACCGACCTTGGTGGCGGCCAGCCAGCAGGCGACCATTGCCGGGTTGTTGGCGGAGCGGATCAGCACCCGGTTGCCCGGCTCGACGCCGTAGTTCTCGACCAGCGCATGGGCGAGCCGGTTCGTCCAGTCGGACAGTTCCTTGTAGGTGCGGCGGCGGCCATTGCCGATCAGCGCGGTGTGGTCACCAAGGCCCTTCTCGACGAGCCTGTCGGTCAATTCGACACCGGCATTGAGGTGTTCTGGATAGTCGAAGCCGTCGAGCAGGAAGTCGGGCCATTGCTCGGGCGGCGGCAGATTATCGCGGGTGAACGTGTCGGTATGCGCTGAAGGCCCAAGCATGTCGCCGCTGTCCCTGTCTGCCCCCCGGCAGCGTGCGTGGCACCTGGCCGGCGGCGGTGGATCTGAATTCCTGTCTCGCGGTAGGCTCGTGCGGCCGGCTACACCCTTGTCGACATGTCACCGGAAAGGTGACTATCGACGGGTTCGGACAGCACAGCGGACCTCCCATTTTGTCGGCTGTTCCGAAGACAGGATCGCACCAGTCGAAATTTGTTTCAAGCCTAAAATGTTTCACCCCAAAGCCTTGACGCACGGCATGGTGGCGACCATTGCTAGCACTGAGACGACGCTATTTCGGGGAGGGTGCCGATGCTCGACCATCGCATTGCCGATTGGGACAATGCCTATGCCAACGGCGCGAATATTGCCGGCAGCGACCGTTGGCCGGCCGCCTGGTCGGGACCGGCGCAAGCGTTCCGTGACGCACTGTCGGGGGAGGGCCGGGCACGGTTCGACATCGCGTATGGCGATCAGCCGCGCAACCGGCTCGACCTTTTCCTGCCGGAGGCCACGCCCAAGGGGCTCGTCGTGTTCATCCATGGCGGCTACTGGCTGGAGTCCGATAAAAGCGGATGGTCGCATCTCGCCAAGGGTGCGGTCGGCAACGGCTTTGCGGTGGCTATGCCTTCCTACACGCTGTGCCCGGACATCCGCATTGCCGGCATTGTCAGCGAAATCGGGGCGGCGATCGGCAAAGCGGCGGCAATGGTCGGGGGACCGCTGATGTTGACCGGACATTCGGCCGGTGGACATCTCGCCAGCCGCATGGTGACCACAACCACACCGCTCGCCACCGATGTCGTGCGGCGCATACGCCACGTCGTTTCGATTTCCGGCTTGCATGATTTGC
This sequence comes from Mesorhizobium sp. B2-4-18, assembly GCF_006441385.1. Taxonomy (NCBI): domain Bacteria; kingdom Pseudomonadati; phylum Pseudomonadota; class Alphaproteobacteria; order Hyphomicrobiales; family Phyllobacteriaceae; genus Mesorhizobium; species Mesorhizobium sp. B2-4-18. The sequence continues at coordinate 27,837 of NZ_VFUW01000017.1, read as the reverse complement.
GCCCGCTGATGCGTACCGGCATGAACGCCGTGCTGAAAATCGATGAGCATGAGGCGCTGACGGAAAGCCCGGCACTGCTGCGGCCAATCGATGGTGCCCGCATCACCTGCTGGGCCGGCGGCGTCGAGCGCTCGGAGTTCCTGCGACAGAATGCGTTGCTGGCCAACATCTGGACCGGGCTTGGCGCCACCACCAGTGCCGTGGTCGAGCCCGACCGGCATCACTACGATGTAGTGGATGGCCTGGCCGATCCGGCGCATGCATTGACGCGGACCTTGATCTCGGAATAAGCCCTGTGATCAGTAAGTTATTACGAAATACTTCAGCGCAACATCAGAACGCTGCAAGCGTCGCCCGCAGCGGATGCAGGGGCAAAAGGCGCGCGAACGACCAGTCCGTTGGCATCGGCCAGCATCCTCAGCATCGAGGAATCCTGGATGCCGAACGGCGTCGCTACCAGTTCGCCGTCATCCTCCCTGACCATCGCCCTCACATAATCCTGGCGCAGGTCATTGGCCGCCATTGCGGCGCCCAGCCTTGCCGGGCGGATATCCTGACGATGGTCGCGACCGCCCAGCCTTGCCAGAAGCGGCTTCAGGAACAATTGCGAGCAGACCAGGCTTGCTACCGGGTTGCCGGGCAGGCCGATGCATCTGATATCGCCGAGGCGCCCGAACATCAGCGGCTTGCCGGGGCGCATGGCGATCTTCCAGAAGCCGAGCGTCATGCCTTCGCCGGTCAGCACGTCATGGATCAGGTCGTGGTCGCCGACCGAGGCGCCGCCCAGCGTGACGATGACATCGGCACCCGCCGCGACCGCTTTCCTGACCAGGCCGGCGATGTCGTCCTTGCGGTCGGCGGCGATCCCGAGATCGAGCGCACAGGCACCGATCGATTGTGCCGCCGCGGCGACGCCGTAGGCGTTGGACGAAATAATCTGGTCGGGCCCGAGTTCGCTGCCGGGTGGCAACAACTCGTCACCGGTGGCGATGATGGCGACCAGCGGCCGTTTCACCACGCCTACTCGGGGATGATTGGCCGATGCCGTCAGCGACAGTGCCGCCGGGTCGAGCACGCGCCCCTTCTCCAGCAGCACGTCGCCCTTGGAAAAATCGAGGCCGACGCGGCGAATGTTACGCCACACGGCGGTTGGCTCGATCACTTCGATGTTGCCGCCGCCGAGATCCCGGACGTTTTCCTGGATGACGATGGTGTCGGCGCCGTCAGGCAGCGGTGCGCCGGTGAAGATACGCACTGCCTGTGCCTGGCCGACCGCGCCGTCAAAGCCGCGTCCGGCCGGCGCCATGCCGATCACCGAGAGTTTCGACGGCACCGACGCGATATCGGCGGCTCGCACCGCATAGCCGTCCATGGCCGAAGCGTCGAAGGGTGGCTGGGTGCGCAGCGCCATGACCGGTTCCGCCAGCACACGATCGATCGCCTCGATGAGCGGGACGCTTTCGCCGGCCAGCGGGACGGCGCCGTCGAGCAGGCGCTCGAGCGCGTCGGCGACCGGAACCAGTGCCATCAGAGCCCTGCCTTGTAGTCGCCGGACTTGCCGCCGGTCTTTTCGACCAGCCGTATGCCGGAGATGACCATGGCGCGGTCAACCGCCTTGGCCATGTCGTAAATGGTCAGGCAGGCCACCGAGGCTGCCGTCAATGCTTCCATTTCGACGCCGGTCTTGCCGGTGACGCGCGCAAGGGCCGTGACCTTCAGGCCGGGCAGAGCATGGTCAGGCTCTATGTCGACGGAAACCTTGGTCAGCAGCAGGGGGTGGCAGAGCGGGATCAACTCATGGGTCTTCTTCGCTGCCATGATGCCGGCGATGCGCGCCGTGCCCAGCACATCGCCTTTCTTGGCATTGCCGGCGAGGATGGTCTTCAACGTCTCTGGCTGCATCGAGACGAAACCCTCTGCGATCGCGGTGCGCGTCGTCTCGTTCTTGTCGCCGACATCGACCATGTTGGCCTCGCCCTGTGCGCCAAGATGGGTGAGAGCGCCTGTCATCGTCAAATCGCCATAGAGCGACGTGCGTCCATTCGGACGCACAGAGTGCGCTCGGTCGCTTTGACTCTATGCATCGTGCTCTCCGAAAATCGATTCCGATTCTCGGCCCGATGCATCGGACGCCTTGCCCGTGAGCAGCGAGCGCGTTGCAGCGGTCACATCCCGTTGGCGCATCAAGCTCTCGCCCACCAGGAAGGCGCCGATGTCCATCCTTTGCAGTCTAAGGCAATCGTCATGCGAGAAGATGCCGCTTTCGCTGACCAGCAAACGACCGCCCGGCACCATCGCCCGCAGCCGCTCCGACGTATCGAGGCTGGTCTCGAATGTCCGCAGATTGCGGTTGTTGATGCCGATCAATTGCGATGACAGTTTCAGCGCTCGCTCGGTCTCGGCTTCATCGTGCACCTCGATCAGGGCGTCCATGCCGAGTTCGAACGCAGTCGATTCGAGTTGGCTGGCCATGGCATCATCGACGCTGGCCATGATGATCAAAATGGCGTCCGCGCCCCAGGCCCGCGCCTCGTAGACCTGGTAGGGGTCGAACAGGAAATCCTTGCGCAGGGCGGGCAGCGTCACAGCGGCTCGCGCCTCGGTCAGAAACTCCGGTGCGCCCTGAAAGGAGGGCCCATCGGTCAGCACGGAAAGACAGGCCGCGCCGCCTTTTTCATAGGCCCTGGCCAGGCTCGGCGGATCGAAATCGGCACGGATCAGCCCTTTGGACGGACTTGCCTTCTTGATCTCGGCTATCAGTGCGAAGCCACCCGATCCGCGCTTGGCTTCGAGCGCGGCGAGGAACCCGCGCGGCGCGTCGGCGTCCTTCGCGCGCGCCTTGATCTCTGCCAGCGGCACGCTTGCCTTGGCGGCGGCGATCTCGTCGCGCTTGTAGGCTTCGATCTTGCGCAGAATGTCAGACACGGTTCACCCGTTCGAAATCTCGACCAGCCGGTCGAGCACCTGCAGCGCCCGGCCGCTGTCGATGGCCTGTGCGGCGATGGCGATGCCATCACCGAGCGTCGTCGCCTTGCCCGCAATCACCAGTCCGGCGCCGGCATTCATCAAAACCGTGTCGCGATACGCGCCGGCGGTGCCGCCCAGCATATCGCGCAAGGCCTTGGCATTGTAGGCGGCATCACCGCCACGCAATTCATCCTTGGTATGACGCTTCAGTCCAACCTCTTCCGGGGTCAGCGTGAAGCTGCGGATTTCGCCGCCAACCAGTTCAGCTACCTGTGTCTCGCCTGTGGTGGTGATCTCGTCATAACCATCGCCGTGGGCGACCCAGGCATGCTCGGTGCCGAGCGCCTTCAGCGTTTCGGCCACCGGCATGATCCATTCCGGCATGAACACGCCGACCATCTGCCGCCCGACGCTAGCCGGGTTCGAAAGCGGGCCGAGCAGGTTGAAGATGGTGCGCGTACCAAGCTCGCCACGAACCGGACCGACATGCTTCATAGCCGGATGGTGCGCCGGCGCGAACATGAAGCCGACGCCGGCTTCATGGATGCACTTGCCGATTAGCTCCGGCGCGATGTCGATCCTGACGCCAAGGGCAATCAGCACGTCGGCCGCGCCGGTCAGCGAGGACAGGCCGCGATTGCCGTGCTTGGCGACCGGTACGCCGCTGCCGGCAATGACAAAGGCGGAAGCCGTCGAGATGTTGACCGAATGCGAATTATCGCCACCGGTGCCGACGATGTCGATGGCGCCGTCAGGAGCATCGACGCGCAGCATCTTGGCGCGCATCGTGGCGACAGCGCCCGAAATCTCGCTCACCGTCTCGCCGCGTACGCGCAACGCCATCAGGAAGCCGCCGATCTGCCCTGGGGTCGCATCGCCCGACATGATGATGTCAAAGGCCTCGCACGCCTCCTCGAAGGACAGGGCGGTGCCGGTCGCGACCTTGGCGATATGGGTTTTCAGCGCGCTCATCTTGTCGAGGCTTGGGCAACGGCGGCCTGGTCGACGCGGACGTCGTACTGCGTCTGCAACTGCGCCACCAACTGGTCGAGCAGGTCGTCGGACATGCCGGAGGTGAATGATTTCTGCGCGTCGTCCGGCACCGAGCTGGCGTCGGCGCCGGCCGGTTCGAACACTTCGGCGACCTTGAACAGGATCTGGCCATCGCCGGTGGGCGAGGGGATCAATCCGGTGCCGCCTTCGCCGACGCCGAACATGACGGCGGCGCCTTCCTTGCCGAAATCGGCATCGTCGGCTTCGCGCTTCAAGCCGCGCTTGGTCTGCTTCTCCAGCTTGAGTTCGCCGGCGATGACGTCGAGCGTGGTGCCGGCCTTGAGGCGCTTCTCGAGTTCGTCCGCCTTGGCGGCGAGCCGCTTGGCGGTCTCGGCCGCCGTCCAGTCGGCGACAACCTTTTGGCGCACCTCATCAAGAGTGCGGTCGCGGGCCGGTGTGATCGAACCGACCTCATAGAAGACGAAGCCGTTGTCCGCCGTGGTCAGCGCCTCGTTTTCGGTGTTCGGTTCCGCATCGAAGACGGCCTTGATCAGCGCCGGCGATTCCGGCAGGTCCTTGACGATGGAGCCATCGGGCCTCAGGCCGTTGCGATCGATGGCGTCGATGGTGATGTCCTTAAGCTTCAATTTGGCGGCGGCATCGGCCAGCGAACTGCCGGAGGCGCGGGTGTCTTCATAATTGTCGTGCACATCCAGAAGGATGCGGCTTGCCTCGCCCAGCGCCAGATCCTTGCGGATCTGGTCCGACACTTCGGCGAGCGGCTTCACCACCTCGGGCTTGATCTCGGTCACGCGCAGCAGCACCGGACCGAAGGCGCCCTGCACGACCTGGCTGACTTCGTTGGCGTTGAGCGCGAAGGCGGCATCGGCAACCGCCTTGTCGGCGATCTTGTCCTTGGCGAGCGTGCCAAGCAGCGTGTCGGCCGGGGTCTTGCCCTCAGCGGTCACCAGCTTGTCGAAGGTGGCGCCGGCCTTGAGCGAATCGAGCGCCGCCTTGGCGGCATCCGGCGTCTTGAACACAAGCTGCTCGATGGTGCGCATTTCGGGCGTGGTGTAGCGTGACTTGTTCTTGTTGTAGTCGTCACTGACCTGCTGGTCGGTGACCGCGGTCGTATCCATTATGTCCGCCGGTTCGAGGCGAACATACGAGAATTTGCGGTATTCAGGTGCGGCGTAGCTCTTCTTGTTGGCCTCGAAATAGGCCTGAAGCACGCTGTCGCTCGGCGCCGCGATCGGCTCGACCAGCGCCTTCGGCAAAGTCAAATAGTCGACGGTGCGGTCTTCACCGCGGTAGAGCGCGACCGCCTTGAAGAACGTGTCCGGCGCCTTGAGGCCGTCCGAGACCGCCTCGACGATCTGCTGGCGCACCGCTACCTGGGCACGGTTCTTCAGATAATCCTCGGGCCGCATGCCGACCTGGTGCAGCATGTAGTCGAATGTCCTTCGGTCGAACTGACCGCCAGGGCCCTTGAAAGCCGGGTCTTCGCGGGTGAGTTCGGCCAGCCGATCCTTGGAAAGGCCGAGGCCGAGCTTGCGTGCCTGCTCGTCGAGGACGGCACCGGAAACGAGTTGCGCCAGCACCTGGTTGTCGATGCCGAGCGCCTTTGCCTGTTCATGCGTGAGGCGCTGACCAAACTGCTGCGACATGACGGCGAGCTGGCGGTCATAGGCGAGGCGGTATTCGTTGATCGATACCTTGGTGCCGCCGGCCGTTATTACCGAATCGTGGCCCGCGAAGCCGCCCATCAGCCGTCCGGAGATGCCCCAGGCGGCGAAACTGACCACCAGCAGCGAAAGCAATGTCTTCGCGACCCAGGTACCCGCCGCGCTTCTCAATATACCAAGCATGGTTACTTCCGATTTATGCGCATTTTCGCATGCGCCGAGTCTGAACCAAGCGCAATAGCGCCCTTCCTGCCCACTGTCGATTGCTTTGTGGCCTGATTTTGGTAGTGAGGGCCAGAGCTTGATATCGCCCGGAGAAGCACACCATGACACCAGGAATTCGCCCGCTTGTCGCCGGCAACTGGAAAATGAACGGCACCAGCGCCTCGCTGAACGAGCTCAGGATGATCGGCAACGGTTTCATGAGCGGGCTCGACGCCGAGACCGAAGCGCTGGTCTGCGTTCCCGCGACGCTGCTTTCCCATGCCGCGGAGATTTTGTCGCGCACGCCGGTCCATGCCGGTGGCGAGGACTGCCATCCCAAGGAAAGCGGTGCCTATACCGGCTGTATCTCCGCGGAGATGCTGAAGGACGCAGGCGCCAGCCATGTCATTGTCGGCCATTCCGAATGCCGCGAGCAAAGCGGCGAGGACGATGCGACGGTCAAGGCCAAGGCCACCGCCGCCTGGCGGGCCGGGCTCGTGGCCATCGTGTGCATCGGCGAGACGCGGCAGGAGCGTGAGGCTGGAGCGACGCTGGAGGTGCTGTCGCGCCAGGTCGCCGGCTCGGTGCCGCCAAGCGCCACGCCATCGAACACCGTCATTGCCTATGAGCCGGTTTGGGCGATCGGCACCGGCCTGACGCCAACCGCGGCCGATGTGGCCGAGGCGCATGCGCATATCCGCGAAAAGCTGGCGGAAAAACTTGGGGCCGCCGCCGCCAGGATGCGCATCCTGTACGGTGGCTCGGTCAAGCCTTCCAATGCCGTTGAACTGCTGGGCGTCAGGAATGTCGACGGCGCGCTGGTCGGCGGTGCCAGCCTGAAAGCGGCTGATTTCCTGGGCATCGCCGAAGCCTATCGCAGCATTGCTGGCTGAGATTCGCGAGGATGGACGGGTCTCGTCCCGTCCAAATTCGTTGCAAAGAGGGCGTTGCTTCCCATATTCCGGCCACGGGCTTGGAAATGCCGTGAAAGCATTGTATTGAGCCGCCTCCAATTCACCGGCCGTGTCCGCGGCCGGGCAGGGCCTTGCCAGGATAAATTATGCAAACCGTACTGATCGTCATCCATCTCATGGTCGTGCTCGCCCTTGTCGGCGTGGTGCTGCTGCAGCGCTCCGAAGGTGGCGGTCTCGGCATTGGTGGCGGATCGGGCTTCATGACCGCGCGCGGCGCGGCCAACGCATTGACCCGGGCGACGGCGATCCTGGCGGCAGCGTTCTTTGTGACGTCGCTGACCTTGTCGATCATTGCCCGCTACGGCGAAAAGCCGATCGACATTCTCGATCGGGTTCCCGCGACCTCGGATGGCGCCGGCAAGGGCGTGCTCAACCAATTGCCGGGTACGGCCACGCCGGCACCCGCCGGCAACACCACGCCGACGCCGCCGTCCGGCAACGACGCCGCGACAAAACCGCTGGCGACGGCCCCGGCCACCGCGCCCGCCGGCAGCACCACGCCGCCAGCGGCCAATGGAACCACCAACACCGCGCCGGCGTCGCCTCAGGTTCCGAACCAATAACCTTATGTTCTAAACCGCGATCTGTGTTCGTTTGAACACAGTCGCGGCAAATGCTGCGCAATCACGAAGATTCGACAGACCGCGGCGCGGTCTCGCGCTTGAGGCATACGCGCTTATTCGACTATAGATTGCACGCGGCATTTTCGGCGTCCTTGGGGGACGCCGGGCGACGCCGTGGGCAACAAGCATTGAACGATCGGATCTTCGCCATGCAGCTTCGCAGCTTCATTTTCCTGGGACTTTGCGCCGCAATCGGCATGAGTTCCCCGGCCTCCGCCGCCATGCCGGCAAACATGGCCGCACAACAGTCGGTGTCGCTTGAAAAGACCGACGCCATCCCCGTCGCGGCCAAAAGCGATGCGACGCAGTTGAAGCTTCTCAAGAAGAAGAAAAACCCTACGCCGGAGGATCTCGCCCAGATCAAGAAGATCGAGGCCAAGATCGTTGCCGACAAGGAGGATGCCAAGGCCAAGGCGCTCGAGGCCAGGAAAATGGCGATGCGCGAGGCGGCCAAGGCCAGGGCTGACGCAGATCGGCAGGCGTTCCTGGCCAGCAAGGGCCAGAAAGCGGCGGCAACCGAAGTGGCCGATGCCAAGCCGGCCAAGAAGACCGTCAAGATCATCGAACCGATCGAACCTGTAACCCCGATCCCGGCGGCCGAGCCGATCCCAGCCGAGGCGATGAATGTCGCTTTGACGGGCAACAATGGCGAACTGCGCAGCGAGGTCGTCGGCGGCCAGAAGCAGTCAAGCGGCGGCCTGTTCGCGGGTCTGTTCGGTGGAACATCGTCTGGCTCATCGATCAGCTATCTGCCCGAGACACGCGCGCTCGACTCGGCACTTGCCCAGAAGAACGCCAAGAAGCCGTTCAAGGTGAAGCCGGAATTCGTGCCTCAGGACGTGGAATTCACCGGCTATGACGCCGGCACAATCGTCATCGACACCAGCGCTCGCCGACTCTACCTCGTCGAATCATCGACCACCGCACGCCGTTACGCCATCGCGGTCGGCCGCGAAGGCCTGCAGTTCAAGGGCACGGTCGCGGTCGGGGACAAGCAGGAGTGGCCGCGCTGGATCCCGACGCTCGACATGCAGAAGCGCGAGCCCAAACACTACGGCCAGTACAAGGACGGCATGGCCGGCGGCGGCCAGAACCCGCTCGGCGCCCGCGCCATCTATCTCTATGACGGCAGGAAGGACACGCATCTGCGTATCCACGGCACCATCGCGCCGCAGTCGATCGGCACCAGCGCGTCCAATGGCTGCTTCCGCATGATGAACGAGCACGTCATGGATCTATACAGCCGCGTCCGGATCGGCACCAAAGTCGTCATCATCTGACGTTTCCGTCATCATGCCGAAGGGCCGGCTCAGCCGGCCCTTTTGTTTTGCTTAGAGCGATTCAAAACCCTTTGGCCGTGATGCCTGTCCGAAAGCCGGATCCCACTTTTCGGGATCATGGTCCGAGCGCCTTTTTGGGAAAAAGCCTTCGCGGCGGTTTTTTCTCTGGCGGAATCAATCCGGCCGCGTTAAGCGATGACTCCCATGGCGCGATATGTATTCATCACAGGCGGCGTGGTTTCCTCACTTGGAAAAGGCATTGCCGCCGCGGCCCTTGGGGCTCTCCTGCAGGCGCGAGGTTATCGCGCACGCATCAAAAAACTCGACCCTTATCTGAACGTCGATCCCGGCACGATGTCGCCGTACCAGCACGGGGAGGTGTTCGTCACCGATGACGGTGCCGAGACCGACCTCGATCTTGGCCATTACGAGCGCTTCACCGGCCGGTCCGCCAATCAGCAGGACAACATCACGACCGGGCGTATCTACAAGAACATCATCGAACGCGAGCGGCGCGGCGATTATCTCGGCGCCACCGTACAGGTCATCCCGCACGTGACCGACGAGATCAAGAATTTCGTCCTCGACGGCAATGACGATTATGATTTCGTGCTGTGCGAGATCGGCGGCACGGTCGGCGACATCGAGGCGATGCCGTTCCTCGAGGCGATCCGCCAGCTCGGCAACGATCTGCCGCGCAACAACGCCGTCTATGTCCACCTGACGCTGATGCCCTATATCCCGACGGCGGGCGAACTGAAGACCAAGCCGACCCAGCATTCGGTCAAGGAGCTGCGCGGCATAGGCATCGCGCCCGACATTCTTCTGGTGCGCGCCGACCGCGCCATCCCCAAGGAAGAGCGCCGCAAGCTGTCGCTGTTCTGTAATGTCAGGGAAAGCGCCGTCATCCAGGCGCTCGACGTGCCACATATCTACGATGTGCCGATGGCCTATCACAAGGAAGGTCTGGATTCGGAAGTGCTCGCTGCCTTCGGCATCGAGCCGGCGCCCAAGCCGCGCATGGAGCCGTGGCAGGCCGTCTCCAACCGCATCCACAATCCGGAGGGCGAGGTCACCATCGCCATCGTCGGCAAGTATACCGGCCTCAAGGATGCCTACAAATCGCTGATCGAGGCGCTTTCGCATGGCGGGCTGGCCAACCACGTCAAGGTCAAGCTCGACTGGATCGAATCGGAAATCTTCGAAAAGGAAGACCCGACGCCTTGGCTGGAGAAGGTGCACGGCATATTGGTGCCCGGCGGCTTCGGCGAACGCGGCTCAGAAGGCAAGATCCTGGCGGCCAAATTCGCACGCGAGCGCAAGGTGCCGTATTTCGGCATCTGCTTCGGCATGCAGATGGCGTGCATCGAGGCGGCGCGATCGCTGGCCGGTGTCGAACATGCCTCGTCGACCGAATTCGGCCCGACCAAGGAGCCGGTCGTCGGTTTGATGACCGAATGGCTGAAAGGCAACATGCTGGAAAAGCGCAGGGCGACTGGCGATCTCGGCGGCACCATGCGGCTCGGCGCCTATCAGGCCGAGCTCGCCAAGGGTTCGAAGATCGCCGACATCTACGGCGACACCCAGATTTCCGAACGTCACCGGCACCGCTACGAGGTCAATATCGACTACAAGCAGCGCCTGGAGGATTGCGGGCTGGTGTTTGCAGGCATGTCGCCCGACGGTGTGCTGCCGGAGACGGTCGAATACCCCGACCATCCCTGGTTCATCGGCGTGCAATATCACCCCGAACTGAAGAGCCGGCCGCTCGATCCGCATCCGCTGTTTGCCAGCTTCATCGAGGCGGCGGTGGAGCAGAGCCGCCTGGTCTGATCGCTCCCATGCGGACCTATGTCGCGCTTCTCTACAGCATCGTCCTGGGAGAGGGGCGGCGGGTCGTCATGTCCGACCTCAAGGCCATGGCGGAAAGTCTCGGCCTGAAGAATGTCCGCACCTTGGTGGCGACCGGCAACCTGGTCTTCGAGAGTGAAAAGACCTCGATCACTACGCTTGAGACACGCCTGGAATCCGCCTTCGAACAGGCCTTTGGCCGCCACGTCGATATCATCGTGCGTGCCGCCGAAGACTGGCGCAAACTCGCAAGCGGCAATCCATTCCCGACCGAGTCGGTGGAAGCCGGCGACCAGGTGGCGGTGCGCGTAATGCGCAAACCTGTAGCCGAAGACGCCATATCCGGGCTTCAGGCCTGTGCCGCCATGGACGAGAAGGTATTTCTGGTCGGCGGCGACATCTGGGTCGCCTTTTCAAGGGAGAGGCCTAGCTCGCGCCTGCTTGCCGCCGCCAACCACAAGCGCATGGGCGTCGGCACCTCGCGCAACTGGAACACCGTGCGCAAGCTGGCCGAAATGGTCGCGCGGTAGAGCGGGGCGGCTCGGGCCACCCCGCTCTGGTTCATCAAGCTTTCGCCACCTTGGCGCCGGCGCTCACGGCCGCGGCGCGCAGCACGTAGTAGATGACGCCGGCAATCGCCACGCCGACGAACCAGCCATAGACGCCCCACCAGGACGGCAGCCAGTTGGTGAAGTTGGGCAGGATCGACGAGAAGATGGCGCCAATGCCGGCGGCGATGAACGCATTGACGTGCCAGCCACCCTGGAAGCGGAACTCGCCGTCCTCGCGATACAGCGCCTCGACGTCGACTTCACCTTTGCGGATCAGATAGTAATCGACCATCATCACGCCGAAGATCGGCCCCATCGTTGCGCCGATGACGTTGACGAAGGAAGCCGCACTGCCTTCCCACGGTGCGAAGGGATAGAGCACCAGCGCGATGACGGCCGCGATGTAGCCGCCTTTCTTGAAGTCGATCTGGCGGGGAAAGACATTGGAAAAGTCGAAGGCCGGCGAGACGAAGTTGGCCACGACATTGATGCCGAGCGTCGCCACCGCGAAGGTGAGCGCCGCGAGCGCGGCCAGGAACCAGCTGTCGAACTTGGCCGAGATCTGGTCGGGGTGCAGCAGCACCTCATGGTAGACGTCGTAGGCGGCGATGGTGGTGACGCCGGCGACCAGCGAGAACAGGATCAGGTTGATCGGCAGGCCCCAGATATTGCCCTTGCGCAGCGATGCCTGGTCGGGGGCATAACGGGCGAAATCGCAGAAGTTTAGATAGAGCGCCGAGAAGTACGTCACCCAGATCGCCGCCACGGCAAACAGTGCGGTCCAAGACCCTGGAGTACCAGGGACGCCCGCATCCTTGGTCTTTTCCAGCAGTACATCCATTGGGATATCGCTGGTGAAGGCGAAGGTTCCTGATTTGACGCAGAGATAGACCGCCAGGATCAGCATCATCACCCAGACCGCCGGGCCGGCCCAGTCCTGGAAGCGGCGCACCGTTTCCATGCCGCGCTGGATGATCAGCAGTTGCAGTGCCCATATGATCACGAAGCAGATCACCTCCAGGCCGGAATGGCCAAGGAAATGGGTATTGGCGTTGAAATCGGCGAACCATTGCGAGCGGATCAGCAATGCGACGATGGCGCCTGAGGCGGCCGCTGTCTGCGCGCCGTACCAGAAGCAGGCGACGATGGCGCGCACCAGTGCCGGAATGTTGGCGCCCCAGATGCCGAAGGAGGCGCGGGCGAGCACGGGGTAGGGCACACCGGTCTTCACACCGGCATAACCGACCATGTTCATCAGTGCGTAGATGATCAGCGAACCGATGCCGATGGCGATGATGAAATTGACGAAGCCGCCACAGAACAGAAACAGGCTGGCGGCGAGGTAGTAGCCCCACAGGCTATGGACGTCCGACGTCCAGACGTTGAAGATCGAGAACGGTCCCCAGTTTCGAACCTTGGCAGGAGCGAGGTCTTCATTATACAGGTCAGGCGATGCGCCTTGTATCGTCATTGCAATGTCCCCTTCTTGCAGCACGCGCCCTCACGCGTTGACCGCAGAGGTTACGCCTGACGCAGGGGAACCGGCAAGCAATCGATTTGCCGGCTTTGGCCTTAAAGATATTCAATGCGAACCGCGATTATCGAGAGCCCGTGATGGTGAGCCGCTTTTGAAACAGGCCTGCCTGTCGATTCGAATTCTCGATCCACGGCTACCAAGCTGGACAAATCCGCGTTCCCGACGCCTATCGGCAAGCAAGGCTGCCTAGCCGATGGCCATCACCCGCTTGTGGTCCTCGACTTCGGAAAGCAGCCAATCCTGAAACAGGCCCGTACCCGGCTTGTTTCCGATGCTGCGGCGCTGATGCAGGTAGATGCCGGCCGGATAGGTATGGCGGGCGCTGAACGGGGCGACCAGTTTGCCCTGCTGCAGCAGATCCTGGGCCATCATCGTGTCGGCGAGCGCTATTCCAGCGCCATTGATCGCCTCGCGCATGATCAGCGTACAATCATCCAGCGTCGTACTGGATCTCGGCGTTGTGTCCAACACGCCTTCCTGCTCAAGCCAGCGCTTCCATCGCATGGTCTCGCATTCGTGAATCAGGTGGTGGTTGACCAAGTCGGCGGGCGATCGCAGCGGCATCGGCCCTTCAAGCAGCGAGGGCGCACAGACCGGCGTCAGGACCAGCGGGATCAGCAGCGTCAGAGCCGGGCCGGCCTTGTAGACGAACTCGTCGACGATGGCCAAATCGAAATTGGCCCGCTTGCCCGATGTCGAGATCTCCAGATCCACGGACGGATGCCGCCGGCGAAAATTCGGCAGCCGGTCCGCCAGCCAAAGGTTCAGGACAGCAGGGACGCACAAAACCCGGACACGCTGGGTCCTGCCGTGGCTTGGGGCCCCGGCGAGACTGACATCATCGGTGGCCCGCCAGATGGCTTCGAATGCTTCGGAGAGGCTGCGTGCGTAATAAGAGCCCCGAATGGTCGGCGTTATCTGCCGAAAGCCGCGCTCGAACAGGTCCTGGCCGAGATTCCGTTCGAGTGCGCGGATGTGACGGCTGATAGCCGAGGGTGTCAGATGCAGCTCTTCGGCTGCGTCCTTGACGCTGCCGAGACGGGCGGCGGCCTCGAAAGCGCGCATGCCATTGAGTGAGGGTAGGGCCATCGGCCGATCATGAATTGCCAGTTGAGTTTTTGTCAATCGATATGGACAAAATTGGCGTTTGATCGCCTGACCCGTTCGGGGATACCCAAGAGGCAAGAGCAATTAAGTCGTCTCAAGAACGACAATTTGGGGACTTCGGCACGATCCAACCAGAGGTGACGGCCGGTTTGACCGGTTTCCACCGGTGGCGGGAGAAGCCTTGCGCAAACTGCAAGCCGCGCCTCGGCCAAAGCCCCGCAAAGAGGAGAACGCCTACCTATGCCTCAATCGCCGGTGCCGGTCTTTGAAACGGCGGACGAGATTTCCGCGGGAACCTCCGTCGTCGTGATCTTGCAGGCCGCTCAAACCGGCTTTGGCCCGCGTGCAACGGCCCTAGACACCGAAATGGGCGGGATCCTCTCCCGGGCCTGTGCGGATGCGGCTGCCTTGGCTCAATCCGGCGCCTGTATCGATGTCATCGCCCCCCAGGCGGTATCGGCGCGGCGCGTGATTGTCCTGGCCATGGGCAAGGCCGAGGCCGTCACCGCACTCTCCTTGGCGCGTGCCGGCGGCCTGCTTGCCGCGCATCTGGAGGGCAAAGGGGAATGCGCGGCCACCCTGGTCCTGGACCCCATTGCCGGCATAAGTCTGCCGGGAGCGGAAATCCTGGCAAGAGTCGCGCTTGGCATGCGGCTGCGGCGCTATCGTTTCGACATGCGCAACCGGCGCCAAGGGGCGGGGGCCGATCGGACCCTTCGGGTGCAACTGGTCGGGGCCAGCGGTCCGGAGCTGAATTCGGCGCTGGCGCGGATCAATGCCATCGCGGATGGCGTCGAATATGCGCGCACACTGGTCAACCTGCCGCCGAACCATCTCCATCCCGACAATTTCCACGATCACCTGGAGCCTCTGCGCGAAGCCGGCATCGACGTCGAGATACTCGATACGGCGAAGCTCAGGGAATTCGGCATGAACGCGATACTGGCCGTGGGGTCGGGTTCGGTACGGCCGCCACGAGTCGCCGTCCTGCGCTATCGCGGCAAGGGTGCTCCTGCGCAGCCGCTGGCGTTCGTCGGCAAGGGTGTCTGTTTTGATTCCGGCGGTCTCTGCATAAAGCGCGGCGAGCAGATGTTCGATATGAAGGCCGATATGGGCGGTGCGGCCGCGGTGGTCGGCCTGCTGATCGCGCTGGCCCGGCAAGGCAGCCCGGTGCACGCCGTCGGCGTGCTCGGCATTGCCGAGAACATGCCGTCAGGCACCGCGCTCAAGCCGCGCGACATCATCACGACAGCTTCCGGGCAAACCGTGGAAGTGTTCGACACGGATGCGGAAGGCCGCCTGATCCTGGCCGACTGCCTCTATTATACCGCTTCGCGCTTCAATCCATCGGTGATCGTCGACCTCGCCACCTTGACCTATTCGGTGATGCGCGGTCTTGGATCGGTATTCGCCGGTCTCTTCAGCACCGACGATGCCATCGCCTCGCGGATGATCGCGGCCGGAGAAATGGTCGGCGAGCGGTTCTGGCAGCTGCCGCTCGACCGGGCTTATGACGAGGGCCTGCAATCGCCGTTCGCGGACCTGCGACATCACGCCAAGGACATGGAAGACGGTGACGCTCCCTACGCCGCGGCGTTCCTGCGCCACTTCACGGAAGACCGCCCCTGGGTGCATCTCGACATCGCCGGCAAGGAACTGACCGAGAAGGATCAGCCCCTGGGCCGGGAAGGCGCTACCGCATTCGGCGTGCAGATGCTGGAAGAATGGGTTCGCTCCAGTCGGGTTGCAAACTAGGTGACCAGCGGCATGCCTTCAAACATTCAGGAGATCGGGATGTCATCGGAGATCGTCACCAGGGAAGGGCGGGCCGATTTCGGCGACTACGAAACCTGGTATCGCGTCAGCGGTAGCCTCGATGCCGACAAGGCTCCGATCGTCATTCTGCATGGCGGGCCGGGCGCCGCCCACAATTACGTCGATGCCTACAAGCTTCTTGCCCGAAGAGGCCGCGCCGTCATCCACTACGACCAGCTGGGCTGCGGCAATTCCACCTTGCTGCCGGACAAAGGCGCCGATTTCTGGACACCCAGGCTGTTCATCGACGAGCTTGAAAACCTTGTCGACCATCTCGGCATCCGCGGCGGCTTCCATGTGCTCGGGCAGAGCTGGGGCGGCATGTTGGGCGCCGAGTATGGGGTGACGCGGCCGAAGGGCCTGAAGTCGCTGACCATCGCCAACTCGCCGGCGTCCATGAAGCTCTGGGTAGAGGAGGCCAACCGGCTGCGCGCCGACCTGCCCATGGACGTACAGGAGACACTGACCCGGCACGAACAGGCTGGCACGACGGATCATCCGGACTACCAGCAAGCGACGATGGTGTTTTACGAGCGGCATGTCTGCCGGATCGTTCCGTTCCCGGCCGAAGTGACCGAGACCTTCGCCCAGGTCGTGCGCAATCCGACCGTTTACAACGTCATGAACGGGCCGAACGAGTTCCATGTCATCGGTACGCTGAAGAACTGGACCATCATCGATCGGCTGCCCGCCGTCGATGTTCCGACGCTGATCATTTCCGGCCGTTACGACGAAGCCACGCCCGCGACCGTGCAGCCGTTCAAGGACGGCATCGAGGGATCGCGCTGGCAGGTATTCGAGCATTCCAGCCATATGCCGCATGTCGAAGAGCAGGATCTATGCATGCGGGTGGTGGGAGACTTCCTGGACGACAACGACAACTGAAAAAAGGGGAACTGCGACATGAAGAAACTGCTCTTGGCGGCCTCAGCCGCGGCATTGCTGGCCGGCTCGTGGCTGGCTCCGGCACAGGCCGAATACCTCAAGGAACATCGCGGCGGCACTATTCGCCTGCTGGCCCGCTCGGCCGCCGGAACGCTCGATCCGCACATCAATTACACCGACCAGGGCTGGCAGATGTATCAGCCGATCTATGACGGGCTGGTCGCCTTCCGCAAGGCCGAGGGCATGGATGGCTTCACCATCGTCCCCGATCTGGCCGAGGCGCTGCCCGAGGTGACCAATGACGGCAAGACCTTCACCTTCAAACTGCGCAAGGGCATCAAGTTCTCCGACGGCAAGGATCTCGGCGTGAAGGACGTCGTTGCTTCCTTCCAGCGCATCTTCAAGGTCTCGGGGCCGACCTCGGGCACCTTCTATGCCGGCATCGTCGGCGCCGACAAATGCCTTGCCGAAACCAAGAGCTGCACGCTGGAAGGCGGCGTTGTCGGCGACGAAGCGGCAGGCACCATTACGTTGAATCTCACCAAGCCGGACGCCGAGATCCTCTACAAGCTTGCGTTGCCGCATGCCGTGGTCCTGCCGGCGGATACGCCTGCGGAAGACATGGGCTCCAAGCCCATCCCCAGCACCGGCGCCTACATGATCTCCGCCTTCGATCCCAACAAGGGCATGACGGTGACCCGCAACCCCAATTTCAAGCAATGGAGCGAGGACGCCCAGCCGGACGGCTATCCTGATGTCGTCCAGTATGATTTCGGCCTCTCCGAGGAAGCTGCCGTCACCGCGATCCAGAACGGGGAAGCCGACTGGATGTTTGACGCGCTGCCCAGCGATCGTCTCGGCGAACTCGGTACCAAGGCCATGGACCAGTTGCATATCTCGCCGCTCTCGGCCTGGTGGTATGCGCCGCTCAACAACCGGCTGGCGCCGTTCGACAATGAAAAGGCGCGGCAGGCCGTTGCCTACGCGGTCGACCGCAACACGCTGGTCAAGCTGTTTGGCGGCAAGGTGCTGGCCTCGCCGGTGTGTCAGGTCCTGCCTCCGGATTTCCCCGGCCACGAAGACTACTGCCCCTTCACCAAGAACCCCGGCGCCAAGTGGTCGGCGCCAGACCTCGACAAGGCAAAGCAGCTCGTCGAGGAATCGGGCACCAAGGGCCAGAAGGTGACCATCATCGTCGAGGACACGGCCATTTCCCGCTCCATCGGCGTCTATCTGCAGAGCGTGCTGACCACCATCGGCTATGTCGCCGACGTCAAGCCGATCTCGTCGAACATCCAGTTCACCTACATCCAGAACACCAACAACAAAGTGCAGATGTCCGTCACCCAATGGTACAAGGACTATCCCGCGGCTTCGGACTTCCTGAACATCCTGTTCAGCTGCGCATCTTTCCGTGAAGGCTCGGACGCATCGATCAACATCGCCGGCTTCTGCGACAAGAATATCGACGCCAAAATGCAGAAGGCATTGGACCTCGGTGTGACCGACCAGAAAGCCGCCGACAAAATGTGGGCCGAAATCGACAGGCAAGTCACGGACAAGGCACCGGCCGTCGGCCTCTTCACGCCGAAGCGGCTTGACTTCGTCAGCAAGCGCGTGGGCAATTTCAAGTTCAACCGGCAGTTCAACTGGATGATCACCCAGTCGTGGGTACAGTAATGGCCTGGGTACAGTAGTGGCCTGGGTGCAGTAACGAACCGCGGAGGGCACGTCCGTGTCGTACCAAGTCGCTGCTGTGCCGCGCAAAACGCGAGGGCCCTGGGCCGTCGCGTTTGCGAAGCTGGCAAGAAACAGGGCCGCCATGGCGTCCCTGGCCGTGTTCCTCGTCATCGTCCTTGCCTGCCTCAGTGCGCCTCTCTACGCGAAATGGGCAGGAACAGACCCCTTCGCCTCGACGCTCGACGCCGTCATTCAGATCGACGGTGCCGACGTTCCGGTGATGGAACAATCGACAGAGGGGCTCGGGCTTGGCTACACGCCGCTCGGCCCGACCTGGCGGGTCGGCAACTATTTCCTCGGTGCCGACAGCCAGGGGCGCGATGTCATGGCCCGGATGCTCTATGGCGGGCTGAGCTCGCTGCTGATCTCCGGGGCCGCGACCATCTTCACGCTGGTCCTCGGCACGGCGGCGGGATTGATCGCGGGGTATTTCGGCGGCGTTACCGACACGGTTCTGTCGCGCTTGCTGGATGTGCTCTGGGCATTTCCGATCTATCTCCTGGCGATTTCGCTTTCCATCGTCACAATTTCGCAGGGCATCTCGATCGGACCGATCGAGATCGAGTCCGGCAGCCTGTGGTTGCCGGTCATCATCATCGGTATCGTCTATATACCCTATGTGGCGCGTCCGATCCGGGGGCAGGTTCTGTCGCTGCGGCACAGCGAGTTCGTGCTGGCCGCGATCAATCTGGGCGTACCGGGATGGCGAATATTGTGGCGCGACATCCTGCCCAACATCACCACCACCCTCATCGTGTTCATACCGCTGATGATGGCGCTGAACATGCTTACCGAATCGGCGCTCTCCTTCCTCTCGATTGGCGTCCAGCCGCCGGCGGCGAGCTGGGGAACCATCATCCAGGACGGGCAGGCGCTGCTTTACACCAGGCCACTCGTGGCGCTGGTGCCGGGCCTGGCGATCGCGATTTCCGTCATGACCCTCAATGTCTTCGGCGACGGCCTGCGCGACGCGCTCGACCCGCGCTCGAAGGTTCGGCTGGGGCGCGACTGATGATCTACGCCATCCTGCGCCGTTTCGGTCAGATGCTGTTCGTGATGTTCGGCATCTCGGTCATCGTCTTCCTGATTTTCTTCGCCACGCCCGGCGCCGACCCCGCGGCCCGTATCGCCGGCCGCAATGCATCGCCCGAAGTGCTCGAGGCGGTACGCCACAGCTTCGGCTTCGACCGGCCGCTCTACGTGCAATATGTGACCATGATGGAGAAGATCTTCGTCACGGGCGATCTGACTTCCTTCGTCAATCGCGGCTGGAAGGTGGTGCCGGCGGTGATGGATTCCATACCCGTCACGCTCTCGCTGGTGTTCGGGGCGGCGATCCTGTGGGTGGTTGTCTCCATCGGCATCGGCATCATCGCCGCCGCCACACGCGACAGTTGGCTGGACAGGCTGCTGATGGCGTTGGGCTTGCTCGGCATTTCCATGCCGGTCTACTGGCTGGGCGAGGTGATGAACCTGATCACCCAGAGCCGCTATCACGACAGCTGGGCGTTTTCCTGGGTGCCGCCGCTTGGCTACAAGAATTTTTCCGACGACCCGAAAGGCTGGTTCCTGACGCTGGTCATACCTTGGATCACGCTCGCCATCCTCTACATCGGCATTTACGGGCGGGTCTTGCGCGCGGCGATCATCGAATCCCTGCAGGAAGACTATATCCGCACGGCCCGCGCCAAGGGCCTTTCGGAGACCCGCATCCTGCTGCGCCATGCCTTGCGCACGTCGCTCATCGCCTTCGTCACCTTGTTCGGTCTCGACTTCGGCGCACTGGTGGGCGGCTCGGCCCTCCTGACCGAAGTGGTGTTCGGGCTGCACGGCATCGGCAAGCTCACCTATGACGCACTGCAGAACCTCGATCTGCCAATGATCATGGCGACGGTGATGTACGCTTCCATGTTCGTGGTGGTCGCCAACGCGGTCGTCGATTTCGTCTACATCCTTCTCGATCCGCGCCTGAGGACATCATGATATTGTCGGTGCGTGATCTCCGTGTATCCTTCCGGACCGATGATGGCCTGGTGGGGGCCATCGATGGTGTTTCCTTCGACCTCGCGGAAAGCGAAATTCTCGGTGTCGTCGGCGAGTCCGGCTCCGGCAAGACCGTGTCGCTGCTTGCGGTGATGGGGCTTATCACCGATCCCAACGCCATCATCGAAGGCTCGATCCGCTACAAGGGTCGCGAGTTGGTCGGACTGCCGCCGCGCGAACTGAGGCACCTGCGGGGCAACGAGATCGCAATGATCTTCCAGGATCCGATGACGGCGCTGACGCCGGTCTACACCATCGGCTGGCAGATCGCCGAACAGATCCGCGCGCATCGCAACGTCAGCAAAACCAAAGCCATGGAGCGCGTGGAGGAACTGCTGGCGGAGGTGAATTTCCCCAATCCGCACGAAGCAATGTCGCGCTATCCGCACCAGCTCTCCGGCGGCATGCGCCAACGGGCGGTGATCGCGATGGCGCTGTCCTGCAACCCGGCGCTGCTGGTGGCGGATGAGCCGACCACGGCGCTCGACGTCACGGTGCAGGCAGGCATTCTCGATCTCGTGCGCAAGCTGCGCGCCACGCACAAATCGGCGGTGGTCTTCATCACCCATGACATGGGCGTGGTCTCCGAACTCGCCGACCGGGTCATGGTGATGTATGCGGGCCGCATCGTGGAACGCGGCAGCCGCACGGAGCTGTTTTCCGACCCGCGACACCCCTATACGCGTGCATTGCTTGGTTCGATCCCGCCGCTGACCGGTGCCAAACCCCGCCGCCTGCCGGCCATTCCCGGGTCTCCGCCATCGCTGCTGCGATTGCCGCAAGGCTGCGCCTTCGGTCCGCGTTGCCCCGTCGGGTACGAGCCCTGCCTAACCGGCAAGCCCGAGCTTGGCGCCGCCACGCACGCGGCGGCCTGTTTCCGGGTGGCGCAGACATGAGCGGACCGATGATCGACAAAGACCGTCCAATCCTCGAAACGCGCGGGCTCGGCAAACGCTTCTCGATCGGCAGCCGTTTTTCCGCGGAGGGCAGGCGAACCGTCCACGCGGTCGACAATGTCTCCCTGACAGTGCGGCGCGGCGAAACCGTTGGATTGGTCGGCGAGTCCGGGTGCGGCAAGTCCACGCTGGCGCGATGCCTGGTCAGGCTCTACGACATTTCGGACGGCAAGCTCCTGTTCGAAGGCGACGACATCACCTCGAAGTCACTGTCTGAACTGAGGCCGCTGCGGCGGCGCCTGCAAATGGTCTTCCAGGACCCGTCGGCCTCGCTCAATCCGCGCCGGCGCGTCGGCGACCTGGTGGCCGAACCGCTGCGCATCCATGGCAGGCTTTCATCGCGCGAGATCGCCAGCCGCGTCGCGGAACTCTTCGACCTCGTCGGACTGTTGCCGGACCATGTCATGCGCTTTCCCCATGAATTCTCGGGCGGGCAGCGCCAGCGTGTCGGCATTGCGCGCGCCATCGCCCTCAATCCCGATCTCGTCGTTCTCGACGAACCTGTCTCCGCGCTCGACGTGTCCGTACAGGCGCAGATCGTCAACCTGCTTGCCGATCTCCAGGAAAAGTTGGACCTCACCTATGTCTTCATCGCCCACGATCTGTCCGTGGTGCGTCAGGTCTCGACCCGCATCGCGGTCATGTATCTCGGCTCGATCGTCGAGGAAGGACCGGCGGAAGAGGTGTTTTCAGCCCCGGCCCACCCTTACAGCCAAGCCTTGATCTCGGCCGTTCCCGTCGTGCAGACGACCAGTGGGACGCGTAAGCGTATTATCCTTACAGGCGACGTACCGAGCCCGCTCAACCCGCCCTCCGGCTGCCGTTTCCACCCCCGATGCCCAATCGCGGTTGAGCGCTGCCGTTCGGAACGGCCGGAGCTGAGAGAGCACCAATCCGGCCGCAAAGCGGCTTGCCACTTCCCGACGGTATAGCCGACCTCATTCCGATCGCCAGAATTTTTAAAAATTCTGTTTCCATATGGAACAAATCGCCAGGCGGGGCGTTTCATAAGGTTCGATCGAGCGCATCTTGATCGACCGGGAGGAAACAATGGACTACCTGCATTTCTTTGCGCCCGTGCGGATATCGCGCGGGCAGGGGCATCCTGTAGAAGAAGTGGATAGTGTTGCCGAGGCGATGGTTTTCTTGCGTAAATGGCCGACGGGACGACGTGGGCCAGTGTATCAGTGCGCGCTGAATTGCTGCTCGGCTGCCCTGTCGGGACAGATGTCGGCGGAGGAAGCCAGAAAGGCGTTCACCGGATTTGCCCGGATCACGCGGCTTCTCGACGATGACATGGCACTGCCGATGGGCAGCGACAGCATGGCGAGCATACACGCGCTGCGGCGATAGCCGCCACGCCCCTCTGCCTCTGGTGGATCGCGCCCCTTACGGGCGCGATGGAGGTTATGCTTGACCCTCGGGGCAGGTCGGCGGGTATCACTTCTCAATTCTCCCTGAACCCACGATTGAGCGAATCGCGAACCGGCGCCAACATATAGTCCAGCAGCGTGTGCTCGCCGGTCAGGATCATGACTTCCGCCGGCATGCCGGGCGATAGATGGATGTCATGCAGATCCCTGAGATCGGCCGCGTCGATCTTGACCTTGGCAAGGAAATAAGGCTCTCCGGTTCTCTCGTCCGTCAGCCGGTCAGCCGAAATCGAGGTCAGCAGGCCATGGATTTGCGGCAGGTGTCTGGTTGGATAGGCCGACAGCACCACACGGGCCGGCATGTCCGGATGCACCACGTCGATATCCGTGGGCTTGATGCGGGAATCGATGATCAGATTGGCCTCGTTCGGGACGATGTCGAGAAGCACCTGACCGCTGGAGATCACGCCCGATTCCGTTGTTACGCGCAGGTTCATCACCGTTCCGGCGATTGGCGCGACGATGTCCGTCCTCGCCAGCACGTCCTGGCGCAAAGGCAATTGGCTGCGCAATTCGGCGAGATCCGTGCGCGCTTTGGCAAGATCCTCGTTGGCGCTCTCGCTATCCTGCTGACGCAGGTTGAGGAGTTGGAACTGGGTCTCGCCGATCTGCTGATCGTTCTTCGCTATCTGCGCCCGGTTCGATGCCTGGTTGGCTCGAATGTCGGCCTGGGAGCGCTGAAGCGCCAATATCCGCGGCAGGCGTTCGAGGCCCTTCCTGTACATCTCCTGCGCGGAGGCGATCTCCTGGTCGATCAGGCCGAGTTGCTCGGCCTCGGCCGCCATGACATCCCTCGCTCCCGTGCTTTGCTCTTCGATCTGCGCGATGCGCTTGTTGAGGATCTGTGTGCGGCCTTCGCGGGTTGCGAGGCGGCTGTCGAGCAGCGCCTGTTCTTCGGCGACCACCTTTCGCGCGCTCTCGCTGTCGATCGAGGTCAGCTCCTTGGGGAAGGTGATCCGGTCCCGACCGGCAAGTTCCGAAACAAGTCGCGCCTCGGTCGCCAGCAGGCGAACATAGCGCCCCTCCAGCTCGTCATATCGCCCTTGCGCATCGGTCGTCTTCAGGCTGATAAGCACTTGGCCGACGCTGACTTTATCGCCCTCCTTAACGTGGATCGCGCCGATGATGCCGCCCTCCAGATGCTGGATGGTCTTACGATAACCTTCGGGGCTGACGACGCCGTTGGCAACGACAGCGCTCGCCAGCAGGGCGACGCTTGACCAAGCAGCGGTGCCGCCTACGAAAAGGATGGCCGAAGCGTAGCCCAGCATTCGCGCCGGCCGCGTCCGCAGCTTCAGATTGCGCCTGCTGGCACGGTAGGCGCGCGAGCGTCGCCGGAGCAATCCCGCAATCAAGAGCAGGAAGAGCGCGCCAGCCACCGCCAGCAACATTATGCGAGACGGCGTGTCGGTCCCATCCAACCAAACCGATACCGCTGTGCTGAGGTCGTTGGCGGAGGCGGTCAGCCTGTCGGTGAGTTCGTGCAAGCTGTCCGTCAGCCGGTTCAGCGTCGTCGAGAAGTCGCCAAATCGATCGCTCATGGCTCACTCCGCTGCGTTCAGTTTCGTTGCCGCGTTGGCAACAAGCTTTTCCCGCAAGGCCGCCGGAACCGGAATGCGCCTGGGCGGTCCGCCGAGCGCGCCGAGCACCTCGTCGCGCGTGCCGAACATCGAAACCGATCCGTCATGGAGGAAGACGACATGATCGGCGGTGCGCAGGAGATTGGTCTGGTGGCTGACGAGAATGACGGTGCGGCCCCGCTCCTTCAGTTGCTGGAGCACGTTGAACAGCGCCACTTCGCCTTCACCGTCCAGGCCGGTGTTCGGTTCGTCGAGAACGATCAGCTGCGGATCGCCGAACAGTGCCCGGGCCAGCGCGATACGCTGGCGCTGGCCGCGCGAAATGCGAGCGCCATGCGGTCCCACTTCGGTCCGGTAGCCGTTCGGCAGCCGCAGGATCATATCATGGATGCCGGCAAGCTGCGCCGCGGCGATGACCGCGTCGCTGTCGACGTCACGCAGGCGCGCGATGTTCTCGCCGATCGTTCCGGGGAACAGCTCGACCTGCTGCGGCAGATAGCCGAGATGCATGCCAAGTTCGTCCGAAGGCCAGTTGCACACCTCCGCGCCATCCAGCCTGACATGGCCGAGCGAAGGCCGCAGCGCGCCGACGATAAGACGACAGAGCGTGGTCTTGCCGGAACCGGACTGGCCGATCACACCGCAGGTCTGGCCCGGCTCAACGCCGAAGCTTATGGCATTGACAAGCGCCTGGGACGTTCCCGGCGCGCAGTAATGCAGGTTCTCGAGCTTCAGCCTGCCTTGTGGGCGGGGCAATGTGACGCCAACCGTTTGCATCGATCTGGTGTCGGCGAAAAGCTTCGTGAGATTGCGGCGCGCGGTTCGCGCGCTGACCAGGCCGCGCCAGGCGCCGATAGAGCGCTCGATCGGCGCCAACGCGCGGCTGAGCAGGATCGAGGCCGCAATCATCGAGCCTGGCGTCAGCTCGCGACGCAGGACGAGATAGGCGCCGAGCCCGAGCACCGCCACTTGGAGCGCTAGGCGAAGCGAACGCGACAAGCTGCCGATGACGGTGGTGCGCCGCAGGAGCCGGGTCTGGATATCCATCAGCGACTGCTGGTTTTCCTCCCAGCGCCGCAGCGCCGGCTCGGACATGCCGAGCGAGCGCAATGTCTCGGCGCCGTCGATAAACTGCCCTACGGCGGTCTGGCTGCGGCGCAGTCCGGCCGCGGCCTCCTGGCTCTTGCGGCGGGTGAGGAAATCATTGGCGAGCGCTGCACAGAACAAAAGCACGGCGCCGGCAAGACCGACCACGCCCAGCGCGGGATGCAGCAACCACATGAACGCCAGGAAGACCGGTGTCCATGGGGCGTCGAGAAAGGTCAGGATGCCGTCGCCGGCGATGAAACTGCGCAGGTCCGCTACGTCCTTCAGGCCGGCTTCGAGGCTGCTGCCGGCGAGCCGCGCGTCCATGGCGCGTTCGATCACCGGAACGCTGAGCTGGTCGTCCAGCCATTGGCTGATATGCCCCAGCATCATACGGCGGGCGTGTTCCAGCATGCCGTAGACGGCGATGGCGCCGACAACGGCCAATGTGAGCCAGAACAATGTGTCGATGGAACCGCTCGACAGTACCCGGTCGTAGATTTGCAGCATGTAAACGGTGCTGGCGAGCAGGAGAAGATTGGAGACCAGGCTGAAGAGGAGGAGGGCGGGGACCTGGTGGCGTGCCAGATGCATTACCTCCTGGAATTGCGGTCTTGGCTGCATCACGGATACCCCACTTCGATGCTTGCCGGCACCCGGCCGGTGTGAAACGGGGACAGCTGATGCCGCCCCCGTCGGGTCTGGTGTCAGGCGATGTCGACAAGGATGTGCTGCATCGCTGTGTGATCGGCGTCCGCGTCCGCCACCTGGAAAGCGAAGTCGAGGTGAGCGTCCGGCGTCTGCGTCACGGTCGAGGTGAAGCCGATATCCGTGATCTTCAGCACGTCGTTGTCGACGGGGTCGAAGTTGACCAGACTGGCGGTCGTGTTGCTCCCACCGCTAGCGCCGGTCGCTCCGTTCAAGTCGATTGCCTGGCCGGTGATGCCGTTGCCGGACTGCATGATCTGAACGCCTTGCAGCGAGTAATGTTCGCCGGCCGCGTTGTAGTCGTTCTGCTCGATGATCACGAGGCCGTCATTGTTGTCGAGTGTGAACTCGCCATTGTAAGGGGCCGGCACCTGACCCTTCTTGAAGATGTCGGAGTTCGAGACATACACGGCCCGTGTGATCTCGTTTGTGCCGTCGGTCAGGTCGAGGATTAGCATCAGGTCTTCGCTGTTGCCGATGCCGTCGAACTTGATGGCCATCGCGCCGGCCGTCGCGGTCGGATCGGTAGCCTCGGTCTGGATGCCGACACTGCTGTCGAAGAACCGCAGGGTCAGCAGTTCGCCTTTCTGGATCGTGTCGCCGGCGACACCGTTAGTGCTCTGGGTGGCAGAAACCCAGGTTTCATTGCTGTTGCTGACCATATCGTGGGTACCGGCCGTCGGCAGCGAGTTGAACGTGGAGTCGCCGGAAGACCCCTCTCCATTATTCGTCAGGCTGAACGGATGGCTTCTGTCGATCAGGTTGCCGGTGAACTGCACGTAAAAGTCTTCGTCGGCCGCCGTGCCCGGGTCATCCGCCTGCAACTTCTCCACCACGATCGGAGGGTGGCCTGCATTGCTCAAGGGCTCCTTGGACAGGAGTTGGCTGGTGTGAATCACGTCGAAAGTGAAGCCTTCGAGTGGGTCGGTCAGGGTGATAGCGTAAGTGTCGTTGACCTTGTCGAAGACGAGGGTGCCGCCCGCCGTGCCGGTCTGGAGCCCGGCAGCCGAATCCTTGTCGTAGGTGAAGTTGAAGTTGAATGTTGCGTTGGTGTCGGTCTCCGATGCGAGCGTCACATCCGGGGTGAGGACATTGCCGCCACCACCGCCGACGATCGTGCCGCTCAGCCCGATCTGGACGCCGGCAAGCGCGCCGTTCTGATCGACAAAGTCGGAACCGCCGCCGGTGTAGAACGCAGCCGGGTGCGCATCGGCGCCGATGTCGTAGCCGAAGGCTCCGGAGGCGGATGCATTCAGCGTGTTGGCCAGGTTTTCGTTCTGGATACCCGCGGTACCCGGGTCGCCGTCGAACGGCACGGTGATCGTTGGCGCGTCGTCCTTGAAGATGAGGCTGGTGCCGATATTGACATGGTCCGAGGCCTGATCGCCGTCACCATCGGTGATGGTGGCGGTCAAAGTGACAAGATTATCAGCCGCCAAAGTTGTTGCCTGGTCCGGTCCGGAGTCGGGCGAATGCATGACCGCACGTTCCTGGTCGAGGGTCACGTTGCCGTCGGCGGCCACGCTCACCGTGAATACCACGGCGCCCGCGGCCGATCCGGCCCGGCCAACCACCTCGCCGCTTTCGACGAAGAGCAGAATCGACAGGCCGCTCAAGGTGTCTGTCAGGCCGCTGACGTTGGTGACCTGATTGATGTCGAGCGTGTAGCTCATGGCACCGCCATCCGCACCGGCATGCGGGGTAAAGACAGCCGCGAAATCGGCGGCGTTGCTGCCGAGGCTCGTCTCGTCGACGGTTAGCGTCGGCTCGGTGCCGGTCGTCGATATGCTCGGCCCGTCATCGTGGAAGTTGAGGTTCT
>NZ_VFUW01000016.1:0-110073 GCF_006441385.1 Mesorhizobium sp. B2-4-18 | reverse complement strand
CCAGCCAGCATCTTGAATCACAAATCCAACCGAGCGGGAATCCCTTCCGATTCTATCAAGCGATGAACCGCTCTAGGTCAGCCGATACGTAGATCACCGGTGTCTCGACAGGGAAGTTGCTCTGAGGCGTTCCCCCGTCCTTCGTCGCGGAAAGGACGATATTGGTGAAGTCCGCCGCCTGGGCCGGCATACCGAAACCGAGCGCCGCCAAGGCGGCAATGGCTAGAACTAGAGCTGATTTCAAGACTTATTTCTCCTCGGGCTTGGTTGCTGGCCCCGCAAATCGGGGCAAAGTGGGGTTGAGGACGGGTGCCCTCAGCCCAGCCATTTGTCATAGTCCGCCACCAATAGATGCAACGGCGGTGTGTCTTCCTCGATATCGGCGAAACGGCCGATCGGCTCGCGGAAGACGTTGTCCGTGCGATCGTCATTGACGGTCGACACCTCGCCGATCAGGACATCCTTGCCCTCGGCCCAGAAGGCGTGCCAGACGCCGGGCAAGAGCGTGACGCTTTGGCCCGGATCAAGCTTCAACAGTCCGCCCGCCGGTAGCCTGTGGATAGTTCCGTCGACCGGCACCGATACCTCGGCCTTGGGGTCGATGCCGCCGTCGCGGTCATGCATGAACAATTCCAGCACCAGCTTGCCGCCGCCGCGGTTGATGATGTCTTCGGCCTTGATGTTGTGGCGGTGCATCGGCGACATCTGCTCCTTGCGCGAAATCATGATCTTTTCGGCATAGAGCATGCCCATGCCTTTCTTCATGTCCTCGTAGCGGCCGTTGCGAACGGTGAACAGGAACAGGCCGAGATCGTCGAACTTGCCCTGGCCATAGTCGGTGATGTCCCAGCCGAGCCGCGAGGTGAAGATGGCCGAAGAATCGACCTGGCGCGCCTTCATCTCTTCCGGCGACCAGTAGGCGAAGGGCGGCATGATATAGCCGAACGAGCGGATGAAAGCGTCGGCTTCGCGGATGATGTCGTTGATGGCGGAGCGTTTCATGATGATGACCCTCGTGTCGATTTTTCCGACAATCGCATAGCCGAACGCCGGTGCGGTGTCGATCCACCCTGCCTGATCGAGCCCTGCCTGTTGGAGCCTTGCGCGTGCCACCCATGGCCAACAGATCGCGGCCCCCTGGCCGCGTGACATCGCGTGCTTTGAGGCTCATAACCCTTGCGAATTGCACAGGGATAGCCGATGCCGACCATCCATGACCTCGATACGCCTTCGATCCTGATCGACGTCGCACGCGCCGAAGCCAACATTGCTCGTGCACAGGCTCATGCCGACAAGAACGGACTGAAGCTCAGGCCACACATCAAGACGCACAAGCTGCCTTATTGGGCGAAGAAGCAAATGGCGGCAGGTGCCGTCGGCATCACGTGCCAGAAGATCGGCGAGGCCGAGGTAATGGCCGACGCCGGGCTGACCGATATCTTTCTTCCCTACAACATCCTGGGGCGCGCCAAGCTCGAGCGGCTGAAGGCGCTGCATGGCCGCGTGACCCTGTCGGTGACCGCCGACAGCATGGACACGCTGGAAGGGCTCGCGGCAGCTTTCACCGATGCCGGCCATCCTCTGCCCGTGCTGGTCGAATGCGATACCGGCATGGGTCGCTGCGGCGTGCAGACAGCCAATGAAGCGGTAGCGCTGGCAAGGGTGATCGACAAGGCAGGTGGCCTCACCTTCGGCGGACTGATGACCTATCCGGCCGCCGGCCGCGCGGCTGAAGCGGAAGCCTGGCTCGCCACCACCAAGCAGGCGCTGGCTGCTTCGGGGCTTGCCTGCGAGCGCATCTCGAGCGGCGGCACGCCTGATATATGGCGCTCCGCCGATGCATCCGTCGTCACGGAGTATCGCCCGGGAACCTACATCTATCTCGATCGCTACCAGGTCGCCAAAGGCGTCGGCACCTTGGACGATTGCGCGCTGACGGTGCTTGCGACCGTGGTCAGCCATCCGACAGCGACGCGCGCCATTCTCGATAGCGGCAGCAAGGCCCTGTCCAGCGATACGCTAGGGCTAAAGGATTTTGGAGAGTTGATGGGCGTCCCCGGAGCGCTGGTGACGGGGCTGAGCGAGGAGCACGGCACGGTCACGCTTTCCGGCGACGGCAGGCTGCGCATTGGCGAACGCGTGCGCGTGGTGCCAGACCACTGCTGCGTCGTCACCAACCTGTTCAACGAGGTCAATCTGATAGACGGCGAGAAGGTTCTCGAAACGCTGCCAGTGGCGGCACGCGGGCTGATGACATGAGGTTTTAGACCGGACGCTCCGCCTGCCGCGCTGCCACCCGCCGCATGGCTATCACCCGGCGGCGGCGGATTTCGGTGCGCATTGCCATCAGGTGCAGCGCGAAGAACAGCACGGTAAAGCCGACAGCCATCACCAGCAGAGGCCAGAGCAGGCTCGGGTCGATGGTCGGGCCGCCGAGCCGGAACACCGAGGCAGGCTGGTGCAGCGTGTTCCACCAGTCGACCGAGAATTTGATGATCGGGATATTGATGAAGCCGACCAGCGTGATAATGGCGGCGGCCCAGGCGGCGCGGCTGGCATCATCCAGCGCACGGGTCAGCGCGATGATGCCGAGATACATCAGGAACAGCACGAAGACAGAAGTCAGGCGGGCGTCCCAAACCCACCAGGTGCCCCACATCGGCTTGCCCCAGATCGAACCGGTGATCAGCGCCAGCGCGGTGAAGACGGCGCCTATGGGGGCGGCCGATTTCAGGGCGACATCGGCCAGAGGGTGGCGCCAGACCAGCGTGCCGAGGGCAGACACCGCCATCAGCGTGTAGCACATCATGGCGAGCCAGGCGAAAGGCACATGGATGTACATGATGCGAACGGTGATACCCTGCTGGAAATCCTCGGGCGCGGTGAAGCTCATATAGAGGCCAATCGCGAGGGTGAGCGCGGCGAGCGCCGCCAGCCACGGCACAAGCTTGTCCGCAAGCCCGACGAACCGCGTTGGATTGGCGAGATCGGTCAAGCCGCCCAAGCGTGAGGTGGTGTCACTCATACGACTTTACATAGACCGCCGGCGCCTTCAGGGCAATCGAGCGGCGGTGTCGCAGGTCCGGTCTTGCCTCCTCCCGTTCGGGAGAAGGCGGAACCGTTAATGGCTCAGGCGGCCTCGCCCTGCACCGACCGGCTGAGGCGGCGGACTTCCTCGTCGTTGAGCAGGCCGCCGGCGCGCAGCAGGCTGGCGAAGCGGCCGTTGCGCAGCGACAGTTCGGCAAAGCCACCCATCTCGACCACCCTGCCCTTGTCCATGAACACGACCAGATCGGCGTCGCGGACGGTGGTCAGGCGGTGGGCGATGATGAAAGTGGTGCGGTCGCGGCGCAATTCGTCGATCGCTTCCTTGACGCGGTCCTCGGTCTCGACGTCGAGTGCGCTGGTCGCCTCGTCGAGCACCAGGATCGGGGCATCCTTCAGCACGGCACGGGCAATGGCGATGCGCTGGCGCTCGCCGCCCGAGAGCTGGCCGCCACGTTCGCCGACCACCGTGTCGTAGCCATTGCTCTTGGCTAGGATGAAATCCTGCGCCGCGGCCGCGGTGGCGGCGGCATGGATCTCGTCGTTGGTCGCATCGGCGCGGCCGACGCGGATGTTGTCCTCGATCGAGCGGTTCAAAAGCCCGGCGTCCTGGAACACGGTGGCGATCGAATGGCGCAGCGACTTGCGGGTCACCGTGCGGGTATCGATGCCGTCGATCAGGATACGGCCACTGGACGGCGAGAAGACGCGCTGCAGCAAGTTGATGAGCGTTGTCTTGCCCGCACCCGTCGGTCCGACGATGGCGACGGTCTGGCCGGCCTGCACCTCGAAGGACACGTCGCTGACGCCCTGCCCCGAATTGGCGAACTCGAAGCTGACATCCTCGAAACGGACATGGCCGGTGACGTTGGCAAGGTCGCGCAGACCATCCGGCTCGGCGGTATCGGCGGCCGAGTCCTCGAGCTTGTAGAAATCCTCGAGCTTGGCGCGAGCTTCCGAAATCTGGTTCGCGAAAGCCGACATCTGGTCGAGCCGTGAGATCAGCAGCGTGGCGAAGCCGGTGAAGGCGATGACGTCACCGATGCGCAGCTGGCCATGAGTGACCAGGTAAGCGCCGATCAGAAGCACCACCATCATCGAGATCGTCGACGACAGCCGATTGAGCGCATTGGCGATAGCCCACCAGTCGAGCACCGGGTTCTGCGCGTCGAGCAGGTTCTTGACGTAGCCACGCAGCGCCTCGGCCTCGTAGCCGAGACGGTTGTAGCTCTGCAGCACGGCGACGTTGCTCACCGAGTCCGTCACATGCGCGAATACCTTGTGATAGTGGCGCTCGACCGCGGCTTGGCCTTCCTTGGTGCGCTTCATCACCAGGCGGCCGATGCCGACATAGAGCACGCCGAGCACGAGCAGAACCATCGACATGCGCACATCCATGCTGAGCGCCGTCGGAACCAGCAGAACGAGCGCGACAGCGGTCGACAAGTGCTGGCGCATGAATTCAAGCCAGAGGCTGAACAGAGTCTCGACGGCGCGCAGCAGCGTGTGGAGGGCATTCGAGGTGCCACGCTGATGATGCCAGGCGAGCGGCATGGTGATGACGCGCTCGAACGACTGACAGAGCACTTCGCTGCGCCGGGCGTGCGCGAACCGGTCGGCGCCGCGCGCCACCAGGACGAAAGCCATGACATTGAAGGCGCCGAGGCCGGCCCACACGGCGAGCGTGGAGAAAACCGAACCGTGCGCGGAAATCGCGTCGATGACCCGGCCGAACATGATCGGCTCGAGGATCGCGATGGCTGCAAGAGCGACGTTGGCCGAACAGATCAGCGCGACGCGCTTCTTGTCGGCAGCCAGATACCCCAGCGCTCTCCAATAGATCTGCAGAAGTGACACTTCAGCTACTCCGCCAACGTTCTATTGTGCCCAATACCAATATTGTGCACCGCACCATTTCCTGACACGTAACGGTTGATGCGTCGCAAAACAATGCCCGTCTATCTCTTCCGTTCCCATTTAGCGAACAAAAGATGACGACGATACGAAATCTGGCGTGATCACCTAACAGTTTGAGATAAAAGGTGAAATGTCAGCCTTGCGGCAAAATCATGGCAGTGGTCGAGCTGTGCCACATTTTTAATCACGGCAGGCCGGCATGACTTCGTCCGGGCGGCTGGCCAACGTCGTCGGCACCCCGCGCGCAAGTAAACAATGCACGGCATCGCGCGTCCCGGAGGACGCGCGATCTAATCACTAAATGGTTGATTTCATGCCGGTATCTTGACCACGACCTCGGTCTGGTCACCAGCTTTGGGTGCAAAGGACGTCGATTTTGTCTTCGAACCATTGACTTCGAGCGAGATCGTCTTGGCCTTTTTGTCGCGAATGACCTGGACCTTGATCTCGGCGCCCAGCATCTTGAGTGAAGCCTGGTAGCCATCCCAGTGGCTGGGCAGCTTCGGCCGGAATGTGATCTGCTTGCCGCGCCGTTCGATGCCCAGGATGCCTTCGACCGCCGCCCGGTAAAGCCAGCCCGCCGACCCGGTGTACCAGGTCCAGCCGCCGCGACCTCCCTTGTCGTCCCCGGAGTAGATATCGGCCGCCACCACGTAGGGCTCGACCCGGTAGTGCTCGGCCGAGGCCTCGTCGAACGCGTGGTTGACCGGATTCAGCATTGAGAAGCAGCGATAAGCTTCATCGGTCTGCCCCATCTCGGCCAGCGCAATGACGAACCACGTCGCCGCGTGGGTATACTGGCCGCCATTCTCGCGCACGCCAGGCGGATAGCTCTTGATGTAGCCGGGGTCCTTCTGTGTCTTCGAGAAGGGTGGCGTGAACAGTTTGACGATCTTGAGACGGTCGTCGACGAGCAGCTTCGTCGCCTGCTGCATGGCCGTGGTCGACCGCGCCGGGTCGCCCTCGCCCGACAGCACGCTCCAGGACTGGGCGATGGAGTCGATCTTGCACTCCTGCGATGTACGCGAGCCCAAAGGCGTACCGTCATCGAAACTGCCGCGCCGGTACCATTCGCCGTCCCATGCCGTGCTTTCGAGTGCCCGCTTCAGCGCGTCGGCATGCTTTGCCCAGGCCTGTGCGCGCTTGGTGTCGCCCTCGGTCTTGGCGACCGCGGCGAAGTCGCCCAGCGTCTTCAACAGGAACCAACCCAGCCACACGCTCTCGCCCTTGCCGTGTTCGCCGACACGGTTCATGCCGTCGTTCCAGTCGCCGCCAAGGATCAGCGGCAGGCCGGCTGGACTGCTGCGCTTGATGGCAAGGTCGAGCGCACGCGCGCAGTGGTCGTAGAGCGACACTGTCTTCTTCGAGATTTCCGGGGTGAAG
The DNA here is from genome assembly GCF_006441385.1 of Mesorhizobium sp. B2-4-18. Lineage (NCBI taxonomy): Bacteria > Pseudomonadati > Pseudomonadota > Alphaproteobacteria > Hyphomicrobiales > Phyllobacteriaceae > Mesorhizobium > Mesorhizobium sp. B2-4-18. Next base: position 103,728 of record NZ_VFUW01000016.1, on the reverse strand, counting down.
AAGGCGTCGTGCTCGCCTTCACCCAGCGCCTGTCCATCGAGGAAAGGCAGTTGCTCCTTCAGGATGGCGGCGTCGCCGGTCACCATGAGATAGCGGGACGTGGCGTGGGCGAGCCACACCACGTCGTCGGAGATCAGGGTACGCACGCCGGCGCCGGTCCGCGGCAGCCACCAATGCTGCACGTCGCCCTCCGGGAACTGCCGCCGCGCGGCGTTGAGGATCTGGTCGCGCGCCAGCGTCGGGTCGTGCGCCAGCAAGGCGAGCGTGTCCTGCAACTGGTCGCGGAAGCCGAAGGCGCCGCTTGCCTGGTAGAAGGCCGAGCGGGCGCGGATGCGGCAGGCAAGGCTCTGATAGGGCAGCCAGTGATTGACCATGGCATCGAGTGCCTTGTCCGGCGTCTCGACCTGGATGGTGTCGAGGAAGGCGCGCCATTCGCGCTCATTGTCGGCCAGGCGCTGGTCGAAGTCCTTGCCCCGGTGCGTCTGCACCAACGCGCTCGCCTGCGCCGCGGAATCGGCATCGCCGAGCAGCCAGATAAGTGTGACGTCGGCGCCGGCCGGAATCTCGACGTCGCGAGCGATCGCCGCGCAAGGATCATCTCCGGCCTCGACGCGACCCGACAGGGCCGAACCGCTCAGCACCGCCTGTGGCAGCTCGCTGGACCCGTGCCGGCCGAGGAATTCGGCCCGGTCTGACGTCACCGAGTGGACGCCGGTGTCGGCGGCGAGGAAGGCCACCCGCTCGCTGAAATCGAGCCCGTAGGGATTTTGCGCCAGCAACGCGCCGGTGGCTCCGTCGCGGGACGGCACTATGGTTGCCGCGGTGCGCGACCGATGCCCGCCAAGCACCCATTCGGCGTAAGCATAGACGCGCAGCCGAGCCGGTACCGGGCCGGAATTCTGGATGCGCAGCCGCGTGATCTTCACCGGATCGATGGGATCGACGACATGGGTCAGGTCCATCGACAACGGTCCGCGCTTCGAGCGGAAGGTCGAGAAGCCCTGGCCATGCCAGGCCTCGTAGGTCATCGAGGGATCGCGCACCACCGCTGCGAGCGGAGAGAACGCCTTGCCGCTGGCCTGATCGTAAATATAGACGCCCTCGCCCGGCCGGTTGGACACCGGATCGTTCGACCATGGCGTCAGCTGGTAATCGCGGCTGTTGCGGCTCCAGGTGAAGGCCGCTCCCTCGGCCGAGGTGTGGAAGCCGAACGACGCGTTGGAGACGACGTTGATCCAGGGTTGCGGCGTCGTGCGCCGGCCAGCCAGGCGCACCACATAGTGCCGCCCGTCGCCGTCGAAGCCGCCGAAACCATTCCACAGGCTTAGGCCGGAGCCATCGGCGCTGACGTCGGCCACAGCCTGCGAGGCGAATGCATGCATCTGCGGTGCGAGCGCCGCGATTTCGCGCGAACCCGGCAATCCTGCCGGCTGCAGGCCATCGCGCGCCTGCAGCGCGGCCGCCTCGGCCCGTTCGATCTGGTCGAAGATGGTGCCGTTACGTGTATGCAGCACAACCCGGGCGACGGCGAGCAGCGTCTTGTAGGTGGTTTCCTCCATCAGGTCGCGGCGCACCGCGAAAATGTGCTGGCGGGGTCCGAGTTCCTTGCCGCGCAAGCGGCTGTTTTCGCACAGCGTCTCGACCGCGCGCTGCAGATCCTGGACATAGGACGAAGCCTGCTCGTTGACGACGACGAAGTCGATCATCATGCCGCGGGTGCGCATGTATTCCTGGAAGCGCAACGCCTGGGCTACGATCTCGAGATCGGCAACGTCACCGATCCTGACCAGGAAGATCGGGTAATCGCCCGAAATACTGGTCGGCCACAGGCTCGACTGCTTGCCCAACCCGGAAGCGATGGACTCGGCCGGCAGCCGCAAAAACGGGTCGGGATAGATCAGATAGCGCGCCAGTTTCTGCACATTGGCCGCGTCGGTCAGACTGAGGCCCATATGGCGGGTCTGCACCTGGCTACGCGTCCAGGCAAGCATCGCCTGCCGGGCAAAGCTCTCCTGATGGTCGAGCCGGCTTATCGCCTCCTCCAGCTCGGCACGGTTTGCCCCGACGACGGTCCAGAAGGTCAGCGATACTTTCTTGTTGGCGGGCACGCGCACCTGACGACGCAGCGAGGCGATGGGATCGAGCGTGAAGCCGGAATGGCCGCCAAGCCTGGCGCCTGGATCGAAGGCGGCGGCATCGACGATGGTGCGGCCACGGCCGATGAAGGCGCGCCTGTCGGTCTCGGCCTCGGCGTCACGCGCCGGTCCCGACGGATCGGTGACGAAATGCACCAGCGTCACATCCGGTTCGCTGGTTTCACGCTTGCGGCGCGTGGCGAAGATCGCGCCGTTGTTGGCGGCGATTTCCGTTTCCACGAACATTTTCGAGAAGGCCGGATGCGCGTTGTCGGAAGCTTCCGAACCCAGGACCAGTTCTGCAAAGGACGTCACCTCGATGTGACGGTCGGATGTGCTCTCATTGTAGAGCGTGATGCGACGGCCTTCGCCATTGCCCTCGGAGATGACGATGCACTCCACTTCGGAGCGCAGCGTGCCGACCAGCTTCACGAAGCTCGCCTTGTCATCGGAAAACAGGGCCTGCGTCTTTTCCTCGGCCGCGCGCCTGGGTTCCGAAGTCGCGGACCACCAGTCGCCAGTGGCGGCATCGCGCAGGAAGATGTAGGAGCCAAGCCGATCCTCGACCGGATCGGGCTGCCAGCGGGTGACGGAAAGATCGCCCCAGCGGCTGTAGCCGGAGCCGGTCGCGGTCACCATCACCGAATAGCGGCCATTCGACATCACATTGGTCGAACGCAGCGCCCGCGCGGGATCGAGCACGATGCGGGTGTCAGGGCTCTCGGTCTCGGTCTCGTCCTTGGAGCGCTCGTCGGCCTCGGTGCGGACGGTCGCGGTCGGAATGTCGCGTGGCGCCCTCTCCTGCAGCAGCAGTTCGGCCGATTCAATGACCGGATCGCTGTGGAAGCGATCGCGCAGGCGACCTTCGAAGATGGCGTCGGCGACGGCGGCGATCGACATGCCCGAATGGTGGGCATAGTAGTTCAGCACGACCGCGTGGTTGGTGCCTTCCGGTACGCGCTGCGGCGTGAAGTCGACCGCATCGTAATAGCCATGACGGCCAAGCGCGCCGATCTCGCGCAGCCGGGTCAGATTCTGCACCGCTTCGCGCGGGTTGAACTGCGCCGCCATGATGGTCGCGTAAGGCGCAATCACCGTGTTCTGGCCAAGGCCACGCTTCAGCCCAAGCCCCGGCACGCCGAAATTGGTGTACTGATAGGTCAGTTCCCGGTCGCGGGCGTTGTAGGCCGCTTCCGAAATGCCCCACGGCACATTCTTCTGGCGGCCATACTGCATCTGGCGCTTGATGATCAGCTTGCTCGTCTGGTTGAGGATCGAGCCTTGCGGCTCCTTCATCACCAGCGGCGGCATCAGATATTCGAACATCGAGCCGGACCACGACATCAGCGCGCCCTGGAAGCCGATCTCGACGATCGGGCGGCCAAGCCTGAACCAATGTTCGGTCGGCAGATCGCCCTTGGCGATGGCGAACAGGCTGGTCAGCCGCGCCTCGGAGGCGAGAAGGTCGTAGCAGCTTTCGTCGAGCTGATGTTCCTCGACCCGGTAGCCGATCGACAAAAGCTTGCGCTCCGGCCGCATCAGGAAGGCGAACTCCATCTCGAAGGCGAAACGACGGGTGCGCTCGCGCAAGGTGAGCAGCTTGGCACGCAGAGCCTCGACGGCGTTCTCGTCGCTGTGGGCGTCGTGGACGTGCGCCTCGCAGGTGGTTTCGAGCCTTGCCGTCCAGTCGACGATGACGTCGCTCTGCGGCGATGCGGCTTCGGTGTGAATGGCGGTGGCGAGCTTGCGGATTTCGCCGGCCAGCACCGCCAGGTTGATGGTGCGGATGGAGGCCATTTCCGGCTGTGCCTTGATCGTCTCAACCGCGCGACGCATGCCGTCGAGGCGATCGACAAGGCGTTGGCGCAACGGGCGCAACTGACGGCGGTCGTCGGGCAGTTCATCGAGGCTTTCGCTCAGGATGGTCACCGTATCGAGGATACCCTCGAAATCGCCCTGCAAGTGGACGGACGGGGCTTCCGCCCATTCGGCGCAGGCAGCCGCCACCGCCACCAGGTGGCCGGCGAGATTGCCGCTGTCGACAGCCGAGATGTAGAGCGGATAGAGCGGCTTGAGCGTCGTGGTGTCGTACCAGTTGAAGAGATGGCCACGATGGCGCGGCATACTCTCGATGGTGGTCATGGTGGCGTCGATGCGGGTGATGGCATCGGACAGGCTGATCCAGCCGAAATCGCGTGCCGAGACGACCGAGAGCAAGTAGACGCCGATGTTGGTCGGCGAGGTGCGCGGCGCCACGACTGGCGCGGGGCTCTCCTGGAAATTGTCCGGCGGCAGATTGTGATGCTCTGCCGTCACGAAGCTCTCGAAATAATGCCAGGTACGGCGCGCCACGGTGCGCAGCGTGTGGATGTCGGCTTGCGATATGCGCAGCCGATCCTCGGTTTCAGCCGAGCGGCTGATCCAGCTGGCGATCGCCGGCGAGCCGATCCAGAACAAGGCAAAGAAAAAGGCGACGAAGGCACCGGTGGAATCGGCCAGCACCGGAATGGCTAGGCCGACAAAGCCGATGATCACGGCGCCGTACATCATGCCGTAATAGGAGCCGACATCGTTGTCGCCGGCCTTGTGCGCCTGCGAGGCGGTGCGCCATTCCAGGAGGTTCTGCCGGCTGACGAACAGCCGGTAGAGCGTGCGCACGATGGCATCGCCCATCATCCAGGCGTTATGTGCCATCAGCACGATCTTCAGCGCCACCATGGCGGTGCCGAAGGCGACGTCGCGCGCCAGCGCCGAGAAATGGCCGCGCGGCGTCTGGTCGCCGCTCTTGGGCAGGATGGCGTTGACGACGTCGAAGGTCGGCGCCATGAACAGGCTCAGGATCAGCAAGGCCTGCCACTGCGCGGCCTGCGTGAAGGGCAGCAAGGTCCAGCCGGCGATCGCCGCCATCACCCAGAAGATCGGCGTCAGCGAGCGGCGCAGATTGTCGACCATCTTCCAGCGCGACAGGGCCGGAACGCCGGAGCGCGGGTTGAAGATGTACCCCAAAAGCTGCCAGTCGCCGCGCGCCCAGCGATGGTGGCGCGAGGCATCGACCGAGTAGCGGGTCGGGTAATCTTCGACCAGTTCGACGTCGGTGACCAGCGCGGCGCGCGCCAGCGCGCCTTCGAGCAGATCGTGGCTGAGAATGGTGTTTTCCTCGATGCGGCCCTGCAAGGCGGCCTCGAAGGCATCGACATGATAGAGACCCTTGCCGGTGAAGGACCCGTCGCTGAAGACGTCCTGATAGAGGTCCGAAACAGCGAAGACATAAGGATCAAGGCCGCGATTGGCCGAGAACACGCGCTGGAAGAACGAAGCTTCGTCGCCGCTGGTGAGCGAAGCGGTGATGCGCGGCTGCAGGATGGTATAGCCGGCGGTGACGACGCGCCTGGTGGCGTCGAAATGCGGACGGTTGAGCGGATGGCAAAGCTTGCCGACAAGGCTCGATACCGCATCGCGGGTGGTGCGGGTATCGGCGTCGAGCGTCATCACATGGACGACTTTTTCCGGCAGCGGCACTTCGAGCGGCAGGAAGGTGGTATCGCTGTCGCCGCGCAGCAAGAGATCGAGTTCGTGCAGTTTGCCGCGCTTGCGCTCCCAACCCATCCAGGACCCTTGAGCGGCATTGTAGAGCCGGCGGCGGTGCAGGATGTAAAAGCGCGGCGCGCCTTCGGAGGGATAGCGCGCATTGAGGCGGGCGATTTCGGCGCGAGCGAAGTCGAGGATCTCGGTATCGGCCGCATCGATCTCGATCTTGCTGTCGGGCCAATCCGAAAGCAGCGCGAAATGGATCTCGTCCGCCAGATTGGCAAGGTAATGCACTTCGATGTTGCGGATGTTTTCCTCGACATCGTCACGGGAGCCGATCAGCGACGGCACGACCACCAGGGTGCGCGCCTCGGGCGGCACGCCGTGCCTGTAGTCATAGCCGATCAGGCGTGTCGGCTTGAGGAAGAGCGAGACCACGGTGTTGAAGAAAGCGAGCGCGCCTTCGCTGGCCGGCACGGCAAACAGGGCCAGCATCAGCACGATGGACGGAACCGACAGGCCGAGATTGGAAAGGGCGTTGCCCGACAGGACGAGCAGCAGGACGGTCAGGGCGAAGACGGGCAGGACGATGCCAAGCCATCCGGTCTTGGCGAAGGTCCGCTTGACGATCTGGCTGATCGTGGGCCGATAACCGATCGTCTTTTCGAGTTCCAGCCGACGCGGGCCAACGAGATAGAAACCGACATCGGTGTGAACGGATGCAGCTTGGGCATCAACCCCCTCACCGCTCTCCGGGACGGTTTCGCTGACAGCATGGCCGGCTAGTTCGATGGCTTTTTCGGCGACACGGTACTCCGACAGGTTCGAGCGGCGTGCCAGTTCCTCGATCGCGGTGCGGTATTGATCGCGCGAGAAGAAGTCGAGCGCGGCGAAATCAGTGCGCTCGCGCAGCACGGTATCGATGCGGCTGACGCCTTCGAACCACACCGTCCAGTCGACGTCGTTGATGAGGCGCAGGCCGCGAACGATGTTGCCGGTGGTCACATTGCCGCTGGACAGCGTCTGGTGCTCGGAAATGATGATTTCCTCGGCATCCGAGCCGGTCTTTTCGAGTTCGCCTTCCAGCCACTCCAGCGCCTTGCCGGCATTCTGCGATCCGTCACGCAGGCGATAGAGCAGCTGAGTGGCGAAGGTGGTGTCCTGTGCATGCGCGCTGAAATTGGCAAGGATCGCCTGCCGGTCCGGATTGTCGTCGGTCGCCAGCACCTTGTCGGCCACGTCGTTGGCGATCTGGCGCATCTGGCGGGTGCGGTTGACCCTGACCGCCAGGCGGCGGAGGTTTTCGATGAGCACGAAGCGCAAAAGGGACGGCAGTGCCCAGAGTTCGCCGATTTTCAGCGGCTCGACCGACTGAAAACCCTGGACGATGGACTTGAACATGGTCGCCGAGACGGAACTGTCGGAATGCGCGACATAGGTCCAGGCCAGAGCCAATGCGCGCGGCACGGTGCCGCCGTCGGGCAGTTTCAGCGTTGGCAATTGCCGGTAGAAGCGGCGCGGCAGGTCGCGTTTGACCTGGAAAATGGTTTCCTCGATCAGATAGTTGTTGTCGAGCAGCCACTGCGCGGCCGGCGTGATGGTTTCGCCCCTCCCCTGCGCGGCATTGGTCGACCGGTAGACTTCGAGGATCTTCTTGGCGCTGTCACGGATGCGGGCCTGGAAGTCGAACGGGATCAAGCCGAACAGATCCGTCAGATCGCCCTTGGCCAGGCTCTCGCCGAGCAGCCGGAGCCGTTCCTCCGGCAGGAATACCGATCGTATCGGCTCTTCCGTGACGGCCGGGAAGCTCGCGCTTGTCTTCTCGATCTGGGCTGGGTTCGTCTGAATATTCATTGAAAATTCCGTAAGCGGGCACTCAGCGGCGTCACCGCCACGGCAATGGCCCTAAAACCGGTTCAAATGCAATCGGCTGCATCAACCCCTATGCCGAAAGTTTGTTTCCGCACCACGACGGAGCGTCATCTTTCGACCAACTCAAAGACGAGCGCCCCTCGCTCCCGTCGGGACCGATCGACGGAGAGGATTCGGGCTTTTTCGTGATGCCATCGTCAGTGTACGCTATATTTCGCCGGCATCGCGATCATGTTTGGAAACAGGCGGTAACCGTTGGCGGCAAACCCGTCAGGCGGCCCTGATTATGCGGACCACGAAAAGGGTCGCATCCAGGGCGGGCTCAACCCGCAAGATAGGCACATCCGGCCCGAGCAGCAGGGTGTCGAGCGGCTCGAGGCGGATAGGCGTGGCGCCGGCGAAAATGGCATGGCCTCTGTGGCAAAGGATGAGGGTGGAACAGGCCTCGGTCGAGATTTCCACAGGCGCCGAAACCGGCAGGCGTTCGACTTGATGCAACATGCGGCCGCGGCGGGTCATGACGTTGAGATCGGTAATCGGGCCGGCGATCAGCGCGGCACTCGTCGGCTGGTCGGCTGGAAAGGAAAAAGGCTGGGAAGCCGCTGTCATCCGCTCGGGCGGACGGCCGGCGACATTAAGCACGATCCCCTCGCCTTCCAGAACCGACAGGGTGCGGTCGATGCCGGTAAAGCTGGAGAACGGCCCGCTCGTCTCGACCCGGGCCATCGAGACGCGCCAGTCGAAATCGTCGAGCCCAGCGCCAGCGGGCGAGACGGCGATCTCGGTCGTCGTACCGCCGCCGTTCTTCCACGGCATGACGCGGTAGTCGGCGGCACGAAGAACGCGCATGGCTTAGCCCAAAATGCCAGGCAGGTTGAGCTGGTGCTCCTTGGCGCATTCGATCGCAATGTCATAGCCGGCATCGGCGTGGCGCATGACGCCGGTCGCCGGGTCGTTCCACAACACCCGTTCCAGGCGCCTTGCAGCATCCGGCGTGCCGTCGGCAACGATAACCATGCCGGCATGCTGCGAGAAACCCATGCCGACGCCGCCACCATGATGCAGCGACACCCAGGTGGCGCCCGAAGCTGTGTTGAGCAACGCATTGAGCAGCGGCCAATCGGACACGGCGTCCGAACCGTCCTTCATCGCTTCCGTCTCGCGGTTTGGCGAGGCGACCGAACCGGAATCGAGGTGATCGCGGCCGATGACGACGGGCGCCTTCAGTTCGCCCTTTGCCACCATCTCGTTGAAGGCAAGACCCAGCCGGTGCCGGTCGCCGAGGCCAACCCAGCAGATGCGCGCCGGCAACCCCTGAAAAGAAATCCGCTCGCGGGCCATGTCCAGCCAATTGTGCAGATGGGTGTTGCCGGGAGTGAGCTCGCGGACCTTGGCATCGGTCTTGTAGATGTCCTCCGGATCGCCGGAGAGTGCCGCCCAGCGGAACGGGCCGATGCCGCGGCAAAAGAGCGGACGGATATAGGCCGGCACGAAACCGGGGAAGGCAAAGGCGTTTTCAAACCCTTCATCCTTGGCGACCTGGCGAATATTGTTGCCATAGTCGAGCGTCGGCACGCCGGCGTTCCAGAACGCCACCATCGCCTCGACATGTTCGCGCATGGAGGCGCGAGCCGCCTTCTCGACCGCCCTGGGGTCGCTGACACGCTTTTCGCGCCACTCGGCAATCGTCCAGCCCTTCGGCAGATAGCCGTTGATGGGGTCGTGGGCAGAGGTCTGATCGGTGACCATGTCGGGGCGGATGCCGCGACGGAACATTTCGGGTACGATCTCGGCGGCGTTGCCGAGCAGGCCGACGGACTTCGCCTCGCCGGCCTTGGTCCAGCGCTCGATCATTTCCATGGCTTCGTCGAGCGTCTCGGCTCTCTCGTCGACATAGCGGGTGCGCAGGCGGAAATCGATCGAGTCGGGATTGCATTCGATCGCCAGGCAGCAGGCGCCGGCCATGACGGCGGCCAACGGCTGCGCGCCGCCCATGCCGCCGAGGCCGCCGGTCAATATCCATTTTCCCCTGAGATTGCCGCCATAATGCTGGCGGCCGGCCTCGACGAAGGTCTCGTAGGTGCCCTGCACGATGCCTTGCGTGCCGATGTAGATCCAGGAGCCGGCCGTCATCTGGCCGTACATCATCAGGCCCTTTTTATCGAGCTCGTTGAATTTCTCCCAGGTCGCCCAGTGCGGCACCAGATTGGAGTTGGCGATGAGCACGCGTGGCGCGTCCGGGTGGGTGCGAAACACGCCGACCGGCTTGCCCGACTGCACCAGCAGCGTCTCGTCCTCGCCAAGCATCTTCAGCGAAGCAACGATCTGGTCGAAATCGTTCCAGGTCCGCGCCGCCCGGCCGATGCCGCCGTAGACGACCAGTTCGTTGGGGTTTTCGGCAACGTCCGGGTCCAGGTTGTTCATCAGCATGCGCAGCGGCGCTTCGGTGGTCCAATACCTGGCATTGAGCTTGTCGCCGCGCGGGGCGCGCACTTCGCGTATGTTGTGACGGGGATTGTTCATCATTGTCCCTTTCGGACGAGGCGGCGCGTCAGTGCCCGGCCCAGTCAATGGCGGTTTGAAGAATTCGCGTCAGCGTGGCGCGGATCGGAGCGGCGAACGCGGCGTCGTAGGGCACCGGCCAATTGTCCGGCGTGCCCTTCCCCTCGGGCTCGCGCATATAGCCTCGATTGGAGAGTTCCATCTGCAGCGCGTGCACGCCCTGTAGCGGCTGGCCAAAATGGCGCGTTATCCACCCACCCTTGAAGCGTCCGTTGACGACAAAAGTCTCGCCGGTTTCGGCCATGATCTGGTTGACCATCGCCTGCAACGTCGGATCGGCGCTCTTGCCGTCATTCGTGCCGAGATTGAACACCGGCAGCGTGCCTTCGAACAGGCGTGGCAGCACCGAGCGGATCGAATGGCAGTCATAGAGGACAATCTTGCCATGCAAGGTGCGCAACCTGTCGATCTCGGCCTGCAAGGCGGCGTGATAGGGTGCAAAGAACTTCAGCCGGCGCTCGTCGATCTCCGATGGCCCCGGCTCTTCGCCGTCGCGGTAGAGCGGGTCGCCGTCAAAGGTTTCGGTCGGGCACAAGCCGGTGGTTGCCTGGCCGGGATAGAGCGAGGCGCCGGATGGATCGCGGTTGACGTCGATGACGGTGCGCGAGATCGCGGTGTGCACGACAGTGGCGCCGAGACCGGCGGCGAAATCATAGAGATTGTCGATCCACCAGTCGCAATCACGACGGCCGAGCCAAGGCGAGGCCAGCCGGTTTTCGAGGCCGGCGAGGTCGATACCTGTGTGCGGGATCGACACCAGCAGCGGCGCCGTGCCGCGTGTGACCGTGAGCCAAGGGGTGGCCGTCATCACGCCGCTCCGGCAATCGAGGGCAGTGCCACCGCGCTCGCGGCTTTCACAACCGCACCGCTGCGCACCATGGCGATCGCCTTTTCCATGTCGGGGTGGAAGTGCCGGTCGTTATCGAGATGCGGCACCTCGGCGCGGACCAGCTTGCGCACGGCTTCCAGTGCTGCGCTCGACGCCAGCGGCTGATGGAAATCACAGCCTTGCGCGGCGGCCAGCAACTCGATGCCGATCACCGCGGTTGCGTTCTCGACCATGCCGATCAGGCGGCGTGCGCCATGCGCGGCCATCGAGACGTGGTCTTCCTGGTTGGCCGAGGTCGGGATGGAATCGACGCTGGCCGGATAGGCCTTCTGCTTGTTTTCCGAGACAAGCGCGGCCGCCGTAACCTGCGGGATCATGAAGCCGGAGTTCAGACCGGGCTTGGGCGTCAGGAAAGCGGGCATGCCTGACAGCGCTGGATCGACCAGCATGGCGATGCGGCGTTCCGACAGCGAGCCGATCTCGCAGACGGCCAGCGCGATCATGTCGGCGGCGAAAGCCACCGGCTCGGCGTGGAAATTGCCGCCGGACAGAGCAGTATCGTCTTCTGCGAAGATCAGCGGGTTGTCGGTGACGCCATTGGCCTCGGTTTCGAGCGTATCGGCGGCCTTGCGCAGGACATCGAGTGCGGCGCCCATCACTTGCGGCTGGCAACGCAGGCAATAGGGATCCTGCACACGCTCGTCGCCGACCCGGTGCGACTCGCGGATGGCGCTGCCGGCCATCAAATCGCGCAGCGCGTCCGCGGTCTCGATCTGGCCACGGTGCTTTCTCAACAGATGAATGCGCGGGTCGAACGGCGCGTCGGAACCCTTTGCCGCGTCGGTCGAAAGCGCGCCGGCGACAAGCGCCGACTGGTAGAGCACCTCGGCATCGAACAAAGCGGCCAGTGCATAGGCCGTCGAAAACTGCGTGCCGTTGAGCAGCGCCAGACCTTCCTTGGCGCCCAATGTCACGGGCTCCAGCCCATGCGAGACGAACGCGACCTTGGCCGGGAAACGGCCATGCGGAGTAAAGCATTCGCCGACGCCGATCATCACCGCCGTCATATGCGACAGCGGGGCAAGGTCGCCGGAGGCGCCGACGGAACCTTGCGCCGGCACGACCGGGATGACGTCGTTGGCCAGCATCGCTTCAAGCAGCTCGATGGTCTGCGAGCGCACGCCGGAGGCGCCCTGCGCGAGGCTCGCAAGTTTCAGCGCCATCATCAGCCGGGCAACGGCAACGGGCATCGGCTCGCCCACGCCCGCGGCATGCGAAAGCACGATGTTGCGCTGCAGGGTCTCGAGATCGTCGGCGGGGATGCGCACGCTGGCCAGCTTGCCGAAACCAGTGTTGATGCCATAGACCGGCTCACCCTTGGCAACGATGCGCGCGACAGCTTCGGCACTCGCCTTGATTTTCGGACGGCAGGCATCGTCCAGTTTCGGCACGGCGCCACGGTATATAGCGCGCCAGTCGGCCAGCGTCGCATTGCCGGGCTTCAGGGTCAGTTCGGTCATTGTCCTCTCCAGATGCGAGCATGCAGCGGGTTGAAGCCCATGCGGTAGACGAGTTCGGCGGGGCGCTCGATGTCCCAGATCGCCAAATCGGCGGATTTGCCTGATACCAGCGTGCCGGTCTCGCCGAGCAGCCCCAGCGCACGCGCGGCTTCGCGGGTGACGCCAGCAAGACATTCGTCGACCGTCATGCCGAACAAGGTGGCCGCCATGTTCATGGTCAGAAGCAGCGAGGTCAGCGGCGAGGTGCCGGGATTGTTGTCGGTGGCAACAGCCATTCTGACGCCATGCTGGCGAAACAGGCCGATCGGTGGCTTCTTGGTCTCGCGGATGAAGTAGTAGGCGCCGGGCAGGATCGTCGCCACGGTCCCCGCCTTGGCCATTGCCACCGCGCCTGCCTCGTCGGTATATTCGAGATGGTCGGCCGACAACGCGCCATAGCGGGCGGCAAGTTCAGCGCCATGCAGATTGGACAGCTGGTCGGCGTGAAGTTTGACGGGCAAGCCAGCCGCCTGGGCGACATCGAAAACGCGCGCCATCTGCTCCGGCGAAAAGGCGATGCCTTCACAGAACCCATCGACGGCATCGGCCAAGCCTTCCTCGACGACGCCGGGAAGGATCGTTTTGGCAACGAGATCGATGAAGGCATCCTTGTCGCCCTTGGCTTCCGGCGGCAGCGCGTGGGCGCCAAGGAAGGTCGTGCGAACCGTCACCCGGCGTTCATTGCCCAGCTGTCGCGCGGCGCGCAGTGACTTCTTCTCGTTTTCGAGATCGAGGCCATAGCCCGACTTTACTTCCACTGTGGTTACGCCCTCGGCAATCAGCGCATCGAGGCGCGGCAGCGTCTGGGCAACCAGGTCGCCCTCGCTGGCAGCACGCAAGGATTTGACCGACGAGACGATGCCGCCGCCGGCCCTGGCGACTTCCTCATAAGTGGCGCCGGCCAGCCGCATCTCGAATTCGTTGGCGCGGTTCCCAGCGTGGATCAGATGGGTGTGACAGTCGATCAGGCCGGGCGTAATCCAGCGGCCCTCGCAATTGATGATCTCGCCTTGGGCAAAGGCCGAGGGCATCTCGGATTGCGGACCGGCATAGATAATGCGGCCGTCGCGCGCGGCGAGCGCACCATGCTCGACGATACCCAATCCGGCAGAATTTTCAGCCATGGTCGCCAGACGCGCATTGCGCCACAGGCGAAGCCCCCCTGCGTGGTTTTTGCTGCTCTCTACGGCCATCATCTTTTCCGTTTCAATCGGTGGCGATTATGTATATACATATTGAAACGCACTGCAAGTGCCATCATCACATACGAGACCGGAAAGCGGAGAGAAAAGTGACCGATATCTTTGCGGAACAGGCGCTTCTTCCTAACGGCTGGCACAACAATGTGCGGATCACTTTTGCCAATGGGCGCATTACGGCCGTGGAGCCTGAAGCCGCCGCCTTGCCCGGTGATGAACGCCATTCCATTCTGCTGCCAGGCATGCCCAACCTGCACAGCCACGCCTTCCAGCGCGGCATGGCCGGCCTTGCCGAGTTGCGAGGCCCCTCCGCCGACAGTTTCTGGAGCTGGCGCGAGGTGATGTACCGCTTCGCGCTGTCGATGACTCCCGACCAAGTCGAGGCGGTGGCGGCGCAGCTCTATGTCGAAATGCTGGAGGCCGGTTTTTCCCGCGTCGGCGAATTTCATTATCTGCACCATGATCGGGATGGACAACCCTATGCCAACCCAGCCGAGATGGCCGAGCGCATCGCTGCCGCGGCTGGCGAAACGGGTATCGGCCTGACGCTGCTGCCGGTGTTTTACGCCCACTCCTCTTTCGGCGGCGCAGCTCCGAATGAGGGCCAGCGCCGATTCATCAACGATGTGAATCAGTTCGCCCGGCTTGTGGAGAAAAGCCGTGAATCGGTTCGCGCGCTGAATCAAGCTGTCGTCGGCGTCGCGCCGCACAGTCTGCGCGCCGCGACGCCTGAAGAGCTGATCGAAGTCACCGCCATGGCGCCAAACGGACCGATCCACATCCACATCGCCGAACAGGTCAGGGAAGTCGAGGACTGCCTTGCCTGGTCCGGCGCGCGTCCGGTCGAATTTCTGCTTGGGGCTGCCGCTGTCGACCAGCGTTGGTGCCTGATTCACGCCACCCATATGACGGATGCCGAGACCATCGGCATGGCGAAGACCGGCGCCATTGCCGGCCTTTGCCCGATCACGGAGGCCAATCTCGGCGACGGCACCTTTGCCGCGCCATTGTTCAGGGAGCATGGCGGCCGCTTCGGCATCGGCTCCGATTCCAATGTGCTGATCGGCCTGCCCGACGAATTGCGCCAGCTCGAATATTCGCAGCGCCTCGCGCACCGCGCCCGCAATGTGCTTGCGGTAGCCGGCGGCTCAACAGGCCGCGCCCTGTTCGACGCAGCGCTTGACGGCGGTGGCGTCGCCCTTGGTGCCGGCGCCTCGCAAATCGCGACTGGGGCATCCGCCGATCTCGTCTCGCTCGACGTCGGTAATCCCTCGCTGGCTGGCAAGACCGGCGACGCGATCCTCGATGCCTGGATCTTTGCCAATGGCAGCAAGGTCGATTGCGTCTGGGTGCATGGCAAGAAACAGGTCAGCGCTGGCAGACACGCCAAGCGCGGGGCTATCGCCGCACGGTTTCGCAGCGTGATGACTGCGCTTTCCGAGGGTTAACGCAGATGAGCATGGCTGAACGGACGGACATAGACGACAGCGAGACCGTCTCGCTGCATCAGCGCATCCTGTCCGATATCCGCGAAAAGATCCTGTCCGGCACCTGGGCGCCCGGCCACCGTATCCCATTCGAACATGAGCTGACCGCCGAATACAAATGCTCACGCATGACGGTGAACAAGGCTCTGTCGCAGTTGGCCAAGGCAGGTCTGATTGAACGCCGCCGCCGGTCGGGCAGTTTTGTCCGCCAGCCGCAATCGCAGGCAGCGGTGCTGGAGCTTCACGACATCAGGATCGAGGTCGAGGCGCTCGGCCTGCCCTATCGCTACGAACGGCTGGAACGCCTGAGGCGGCGCAGCAACGTGGAGGACAGGGCGTTGCTCGGATTGTCCGCCGCGGGTTCGGTGCTGGCGGTCGAAGGCCTTCATTTTGCCGGCGAACGGCCATTCGCACTCGAGCAACGTCTGATCAATCTTTCGGCGGTCGCGGAAGCCGGGGACGAAGAGTTTCTGGAAATCGCGGCGGGTCCATGGCTGATCGGCCGCGTGCCGTGGAGCGAGGCCGAACATCGGATACGCGCCGTGGCCGCCGATGAGACTATCGCCGACGTGCTCGATATCGATCCTGGCGCGCCTTGCCTGGTCGTGGAGCGCCGCACCTGGAGCGCGGAGCACCCGGTTACACACGTGCGCTTCATCTATCCGGCGGAAAGCCACACGCTGGTGGCAAGGTTCACGCCGTCGCAGGGGTAAGCCGATCTCCCGCTTGGGGAAGATCGGCACCTACAGCCGCTTTACAGCGCAGCCGTAATAATAATCTCGACCAGATATTCGGGGCCGGCGAGCTTCGCCTCGCCGGTGGCGCGAGCGGGTGTGTGGCCCTGCGGCACCCATTTGTCCCATTCGGAATTCATCTCGGCGAAGGTGCCCATGTCGGCCAGCCAGATGATCGCCTGGACGATCTTGGTCTTGTCGGTGCCGGCCTTGGCCAGCAATTCGTCGATGGTCGCGAGGATGTCGCGGGTCTGCGCGGCGACGTTGCCGCCGGGCTCGCCGACCTGGCCGGCCAGATAGACGGTGTTGCCGTGTATGACGATCTGGCTCATGCGCGGGCCAACATCGATGCGACGAATGCTCATTGCGAGGTTCCTTCGTTTGAGGGTTGCGCTTGTTTAGAGTCGGCGTGGGCTTCGGGCAAGGCCGCCGGCGCCAAATCTCCTTGGACCAGCGCGGAAGAAACTCACGGCAAGTTGAGCCGCCGGGTCGCAAATCCACCGGATTGGCCTGTTGACTAATGTAATAACATCACATATCCAACGGCCGCTATCACGGCCAGGCCCGATTTCCCAACGGAATGATATGACCCAGACCTGCCTAACCTTCCGTGACCTGACGCTGGGTTACAACAGCCATCCCGCGATCCATCACCTCGATGGCACGATCCGCAAGGGTTCGCTGACGGCCGTGGTCGGGGCCAACGGCTCCGGAAAATCGACGCTGATGAAGGGTATTGTCGGCGTGCTGAAGCCAATGGCCGGCGAGGTCATCCGCGCGTCGGGCGTGCGGGCAGCTTATCTGCCGCAGCAGTCGGAACTCGATCGCTCCTTTCCCGCCCGCGTCGTCGATCTGGTCTCGCTTGGCCTGTGGCCGAAGCGCGGCATGCTTGGCCGCTACACCAGGGAAGACCGCGAAGCCGTCAGCCAGGCATTGATGGCCGTCGGCCTCGGCGGCTTCGAGAAGCGGCCGATCGACACGCTGTCGGGCGGCCAGCTGCAGCGCACGCTGTTTGCCCGCGTGCTGTTGCAGGATGCCGACCTGATCCTGCTCGACGAGCCCTTCAACGCGGTCGACGCCAAGACGGTCGGTGACCTCATTGCCCTGATCAAGCGCTGGCATGGCGAAGAGCGCACCATCATGGTGGTGGTCCATGATCTGGACCTGGTGCGCCAGAATTTTCCCGAAACACTGCTGCTTGCCCGCCAGCCGGTTGCCTGGGGCGATACCCGGGAGACGCTGAAGCCTGAGAACCTGCTGCGCGCGCGCCGCTTCCACGAAGCCTGGGAAGAGAACGCCCCCTGGTGCGAGCCTGACGAGCACGCTCATGGCCATGATCATGATCATCATGGCCATGATCACGACCATCACCATGGCGCCGGACCGAGGGCCGCCTGATGGACGCGCTCTACAGTCTCTTCATTGCTCCCTTCGCCGATTTCGGCTTCATGCAGCGGGCGCTGTTCGGCTCGCTGATGCTGTCGCTCGGCGCCTGCCCCATCGGCGTCTTCCTGATGCTGCGGCGCATGAGCCTGTCGGGTGACGCCATGGCGCATGCCATCCTGCCAGGGGCGGCCGCCGGCTTCCTGTTCTATGGCCTTGAAATCCTGCCTATGACCATTGGCGGCCTGATCGCCGGCGTCATCGTCGCGCTCGGCGCTGGCGCTGTCTCGCGCTTCACCATCCAGCGCGAGGACGCCTCGATGGCCGCCTTCTATCTGATTTCGCTCGCCATCGGCGTGCTGATGGTGTCGATCCGCGGCTCCAGCGTCGATCTCATGCATGTGCTGTTCGGCACGGTGCTGGCGCTCAACAACGAGGCATTGATGCTGATTGCCGGCATCGTCGCGGTGACGTTGGCCAGCCTGGCCATCTTCTGGCGGGCGCTGGTCGCCGAATGCCTCGACCCGCTGTTCCTGCGTTCGGTCAGCCGCATGGGCAGCCCGGTGCATTTCATCTTCCTCGGCCTCGTCGTGCTCAACCTCGTCGGCGGCTTCCAAGCGCTCGGCACGTTGCTATCCGTCGGATTGATGATGCTGCCGGCGGCAGCCGCGCGATTCTGGACCGCACGCGTCGAGCCGATGTGCGTACTGGCGGTGCTGATCGGCTTTGCCTCCTGCATTGCCGGATTGCTCTTGTCCTATCATGCGTCGTTGCCGTCCGGCCCGGCCATCATCCTGTCGGCCGGTGTCGTCTATTTCGCCTCGATCCTGTTTGGCACGCGCGGCATCCTGCGCGGTCGCATCATCCATCACCGTCACAGAACGGCCTGATCCGCCTCACCCTCTAGAAGGAACCCCGCTTATGCTGAAAACGATCCGTGCCGGCCTGACGTTGAGCGTTATAACATTAACTGCCTTTGGCGCATCATCGGCCTTCGCGGCGCCGCTGAAGGTGGTCGCCAGCTTTACGGTCATTGCCGACTTTGCCAAAAACGTCGGCGGCGACCGCGTCGCGATCACCACGATTGTCGGGCCGGATGGCGACGCCCATGTCTATGAGCCAAGCCCTGCCGACGCGGTCGCCATGGCGAAGGCCGACATCGTGCTGGTCAACGGCCTGCATTTCGAAGGTTTCCTGCAGCGGCTGGTCGATGCCAGCGCCACCAAGGCCTCGATCGTCACGCTGACCAAGGGAGTGACGCCGATCGACTTCAAGCCTGAATTCGCCGAAGCCGACGCGGCCGAAGGCGCCGGCACCGGCGGCGGCAAGACGGTCACAGACCCGCACGCCTTCCAGTCGATCGCCAATGCCAGAATCTATGTGAAGAACATCGCCGAAGCTTTCTGTGCGGCCGACAGCGACGGCTGCGTCAGCTACCAGACCAATGCCGCCGCCTACACCAAGAAGCTCGACGCGCTGGAAGGCGAAGTGAAGGCGGCGATCCAGTCGATCCCCGAAGCAAAGCGCGTCGTCATCACCTCGCATGACGCCTTCGGCTATTTCGAGCACGAATACGGCCTGACCTTCCTCGCCCCGCAAGGTATCTCGACCGATTCCGAGCCGTCGGCCGCCGATGTCGCCAAGTTGGTCGAGCAGGTCAAGCAGGACAAGGCCGCGGCCATCTTCGTCGAGAACATCACCAACACTCGCCTGATCGAGCAGATTGCCAGCGAGACCGGCATCAAGGTCGGCGGCACGCTTTACTCGGACGCGCTGTCGCAGCCCGACGGCCCCGGCTCGACCTATATCGACATGATGCACAACAACATCCGCCAGATCAAAGGCGCCATTCTCGGCAGCTGAGTTTGATCTGCGGCCAGCCGGGCCGTATCGGCCCGGTTGGATTTTCTGGCGCGCGATGTCTATTTGGCAGAGAATTCCTTCGATGCGGATTGCCGCCCCCCTCCCGGAGTGGCAAGACTGCCGTCAAAGAGATCGCGAGGATACGAGCCATGGAATACCGCCAGATCAGCGAAGACTATTCGGTCTCGGGCCAGATCCAGCCCGAGGACGTTGCCGCCATCAAGGAAGCCGGCTTCAAGAGCGTGATCTGCAACCGGCCTGATGATGAGCAGCCGGGACAGCCTTCGGCGGACACGCTCAAGGCCGCGGTCGAGGCCGCTGGCCTCGCCTTTCGCTACATTCCGGTGATCAGCGGCCAGATCACGCGAGAGAATGTCGACGACCAGGCCGAGGCACTCGACGAACTCGACGGCCCGGTGTTCGCCTATTGCCGCTCCGGCGCCCGCTGTACCAATCTGTACGGGCTGATCCAGCAGTCGAAGGGTTAAATCGGCAGCGCGCCGGTCTCCTTCAGCGTCTCCAGCACGATCGCCGTCTTCACATGCTGCACGGATTCGTGCGGCAGGAGCACGCCGTTGACGAATTCCGACAGTGATTTGAGGTCTGGCGTTACGACCTTCAGGATGTAATCCATCTCGCCGGTCAGTGCGTGAGCCTCCTGCACCTCGGGCAGCCGTGCCACCAATTCGCCGAAGCGGCGCGCATTGTCGCGATTGTGGGTGGCCAGTGTCACCGAGATGACGTTGACCAGCGAGAAACCGAGCTTGTCGCGGTCGAGCACCGCTCGATAGCCCTTGATGTAGCCGTCCTCCTCCAACCGTTGGCGGCGGCGCGAGCATTGCGAGGCAGAGAGGTTCACCCGCTCGGAGAGATCGTTGTTGGTGAGCCGCGCGTCGCCTTGCAAAAGCGCCATTATCTTGCGGTCGAACTGGTCAATGCGCGCGTCATCCATGACTTTTGCCTTCATCATGCACGGTTCGCGCATGACATCACCATTTCAAGCGTTTAAATGCAAGCACCGTGCGTGGGCTCCGCGCTATTATGGTTTCGAGCGGCTTTTCAGGCCGAGCAGCTTCCGGAGGATATCATGGGTCCTTTCCCGCACGACGCCCCGCCCGCCACGATCAGCAAAGACAACCCCGCCGGCACCGACGGTTTCGAGTTCGTCGAATTCGCGCATCCGGAGCCGCAGGAGCTGGCCGAGCTGTTCACCCGCATGGGTTATGTCGCGGTAGCCAGGCATCGCACCAAGGACATCACCGTCTGGCGCCAGGGCGACATCAACTATGTCGTCAATGCCGAGCCCGGCTCGCATGCGATGAAATTCGCCGACAAGCACGGCCCCTGTGCTGCCTCGATGGCCTGGCGGATGGTCGATGCCAAGCACGCTTTCGAGCATGCCGTCTCGAAGGGCGCCATGCCTTACGAAGGCGACGACAAGGCGCTCGACGTGCCTGCTATCGTCGGCATCGGCGGCTCGCTGCTCTATTTCATCGACAGCTATGGCAAGAAGGGCTCGGCCTACGACGCTGAATTCGAGTGGCTCGGCGAACGCGACCCCAAGCCGCAAGGCGTCGGCTTCTATTTCCTCGACCACCTGACCCACAACGTCTATCGCGGCCAGATGGACAAATGGTGGGATTTCTACCGCAATTTGTTCGGTTTCAAGCAGATCCATTTCTTCGACATCGACGGCAAGATCACGGGCCTGGTCAGCCGGGCGATCACCTCGCCCTGCGGCAAGATCCGCATTCCGCTCAACGAGTCCAAGGATGAAACCAGCCAGATCGCCGAATATCTGAAGAAGTACAATGGCGAAGGCATCCAGCACATCGCGGTGGGAACCGACGAGATCTACGCCGCCACCGACAAGCTCGCGGAGAACGGGCTGAAATTCATGCCCGGCCCGCCCGAGACCTACTATGACATGTCGTATGACCGCGTGAACGGCCATGACGAGCCGATCGAGCGGATGAAGAAGCATGGCATCCTGATCGACGGCGAAGGTGTGGTCGACGGCGGCATGACCAAGATTCTTTTGCAGATCTTTTCGAAGACCGTGATCGGGCCGATCTTCTTCGAGTTCATCCAGCGCAAGGGCGACGAAGGCTTTGGCGAGGGCAATTTCCGCGCGCTGTTCGAATCGATCGAGCAGGACCAGATCAAGCGCGGTGTGATCAAGGTTCAGGCGGCAGAGTAATTTCTCCGGCTCCGCTTGCGGCTCGACTAATTATGACCTAAATTTTGGTCATAAGAGGTCGAGCCCATGAATGTGTCCATTGCAGAAGCCAAGGCAAAACTGTCGGAACTGATCAGCCGTGCGCAAGCTGGCGAAGAGATCGTGCTTACACGTCACGGCAAGATCGCGGCTCGGCTGGTGCCACCGCTCGGCGAAAATCTCCTGCCCCGTATTGGCGCCTTAAAGGGCAAGATTTGGATAGCGGACGATTTTGACGAACTCGGTCCCGAATGGGACGAATACGTCAAATGACTGCCGGCTCCTTTCTTGCCGATACGCAAATTATCCTTTGGTCTATTAAGGACGACCCTCGACTCAGCGAGGAGCATCGGGCTGTCCTTGCATCGGACGCGACCGTTTACGCCAGCGCGGCAAGCGTTTGGGAAATCGCGATCAAGCGCTCGATCGGCAAACTCGACGTTCCGGACGACCTGCCGGCGCTACTCCCGAGAATGCAATTCCAGCCGCTGACCATCACGTTTCAGCATGCGCATGTTGTCGGCCGCCTTCCCCGCCACCATGGCGATCCGTTCGACCGGCTGCTGATCGCCCAAGCGCAGGTCGAGAATCTCACCATCCTGACAGCGGACAAGCAATTTGCTCTCTATGACGTCGCGCTGGCATGACGTTTCATAATCCCAGCCGTTCGACCTCCGCTGTTCTCAACTTAACGTCATAATCGAGCAGGAACTCGTCGAGCTGCGGCGGCGCTACGGAGGTACCCGCGAGCATGGCATGCACCTGGCCCCGATGGTGGATGTCGTGCAGGAAGACGTGCGCCAGGATATCGCCGATCTTTTCCGGGATCATGCCGTCCTCGCGCCGGTCGGTGACGACGCTGCGATCGAGATCGGCCTTCGACAGGCCATCGCAGAAGGCGATCAGCCGCCGGTCGGCCGCAAGCTGAGCCAGGTAAAGCTCCGGCGCGGCATCGAAAGGCACGAAGTCATCGTAGGCAGCCGCACCGAGGCCGCCGTCTTCGAGAAAATCGAGATAGAGATGATCGACCGCGAGGACATGGTTGAGCGTTGCCTTGATCGACGGGAAAAAGTTGGTGCGCTCGGCCTCGAATTCACCGGGCTTCAGCGCAAGCACGGCGCGATAGAGCCGGTCGTTCGACCAGAGATTGTTCTTCGCCATGCGACGCAGATAATCCAGCAGGTCCATCACTCAAACCTCATTGTGCCTACCGCTGGTATTTCTCGACCTTCTGCTCGATGGCGCCGAAGATCGAATGCCCTGATCTGTCCTTCATCTCGATGCGCACGGTGTCGCCGAAGCGCAGGAAAGGTGTCTTGGGCTCGCCTGACACAATGGTCTCGATCATGCGCAGTTCGGCGATGCAGGAATAACCGGCTCCGCCCGCAGAGACCGGCTTGCCCGGGCCGCCGTCGAGTTTGTTGGACACCGTACCAGAGCCGATGATGGTGCCTGATACCAGCGGCCTTGTGCGGGCGGCGTGAGCAATCAGCGCCGGAAAATCGAAGGTCATGTCGACACCGGCATCGGCGCGGCCGAACGGCTTGCCGTTGATGTCGGCAAGCAGCGGCAGATTGACCTTGCCGCCGTCCCAGGCATCGCCCAGCTCATCCGGCGTCACCGCGACCGGAGAGAAGGCGGAGGACGGTTTCGACTGGAAGAAGCCGAATCCCTTGGCCAGTTCCGGCCCGGTCAGCGCGCGCAGCGTGACATCGTTGACCAGCATGACCAGCCGGATTGCGGCGCGCGCCTCATCGAGACTGGCGCCCATCGGCACATCGTCGACGATGACGGCGATCTCGGCTTCCATGTCGATGCCGAAGGCCTCGTCCGCTAGACGGATCGGATCGCGCGGGGCAACGAAGGAATCCGAGCCACCCTGGTAGATCAGCGGGTCGGTCCAGAAGCTTGCCGGCATCTCAACGCCGCGCGCCTTCCGCACCAGTTCGACATGGTTCACATAGGCCGAGCCGTCGGCCCATTGATAGGCGCGCGGCAGCGGCGAATGCGCGTCATGCTCGTGAAAACGGGCCGCCGGCATCGCATTGTTCTCCAGCGATTCCGCTATGGTCGCGAGATGCGGCGAGATCCTGCGCCAGTCGTCGAGTGCGGCCTGCAGCGTCCGCGCCAGGAACGAGGCGTCCGTGTATTGCGTCAGGTCGCGCGAAACGACGACGAGTTTTCCGTCGCGTGTTCCGTCCTTCAGCGTGGCAAGCTTCATGCGGTTCCCTCTCCTGATGCGGCCTTGGCGCCGCTTAACTCCACAACAAGGCCGTCGCGAGCGATCGTCAAGTCGCCAGCCCATGTTTTCCTGACAGCGGCTATCCAGTCGACCTCGCCGATCTCGGTATCGTCGGCTGGAATGAGGTGATTGAGCACCAATCTTTTGACGCCGGCATCGCTGGCGATACGGCCTGCCTCCTCGGCAAAGCTGTGACTGGCGAGCAGATGTTCCCTGAGCCGCGCGCCATTGCCGGTTCTGGCAACCAGCCGCTCGATGCCTTCTTCCAGCATGGCTTCATGGACGAGGATAGCAGCGCCATCGGCAAAATCGGCCAGCGGCGGAAAGAAAGCAGTATCGGCCGAGAACACCACGCTGTTTCCCCCATGCTCGAAGCGCAAGGCGAAGCAATCGGTCACCGGCGGATGGTCGACGCGCAGTGCCGTCACCTTCAGTCCGCGCTCCTCGACCACATGCCCTTGGCCGAATTCGTCGATAGAGACCAACTCGCGAATATCGGGGCGGCCCTCGTCGGCGATGCGGATCTCGATGTCGAATTCCATCGCCTGACAAAAGCGCCGCCAGTAGTGGCCAAGCCCAGGCGGCCCGAACACGGTGACCGGCGTCGCCAAGCCAGCCGTCCATGCGGTGTGGATCAGCGGCCCGAGTTCCAGCACATGGTCGGAATGCAGATGCGTGATGAAGATCAGGTCGAGTGCCTTCAGGCTGACACCGGCATCGACCAGACCGCGCGTCACGCCGAGCCCGCAATCGACGACGATGGCTCGCCCGCCGATTTCGAGCAGCGTCGAGCTCGGCCACGGCCCGCCCGGCCGCAGTGCCGGACCGCCTTTCGACCCGAGCAGCACCAGCCGGTCCGGCATTGGCTTGCCGCTCAAGACCAGTCGCCCTCGGGCGTGCCATTGAACCGCTTCTTCAGGTCGGCCCAGCAATCGATGTAATTGTCCTGCCGGGTTTCGAGTTCGGCGCCGTAGCGGGTCAGCATCTGCGGAAAGCGGGTTTCGAACATGAAGGCCATGGTGTTGTCGAGCTTGACCGGTTTCAGGTCCGCGCGCGAGGCTTTTTCGAAGCCAGGCGCATCCGGGCCATGGGCCAGCATCAGATTGTGCAGGCTGATGCCGCCGGGGACAAAACCTTCCTCCTTGGCGTCGTACTGGCCATGGATCAGGCCCATGAACTCGCTCATGATGTTGCGATGGTACCAGGGCGGCCGGAACGTATCTTCCGCCACCAGCCAGCGCGGCGGGAAGATGACGAAATCGATGTTGGCGGTGCCTTCCTCGCCGCTCGGCGCCGTCAGCACGGTGAAGATCGACGGATCGGGGTGATCGAACAGCAGCGCACCGACCGGCGAAAAGGTCGCCAGATCATATTTATAGGGCGCGTAGTTGCCATGCCAGGCAACGACGTCGAGCGGCGAATGGCCGATCTCGGTGACGTGAAAATTGCCGCACCATTTCACGATCAGCCGGCACGGCGTCTCCTTCTCCTCGAACCAGGCGCAAGGCGTCTTGAAGTCGCGCGGGTTGGCCAGGCAATTGGCGCCGATCGGGCCGCGGTCAGGCAGCGTCAGCTTGGCGCCGTAATTCTCGCAGACATAGCCGCGCACTTCGGCGTCGACCAGTTCGACCTTGAAGACGAGGCCGCGCGGCAGCACGGCGATTTCACCGGGCCGAAGCTCGATGACGCCCATCTCGGTGATGAAGCGCAAGCTGCCCACCTGCGGCACGATCAGCAGCTCGCCGTCGGCGTTGAAGAAATGATCGTCGGTCATCGAGCGGTTGGCGACATAGACATGGGCAGCCATGCCGGCCTGGCCAAGCACGTCGCCGGCGGTGGTGATGGTGCGCATACCGTTAATGAAGTCGGTCGGCTCTTTCGGCATCGGCACCGGATTCCAGCGGTACTGGCCAAGCGCCAGCTCGTGGTCGCCGACATTGGGCGCGCTCTTCCACAGGGGATAACTCGCCGCCTTGAACCTGCCCGTGTGCTTGACGCTCGGCCGGATGCGATAGAGCCAGGAGCGCTCATTGGTGCCGCGCGGCGCGGTGAAGGGCGAGCCTGAAAGCTGCTCGGCATAGAGGCCGTAGGCCGGCCGCTGCGGCGAGTTGCGTCCCTGCGGCAGCGAGCCGGGCAAGGTTTCGGTTTCGAAGTCGTTGCCGAAACCCGGCATATAGGAAAAGGCCATTGCTTCCTCCCGGATTGACCAAATTGGTTTCATCTGTAACCATCGAAAATGTAACTATCAATCTTCCGTTTTTCCCGGATGCGGCAATGGACATTCTCGAACTCGAAAGCTTTCTGCCCTACCGGCTCTACCGCCTTGCAGATGCGGTCAGCCGCGAATTCTCGAAGGTCTACAAGGACCGCCATGGCCTGACC
Organism: Mesorhizobium sp. B2-4-18; assembly: GCF_006441385.1. Lineage (NCBI taxonomy): Bacteria > Pseudomonadati > Pseudomonadota > Alphaproteobacteria > Hyphomicrobiales > Phyllobacteriaceae > Mesorhizobium > Mesorhizobium sp. B2-4-18. The sequence goes on along the minus strand of NZ_VFUW01000016.1, from coordinate 77,735 downwards.
CGGCCCGAATGGCGCACGTTGTCGGGATTGGGACAGCGCGGCACGATGACCGCGACGGAACTTGGCGAGCAGTCGGCCATGCACAAGACCAAGGTCTCGCGCGCCGTGGCCGAGTTAGAACGGCGGCGCTGGCTGGTACGAACACCTGACGAGAACGACCGCCGCGTCGAGCACTTGACGCTTACCAACGCCGGGCTTGCAGCCTATCGCGAGATGGTGCCGCTGGCGCAGAATTTCGAGCGGGAACTGCTGGCGAAACTTGGCGTGGACGAACGTGCGGCGATTGTGCGTGGGGTGGCGGCGCTGGAGAAGGCGTTGGAAGAAAAGTAGCGCTGAAAGAATGGGGATAGGCTGGCGGGACAGCGCCACCTCTGTCCGGCAGGACAGAGGGGACGCCTCGCGCAGACGTTTCACCGGATAGCGCTATGCGCGCCGTTACCAGTCCATCACCACCTTGCCGGAACTGCCGCTGCGCATCGCATCGAAGCCGGCCTGGAAATCGTCGATGCCGATGCGGTGCGTGATGAGCGCCGAGACGTCGAGCGGGCCCTGCACCAGGGCGATCATCTTGTACCAGGTCTCGAACATCTCGCGGCCGTAGATGCCCTTCAAGTGCAGCATCTTGAAGATGACCTTGTTCCAGTCGATCTCGAAACCAGTCGGGGCGATGCCGAGGATGGCGATCTTGCCGCCATTGTTCATGGTGTCGATCATGTCGCGGAAGGCAGGTGCGGCGCCCGACATCTCCAACCCGACATCGAAACCTTCAGTCATGCCGAGTGCTGGCATGACGTCGCGCAGCTTCTCCTGCGAAGCGTCGACGACATGCTGGACGCCGAGTTTCTTCGCCAGCGCCAGGCGCACCGGGTTGATGTCGGTGATGACAACCTTGCGTGCGCCGACGCACTGCGCCACCAGCGCGCCCATGATGCCGATCGGTCCGGCGCCGGTGACCAGCACATCCTCGCCGACCAGATCGAAGGACAACGCCGTGTGGACCGCATTGCCCAGGGGATCGAAGATCGCGGCAATCTCGTCCGGCACGTCGTCGGGGATCGGCACCACATTGTGCTGGGGAATGGCCAGGTACTCGCCGAAGGCGCCCGGACGGTTGACGCCGACGCCGAGCGTGTTACGGCACAGATGTCCCCTGCCCGCGCGGCAGTTGCGGCAATGGCCGCAGACGATGTGTCCCTCGCCCGACACCCGCTGGCCGACCTTGTATTCGGTGACCGCGGCACCAAAGTCGGCTACCGTGCCGACGAATTCGTGGCCGGTCACCATCGGCACAGGAACCGTCTTTTGCGCCCACTGGTCCCAGTTGTAGATGTGGACATCGGTGCCGCAGATCGCGGTCTTCTTGATCTTGATCAGCACATCGTTCGGGCCGATCTCCGGCACCGGAACCTCTTCCATCCAGATGCCCGGTTCGGCCTTGGCCTTCACCAGTGCCTTCATCATGTTCGACATTCTCTTGTCCCTTGAATCTCTTGATCCGGAATCGCTTTTCGCTACCGGCCCTTCAGGAAATCACGCCCAATTCCCTGCCGACCGCTCCGAACGCTTCCACGGCCCGGTCGATGTCGGCGCTGGAGTGCGCCGCCGACATCTGGGTGCGGATGCGGGCCTGGCCCTTCGGCACCACAGGGAATGAGAATCCAATGACGTAGATACCACGCTTCAGCATGCGCGCCGCCATCTCCTGCGCCAATGTGGCATCGCCCAGCATCACCGGGATAATCGGATGGTCGGCCCCGGCCAGCGTGAAGCCAAGCTTGCCCATCTGGGACCTGAACCGCGCCGCATTGGCATATAGGCGCTCGCGCAATCCGTCGCCATTGCGGATCAGCTCGAACACCTTGATCGAGGCGCCGGCGATCGCCGGCATCAGCGTGTTGGAGAAGAGATAAGGCCGCGAGCGCTGGCGCAGCCAGTCGACCACCTGCTTCTTGCCCGAGGTGTAGCCGCCCGAAGCGCCGCCGAGCGCCTTGCCGAGCGTGCCCGTGATGATGTCAACCCTGCCCTCGACACCGCAATGCTCGGGCGAACCGCGCCCGTTTCCGCCGACGAAGCCGACCGCATGGCTGTCATCCACCATGACCATGGCGTCGTATTTTTCGGCCAGGTCGCAGACGCCTGAGAGATTGGCGATGATGCCGTCCATGGAAAACACGCCGTCGGTGGCGATCAGCCGGAAGCGGCAATCCTTGGCTTCCTTCAGGCGTGCCTCGAGATCGGCCATGTCGTTGTTGGCGTAGCGAAAGCGTTTGGCCTTTGACAGCCGGACGCCGTCGATGATCGAGGCGTGATTGAGCGCGTCGGAAATGATTGCGTCTTCCTCGCCAAGCAGCGTCTCGAACAGGCCGCCATTGGCGTCGAAGCAGGAGCCGTAGAGGATGGTGTCCTCCAAGCCGAGGAACGATGAAATCGTCGTCTCGAGCTGCTTGTGTTCTTCCTGCGTCCCGCAGATGAAGCGCACCGAGGCCATGCCGTAGCCGTAGCGGTCGAGCGCCTGCGCGGCCGCGGCGCGCAGCTCCGCGCTGTCGGCAAGGCCGAGATAGTTGTTGGCGCAGAAGTTCAGCACTTTCTCGCCGCCGACCTCGATCTCAGCCGACTGCATCGAGGAAATCACCCGCTCGGACTTGTAGAGCCCGGCGGATTTCAACCCTGCAAGCTCGCTGTCGATATGGGAGAGAAATGCTGCGGTCATGATCGGGCCCCGTTTGACGTCGGCAGACTGTCGTCCCGCCCGCACAAAAAATCCATCGTAAAAGCGACCGGATCAGGTGGCCGGGCAGCATCAGCTGGGACGTTCCGACATTGCCCAGGTGACCACCCGGAAACGCATGGGCCGACGAATGCTCAAATGCGGGGCGGCCGCGAAAGAACCCGATAACCATTTCGTGATCTTTCCGCCTCTCGTCCGCGCCGGGCGGCCGTCGATTTCCAGTCCTGTTAACGTTTGCAGTTCAATGGTGCTCGCATAAATCCGTTGGCGAGAGGACCGCCCCCGAACATGTCTCAGCAGCCGGTGCAAACCGTTTCAGGCAAGCTCATACTGCTGATCAAGGCTGGCTACTGGCTGGCGCTGCTGATCATTGCCGCCATGGTCGCGGCCTCCTTCGTCCTGCTGCAGCAGACGATGGCCACGCAGCAGCACAACAACACCTTGCTCGACATCGTCGGTACGCAGAAGACGCTGTCGCAGCGCATCGTCTTCCTGGCCAACGCAACGGGCGCCGCCTCGCGCGACAAGCAGCCGGCGCTGGTCAGCGCGCTGAAGCAGGCCACGGCGGAGTTCGAGACGAACTACGATCTGCTGCTCAAGCAGACGGGCGCGGATCCGCAATCGCCGGCCAAGCTCGATGCGAAGTCGATCCAGAGCGTGCTTTTCGCCAAGCCCTTCCATCTCGACTATTTCTCGGTTGGCCTGATCGCCAATGGCGACCGGCTGGTCTCTGCACTGGAATCGCAGCTCAATCTTGGCGACAATGGCGGCTACAAGGGCGGCGCCGAACGCGTCAATCTCGATGCCTCGGTCGCCAATGCCACGCTGTCGGGCTATGCCGCGCTCGGCCAGCGCATCAGCGCCGATGCCGACGAGCGCTCCGAAAAGCTGCTCTCCCTCCACCGCACGCTGTTCTACGCCACACTCGGCGTCATCCTGCTGGTGGCGCTGTTCATCTTCAGGCCGATGTCCAACGCGATCCTGCGCAAGACGCGTGAGTTGGTCGACGCGCGCAATTCGATGGCCTTCATCGCGGTGCATGACGGCCTGACCGGCCTGCACAACCGCACCTTCCTCACCGACCATTTCGAGACGCTGATCAAGGGCGCGCATCGCCGGCGCGAGCGCCTGGCCGTAGTCCAGCTCGACCTCGATCGCTTCAAGCAGATCAACGATACGCTGGGCCACGCCGCCGGCGACTATGTCCTGGTCGTGACGGCACAGCGCATGCGCGATTCCTGCCGCGCGTCGGATCTGTGCGCGCGGCTCGGCGGCGACGAATTCGTGATGATCCTCAACGGAGCCGGCAGCACCGAGGACATCAACATGCTGGCACGGCGCATCCTGGTGCATATCAATGAGCCGATCGTGTTCCAGGGCACCACCATTCTTCCGGGCGCCAGCGGCGGCATCGCGGTCTATCCGATCGATGCCGACAACGCGCAGGACCTGCTCGTCCATGCCGATCTGGCGCTCTACTCCGCCAAGAAAATGGGGGGCGGCAACTTCTCGTTCTTCTCGGAGGAACTGCGCCGCGAACTCGACTACCGCAAGCAGCTCGAACATGACATCAAGGTCGCCATTTCCGAAAAGGCGTTCCAGGTCTATTTCCAGCCGCAGGTCTCGCTGACCGACGGCACCATCAGCGGCATCGAAGCGCTCGTGCGCTGGAATCATCCCGAGCGCGGCATGATCTCGCCGGGCGAATTCATCCCGGTCGCCGAGAAATGCGGCTTCATGCCGGAGATCGGCCGCATCGTGATCAGCAAGGCGATCAACGAGGCCGCCGAGTGGAACCGTGCCGGGATTGCCTTCGGCCGGCTTGCGGTCAATGTCTCGGGTACCGAGTTGCGCGAGCATGATTTCGATGCGTTTTTGTTCGATACGCTGGAGAAAGCCGGACTGCCGCCGCAGAAACTGTCGCTGGAAATCGTCGAATCCGTCATTCTGGACGACGAGAAGACTGGCATCGCGGCGAAGCTGCGTCATATCAGGGCGGCCGGCGTGCATCTGGAACTCGATGATTTCGGCACCGGCTATGCTTCGCTCAGCCACGTCAATCCCAACGAGATCGACAGGCTCAAGATCGACCGTCGCTTCGTGCAAAACATCCACGAGAATGGCGACAACTCCAAGATCGTGCGCGCCATCACTGAACTTGCCCGGGGGCTGGGCATCTCCATCGTCGCCGAGGGTGCCGAAACCGAGGCCGAGCTCGACTCGCTGATGGCGATCGGCTGCGACCAGGTGCAGGGCTATTCCATCGCCTTCCCGATGCCGCATGACAAGGCGCTCGAATGGCTGACCGCCCGCATGCCGAAGAAAGCCAGGCTAACGGTATTGCAGGGAAGCCTGGCGTAACCCGGCCAGCCTTGACAAGCAGCCGCGGAAATGGCGGCCTGTCCTGATCGCGAGGGGATAGCGGCCCCATGACATTCTTTCGGCTTGCCCTGGCAGCCATGTTGATGTCGGCGTTGCCTGCCCATGGCGCGGATCGCACCATCTATCTCACCTTCGACGACGGTCCGCTGAGCGGTACAAGCAACATCCTTGACGTCTTGGAGGCCGCGCAGGTTCCGGCAACGCTGTTCATGGTCGGTATGCATGCCGAGGCCAGTGCGTCCAACAAGACGTTGGTGCGGCGCGCCAAGGCTATGCCGCTGGTGACGATCGGCAACCACAGCTACAGTCACGCCTACAATCACTACCGGCATTTTTATGGCGATACGGAAGGCGTGGTCGCAGACATGCTCAGGGCCAATGCCGTGCTGGGCCTGAAACCGGCTGTGCACGCCCGCTTGCCGGGGCGCGATGTGTTCCGGCTGCCTTCGATGTCGAAGAACGACAATTCGCTTGGGCAGGCGCAAGCCGGCCGTGAGGATCCCGACTATGAGTTCGTCGCCGCTTCCGGCTTTTATCTCTATGGCTGGGACCACGAGTGGGTGCACAAGGACAGCGGCGAGCCGGTCCAGAGCGTCGACCGTCTGGTCAGCGAGATCGATCACTTGTTCGGCTATGGCCATTTCGCCAAACCCGGCAAGTTGATCCTGCTCATGCACGACGAGATGTTTCAGGACGGTTTTGACGGCAAGACCAAATTGACCAGCCTGATCACTGCGCTGAAACTACGCCACTATGCGTTTGGAACAATCCAGAGCTATGACTGAGCCAACAGGCCGGCATTCCTAGCTCTCTACGTTTTTCCGCAACGCCGCAAGCACCTGCGCAAATTCCGCCAGACGCTCGTCGGACAGTCCTTTGCGAAGCCGCTTGTCGAAGACGAGTGCCGCTTGCCGCAACGTCTCGAACAGCGCTTCTCCCGTCTCCGTCAATTCGACCAGGTGAACCCGGCGGTTAACGGGATCGCGCCGCCGCGTCAGCAGGCCCTGCGCTTCCATCGCGTTGAGATGATGGGTCAGCGTCGCGCCCTGGATGCCGATCATGCCGGCGAGTTCGCGCTGATTGGCAAGCTCGCTCGACTTGACAGACAGCAGCGTGAGCCAGACCGGCAATGTGCCGCCTGCTTCAACCAAGGCAGCGTCGAAGGCCTGGGCGACAAGCTTGGCGGTTCGGCCGAGATTCATGCCGACCGGCGGGCGGTCAAATGGTGTCATGATCTGACAGTAGAGCAAGCAGTGGGAATGTGAAACTTGACTTCATGATTGACATCTAACCATTAGATATCTAATTTTGCCTTATTGATGGCATCGCGACAGGGTTGCGGCGCGTAGGCGGCGGGCGAATGAGAGGAATGCGATCATGCAGTATGTTTATATCGCCGTCATCGGCCTGCACGTCATGGCCGGCGTCTTCTGGGCCGGCACAACCATCGCGGTTGGCCGCGATCCGGACATCCGGGCCGAGCGGTTCTTCCGGCCGCAAATGGGCGCGGCCGGTTTGGCTTTCCTGACCGGTTTGCTGCTCTGGTATTTCTTTCATGAGGGTGCTTTTGGCTCGATGGAAAAGGTACTGGCGCTCGGCATTTTGACGGCGCTGATCGCCGCCGGCGTGCAAGGCGCGCTTGTGGGCTCCGCCAGCAGGCAGCTTGCCGGCGCCGATGCCGCGACCCAAACGGTGCTGCGCGCGAAAATGACCAGGGGCGAACGTATCGCCGGCGGGCTGCTGGTCATCACCGTGCTTTGCATGGCGACCGCCAAGATGTTTTAGAATCGCACGGCCGGTGAAAGCCGATCATGCGCGGCGCGCAACGGACCAGAGCGGCAGGTGGCTCTCCTGGCAAAGGCCGTTGCGCGCCACCTGATCGTGATCAAATCCTGATCCCGAACCTGATCCCATCATAGATGGCGGCGTGGATGTTGCGCGAGGCAACCGCGTCGCCGATGCGCAAGAGCACGAAGCCGCCATCCGCGTTGCGCTTGGGAAAAATGTCGCCGCCGTTGACCAGCCGCTCATAGTCGACCGCACCACCGTTCTTCGACAGCGGTTTCAGCGAAAGGTACAGATCGTCGAGCGGCGCCGTGCCGTGCTCGACCACCACCTGGTCGACCCTGCGCTCTCCGCGCCAGCCATCGGCGAAATCCGAAGCGAGTTCCGCGATCAGTTGATTGCCTTCGCGCCGCACCGAGCGCAGGCGGGTATTGATGGTGACGGTGACGCCCTTTTCCTGGAAGGCCCTGACATAGGGTACGTGGTTCATGCCGCCCATTTCGGGGGCGAAGAAGCGTTCCGGCGAAACCAGTTCCAGCTTCGAGCCGCTGTTGGCAATCAGTTCGGCCGCGCCCATGCCCTGATGGCCGCCATTGTCGTCGTAGAGCAGCACATTTTCGGCCGACTTGACGCTGCCGGCCATGATGTCCCAGCTCGAGGTGACGAGATTGTCGCCGGAGGCCAGCGGCGGGTTCTGCGGCAGGCCACCGGTGGCGATCACCACGACGTCGGGCGCCAGCGCCAGGACATCGTCCTGTTCCGCCCAGGTGTCATAGCGGATCTCGACGCCGAGCCGGTCGAGTTCGGCCAGCCGCCAGTCGATGATGCCGATCAATTCCTTGCGGCGCGGATTCTGGGTCGCCAGACGCACCTGGCCGCCAGCTTGTGATGATGCCTCGAGGATCGTGACTTGATGACCGCGCTCGGCTGCGACGCGCGCCGCCTCCAGCCCACCAGCGCCGGCGCCGACGACCACCACTTTCCGCTTGGGCCCTTCCGTCTTGACAATGACGTGCGGGATATCCGCCTCGCGGCCGGTCGCCGCATTGTGAACGCATAGCGCCTCGCCGCCTTCATAGATGCGGTCGAGACAATAGGTAGCGCCGACACAGGGACGTATCTCGTGCTCGCGGCCCTCCATCACCTTCTTGATGATGTGCGGATCCGCGATATGGGCGCGTGTCATGCCGACCATGTCGAGCTTGCCGGTGGCGATCGCATGGCGCGCGGTGGCGACATCGGAAATGCGCGCCGCGTGGAAGGTCGGGAATTTCGTCGCCGCCCTCACCTCGCCGGCAAAATCGAGATGCGGCGAAGACCGCATGCCGGTCACCGGAATGACCTTGGTGAGCGCCGCGTCGGTCTCGATCGAGCCCCGGATGATGTTGAGGAAATCGAGCTTGCCGGAGCCGGCCAGCCGCCTGGCGATCTCGACGCCCTCCTCCTTCGACAGGCCTTTGTCGAAATCCTCGTCGGCGACCATGCGGATGCCGACGACGAATTTCTCGCCGACCGCCGCCCGCACCGCATCGAGCACCATGTTGGTGAAGCGCAGGCGGTTGTCGAGCGAACCGCCATACTCGTCATCGCGATGATTGGTGGCAGGCGACCAGAAGCCGTCCATCAGATGGCCGTAGGATTCGAACTCGATGCCGTCGAGCCCCGCCGCCTGGCAGCGCTGGGCGGCCGACGCATAGTCGGCGACGATGCGCTCGATGTCCCAGTCCTCGATGGTCTTGGGGAAAGCGCGATGCGCCGGCTCGCGCACCGGCGAAGCCGAGAGCACCGGCAGCCAGTCGGCCTTGTTCCAACCCGTGCGGCGGCCAAGATGGGTGATCTGGATCATCACCTTGCAGTCATGCTCATGGCAGGCATCGGTGAGTTCGGCCAACCACGGCACGATGCGGTCGTCATAGACGTGCAGATTGCCGAAGGCAGCCGGGCTGTCGCGCGAAACGATCGCCGAGCCGGCGGTCATGGTCAGCGCCATGCCGCCCTTGGCCTTTTCGGCATGGTAGAGCCGGTAGCGCTCCTTCGGCATGCCGTCCTCCGAGTAAGCCGGCTCGTGGCTGGTCGACATCACCCGGTTCTTCAGCGTCAAATGCTTGAGCTGGTAGGGTTGGAGAAGCGGGTCGTTGCTGGTCATCGTCTTCCTGCCGTTTTAATTTGTGCTAATGAGCGGCAAATCCAAGGGAAACCGCATATGATCGATACCAAAAATCTCACCCAGCTCGGCACGCACGTCGAGACGCCACAGAGCCCCGAAGCCGCGGTCCTGGAAACCGTGCCGTTTTCGCGCGGCGACGGGCCGCCGGCGATCGTGCGCTTTACCTGCCCGGAATTCACCTCGCTCTGCCCGGTGACCGGACAGCCGGATTTCGCCCACATCGTCATCGACTACGCACCCGATGCCGCCCTGGTGGAATCGAAGTCGCTCAAGCTGTTCATGACCTCGTTTCGCAACCATGGCGCCTTCCATGAAGACTGCACGGTGATGATCGGACGCCGCATCGTGGCCGCGACCAAGCCGCTCTGGTTGCGCATAGGCGGCTATTGGTATCCGCGCGGCGGCATTCCGATCGATGTGTTCTGGCAGACCGGCGCTCCGCCCGAAGGCGCCTGGCTGCCGGATACCGGCGTCACCCCCTATCGCGGGCGCGGCTAGTTCGGCCATCATTCGCACTGGTACTGGCTGAGCGCCCATTCGCCGGTCACCGACAAAAGGTCCGCTATCTTCCATTCGCCATCGACCTTCTTGAACTTCCATTCGAGGCGGTGCGGGTTACCGGCGACGACGAAGGCGACGATCACCTTGGCCTGGTCGCCATTGATCGCTTCGAGCGTCTTCAGGCTCTTGTCGATCTCGGCCTTGTCGTAGTCCGCATTGTCGAGCGCCATGTTGGGGTCCAGGCACTCGCCCTGCCCGGATTTGCGCAAGGCATCGCTCTTGTCGAGCACGGCTTTCGCCGGATCGATGAAATGGCCGCGCTGAGCAGGATCGACCTCCAGGCCGACCTGATCGTAGAACGGCCGCACCACCGCGGTCGGCGACCCCGGCTGGATTGGAGCGGCAGGCTCGCTTGGCGGCGATGCGACGGGTGGGGTCGGCGGCTCCGCGGCGCCGCCAGGCGGGGTTGCCGGCGGCGTCACGCTGTCATCGGGCGCGGTCCCGGCCGGAGCTTTTGCCGGCGGCGCGCCCAACAGCCCCTGAGCGGCCGCGCCGTTCAAGTCCGCCGCCAGCAGGCACACGGCCGAGAACAAAAGAAGCGTGCGACCGGCCATCGCATCACTCCGGATCTTGGCCCGCCATGCATTCGAGCTGGCTCAGCGTCCAGTCGCTGGTCTTCGATGCAATGTCCGATATCTTCCACTTGCCGTCGACCTTCTTCAGCGACCAGTGCATTTCGCGCTGCGAATCGTCTCCTTCCGGAAAAAGACTGAAACTCGCCACCACCTGCGCCGTATCGCCCTCCACCGTCTCGGACAGCTTCAGTGTCTTGGAAAGGGCCTTCTGGTCGAAATCCTGCGCGTCGAGGCCGGGGTCGAAGTCGATACAGGCGACCTGGTCCGGATTCTTCTTGGTGGCCTGGTCGTTGAGGTCGAACAGTTTCGTCACCGGCTCGGTGAAGCGATCGCGGTATTGCGCGTCGGCCTCGAACTTGACCTGCGGGACATAGAAGAACTTCACGGCGTCGGACGCCGGGCCGGCCAATGCCGCGGCTGGTGCGGCAATCGACAGGATGGCAGCGAGCAGCAGTTTCATGGATTTCCCCGAATGTTTGACTGCGGAAGGCAATCAATACCACGCATCGTGCATATCGGCTTTTTTGCGGCTCATGAAGCCTCCTCCGGGCGGCGCGTCTGCTTGCATAGATCAAATCCAACGATCCTTAGTTTCCGAAAGTGGCGATCGGCGCGTTGAGTTGGGAGCGCTCAGGCTTGACACCGAGCCCTGGGATCTGCGGGACGCGTATATGCCCGTTCTCGATCACGATCGGGTTTGCGGGATCAGTATGCCCTTCGATGTACTCCTGCGCGATCCAGGCTCCCTCAAAACGTCTCGGCTCGACGGTAGCGGCGAGGTGGACGCATGCCGCGGCGATGACGTCTCCGCCCCAGGCATCGTCGCAGCTGTGCGGAAGAGATCGTATCGCACACAGGTCGCGGACCGTGGCCATCTTGGTCAGACCACCAAGACGGGTGACCTTCAATCCGAATCCGTCGGCGATACCTGACGAAACTGCCCGAAGCACGGCATTCAAATCCTCGGTACTCTCATCGAGATAGATCGGATGCGTAACGCGCCCTTTGAGACCAGCGACTTCCTCCATGGTGTTGCAAGGCTGTTCGAACACGAACGGGATTGCCTGGCAAAGCCGATCGATGTGCAGCGCCGCGGCAGCGGTCAGGCCGCGATTGGCGTCGACGGCTATGCGGGCCCTGAAGCCAACCGCCTCCCATACTTTGTGCACAGTGGCGACGTCTTGTTCGAGATCCCGCCCGCCGATCTTGATCTGAAGCCGTGGATATCCGGCATTGACCTTGTCGGCGGCAATACGCGCGGTCTCGTCCGGAGCACCGACGGTCGTCGAGTAGTATGACGGCACGCGATCGGTGAGCGCACCACCGAGAAGTGTTGAAACAGGGACGCCCAGCCGCTGGCCGGCGAGGTCGAGGAGAGCTATGTCCAAGGCCGCTTTGGCATAGTTGTGACCGTTCAGCCGTTCGTCCATTCGTTTGGCGAGGCGGCGCATGGACGCTGTGTCCTCGCCGACGAGTCCCGGCGCTATTTCAGCAATTGCCGCTCTCGCGCCCAGAGCATGCTGGGGTTGATAAACAGGGCCGATCGGGCAAGTCTCACCCCAGCCTGACAGTCCATCCTCGGTGGTGACTTCAACCAGCGTGCTGTCCAAATTCTGCACGGTGTCGCTGGCCATCCGGTAGGCACCGCCTTTAACGGGCAGAAGCACCTGATAGACTTTGATTGACCTGATACGCATTCAGACATTAGCCTCGTTCATGCCTTGCCTGGTATGGCGCCTTTCGCGATGGTCAAAGACCAAGCGCCACCTTGCGCCCATCATGAATGGCAAATGCCGCCTGTCTGGAGGCGGTACAATCGCCGATGGAGGTATGCGCAATTCCGCGCCTTTCGAGCTCGATGGACAGGCTGTCCTGCGCCATGCTGGTGGCGGCGAAGACCAAAGCGTCGGCCTCGACCTGCTGCCCGGTCCCGTCGAGCAGCGAAGCGATCCTGGCCACCCTGCCGTCCCAATGGACGACGGCGCTCTCGGTCACAAACCGCACTTTCAGCTTGGCGAGTGCCCGTCGCAGCGGCGCATCGACGGCCATTCGCTGAAGCTCTTTGCCGACCAGGGCGTCCGGTGTCACAAGCGTTACGTTGTGACCATCCTCGGCGAGTTTCCAGGCGGTGCCGCAGCCCTTCCAATTGCCGCCGTCGTCCAGCAAGAGAACATTTTTTCCCGGCCTCGCCTCGCGCGCCATCACCGCTTCGGCCGAGAGCACCGGACCGTCGCCCGGAATGCTCTCCCAATGCGGCAAGGCCCGCTGGAAAGCGCCGTCCGGCGGCATCGAGCCGGTCGCGACGATGACGTGATCGGCGCCCTCGCGCTCGACATCGTCGGCTTCGACATACTGCCCGTAGCGGATGTCGACCTGGAGCTGGCCGAGCTGGCGCTCATACCAGTCGATCAGGTCCAGAATCTGGGCACGGCGCGGCTGCAGTCCGGCAAGACGGAACTGTCCCCCAAGGCGGTCGGATGCCTCGGCCAGCGTGACGCGATGGCCGCGCTCGGCCGCCACGCGCGCCGCTTCGAGACCGGCCGGGCCGCCACCCACGACCAGTACGCGCTTCGGCTGGCCGGCCGGAGCAAAGCGGTCGCCGCCCCACTCCCATTCCCGCCCCGCGGAAGGATTGATGACGCAGCTGATCCAGTAGTCACGGCTGCGCCGGCCCCAGCACATCTGGTTGCAGGACAGGCAGCCGCGAATGTCCTGCGGCCGGCCGGCGGCAGCCTTTGCAGCCAGATGCGGATCGGCGATCTGCCCACGCACGATGGAAACGAGATCGGCACGGCCTTCGCTCAGCACGCTCTCGGCGTTCTCGGGCGTGCGGATATGGCTCTCGGCGGTGATCAACGCGTGACGCACGGTGGATTTGAGCACGGACGCCAGGTCGGCACCGAGCTTCTCCGGGTAAACAAAGGTCGGCATGATCTTGTAGAAATCGAAGTAGGAACCCGTTCCGCAAGTGACATAGTCCATCAAGGCATCGCGGTCGTGGAGGTCGATGATCTCGGCCAGCGCTTCGCGCTTCAGCGCCACTTCGACTTCGGGCTCATCATTGATCGCGAGACCGATGATAAAATCATCGCCGCATTCCCGGCGAATCCTGGTCATCACCTCACGGCTCATGCGGGTGCGGTTTTCGAGGCTGCCGCCCCATCGGTCGTCCCGGCGGTTCGACCAAGGTGTCCAGAACTGGTCCAGCATCGAATGGTACGCCGCCCAGACCTCGACGCCGTCGAAGCCGGCCTGGTGGCAACGGCGCGCGGCCTGGACGAAGCCGTCGATCGTTTCTTCGATCTCGGCTTCGGACATCCGATGCGAGCCGTCGGAATCGTGGTAGCTCGGCAGGCCGGAAGGCGACCAACCGGGGTGAAACGAGTTGTCCGCGTCCGCGTGCTGACCGACATGGTAGAGCTGCTGGATGGCGACGGCGCCGTTGCCGCGGATCGCCTCCGTCACCTTGCGGAAATACGGGATGACGCGGTCATCGGACGGGCTGAAATTGCCACGGGTAAGCACGGCGGCCTGATGCACGGGCATCGGCTCGACCACGATCATGCCGGCCCCGCCGATGGCGCGTTCGGCGTAGTAGCCGACATGGCGTTCGGTCGGCAGCCCGTTCTCGGCCATGTTCGCCGTATGGGCTCCAAACACGATCCTGTTGCGCAATGTTTTGCCACGCAAGGTGGCCGGCTCGAACAAACGTTTGAAGACCCGCCCGGACATGCAAATTCTCTCCCCATCGGCGGCATTGCGCCGGCGCAAGGGAGCGCCGGCGCTGTGTGGCTGAACTTCTGGCGTCAGGCGTCCAGCCAGACGTTCTGGAGGTCCATCTCGAAGGTCTGGTGGACGCCGTAGTTCTTCACCTTCTTGTTCGTGTGGCTGTAGAGCTTCTGCCAGAACGGCTGGATGATGACGCCGGAGTCCTGCAGGATCTGCTCGACATCCTTCATCACCTCCTTGCGCTTGGCGACGTCGATCAGCGAGAGCGCCTGCTTGAGCTTGGCGTCGAAATCGGGATTGGAATAGGCCGATTCGTTCCACGCCTCGCCGGTGCGATATCCCAGCGCCAGCACCTGGACACCGAGCGGGCGCATGTACCAGATGGTCATCGAATAGGGGTATTTCGTCCAGTCGTTCCAGAAGGTCGAGCCCGGCAGCACCGTGCGCTTGACCTTGATGCCGGCGTCACGCAGCTGGCCGGCGATCGCGTCGCCGGTGTTCTTCTGCCAGTCGTCCTCGATGGTGATCAGCTCGTGCTCGAAGTCGGCCTGCCCGGCGTCCGCCATCAGCTTCTTGGCGACGGCGGCGTCGCGCTCCTTCTTGGGCAGGGCATAGTATTCGGGATGGATCGGGCTGACATGGTGGTTCTCGCCGACCGTGCCGCGGCCGTTGTAGCCGAGCTGCAGCACCGCGTTGTTGTCGACCGCCATCTGCAGCGCATTGCGAACGCGCTGATCGTCGTATGGCTTGTGCGTGATGTTGGTGCGGGCAACCAGCGTGGTGGCGGTCGCGACCTCAGACTTCTGCAGCCCCATCTTGTCGAGAATGTCGATGAAGTCGGCGGGCGACTCGAAATTGAGGTCGATTTCACCGGAATCGAACGCGTTCACCGTGGCGTTGAAATCGGTGCCGTAGTCGATGAATTCGATACCGTCGAGTGGCGCCTCGCCGCCCCACCATTTGCCGTTCTCGCGGCGCTTGACCACCGCCTTCTGGCCGACGTCGTAAGAGACCAACTCAAACGCTCCCGTGCCGATCGGCTTCTTGATCGGGTCGGCGCCATCGGCGTCGAAATTGCGGTGCACGATGAGCGCCGGATAATCGGTGAAATTGGGAATGAGCGAAATATCGGGCTCGCTGAGCTTCAGCTTGACCGTGTTGTCGTCGACCTTGGTGATGGCGCCGTCCCTGGCCTTGCCGGTCTTGGCATCGATCAGCGCACCGACGCGGGCCGCCATCGAGTTGCCGGCGACGCCCTTCTCGCACCAGCGCGTCACATTGTGCACCACGTCATCGGCGCTGAAGGCATCGCCATTGTTCCAGGCGACGCCCTTGCGCACATGCAGCGTGTATTCGGTGGCGTCGTCGTTGATGTCCCAGCTTTCGAGCAGCACCGGCTCGAAGGTGAATTGCCTGGTGTAGCGCACCAGCGGCTCCAGCCAGCAACGCGAGACATTGGCCAGTTCCACCCAATCGTAAGTGCGCGGATCCTTCTGCGCTTTCACCGCCATCGAGACGTGCAGCGTCCCGCCCTTCTTCGGTTCCTCGGCCACAGCTTGCGTCGGCGCGGCGAGGCCGATCATGCCATAGGCAAATGCCGTCGACGCACCAAGCGCGCTGGCCAGCGCCAGGAACTCGCGCCGGTCCATGCGACCCGCCTTCGCTTCCGCCGCCATCGCTTCGATAGCGGGCGGCACACGGTCGCCGTTGCTTCTGAAAATCGTCATGTCATTCTCCCCTTGTTGTTCCCGTGAGGTCTTTGCCTGCTTTTTCAACTAACGCTGTCAGGCAGTTTTTCCTCGCGCCGCGCGATCAAATCCTTGAGACCGTCGGCAATGCCCTCGTCGAGTTTCGGCTCCTCATAGTCGGCAAGCATGTTGCGCGCCTTCTCGCGGCCGCGCGTGTCGTGGTCCTTCGCCCCTTCCGCCTTCCATTGTTCGTAGGAGTTGAAGTCCATGATGCTCGGCATGAAGAAAGCCTTCTCGAAATGCTCGAGCGTGTGCTGGGTGCCGAGGAAATGGCCCTGCGGCCCGACTTCGCGGATCGCTGCCATCGCTTCCTTGAAATCTTCGAAAGGCAGGCCGCCGGCATATTTGTACCAGCCGACAAGCTGTTCGCAGTCGGTGGCGAATTTCGAGTAACCGCAAGTGAGACCCGCTTCCAGCCATCCGGCCGAATGCCAGATGTAGTTGGCGCCGGCGAGGATGGCTGCATGCATCAGCATGTTCGCCTCATAGCCAGCCTGGGCATCGTTGAGCTTCGAGCCGACATGAAAGCCCGATGTGCGCCACGGCAGTTTGTATTTCCGCGCCAGCGCACCCATCAGATACATCATCTGGGCGGCCTCCGGCGTGCCGCCCATGGGAGCGCCGGTCTTCATGTCGACCGTGACCATGAACTGGCCGTAGATCTGGGGCGAACCGGGACGGATGAGCTGGGTCAGGGCCACGCCCGCGAGCGCCTCGGCATTGACCTGCGCCACCGCGCCGACGGCCGACGCCGCGGTCGAGGCGCCGCAGAGCGCGAACGGCGCCAGGATCAGCGGCTGATTGTGGCTTGCATAGACCCGCATCGCGTCGATCATGGTGGCGTCCCAGACCAGCGGCGAATTGCAGTTGGTGATCGCCACCAGCACCGGGTTTTCGCGGACGAACTCCTCGCCGAAGACGATTGCAGCCATCGCCATCGTGTCCTCGGCGCGCTCCTTGGACGTCACGATGCCCATGAACGGCTTGTCGGAATGTTTCAGCGCCGAATGGATGATGTGCAGATGCCGCTTCGGCACGGCGATTTCCATCGGCTCGCAGATGACCGAACTCGAGGAATGCAGCGCCGGCGCCATGTAGGCGAGCTTGTGGAAATTGTTGAGGTCGGCAAGCGTGCCGTAGCGCCTGTTGTTGTCGAGGTCGCGTATGTAGGGCGCGCCATACATCGGCACGAAGATCGAGTTCTTGCCGCCAACGCGGACCGTGCGCTCGGGATTGCGCGCATGGAGCGTGAATTCGGATGGGACTTTCGAGACGAGCTCCATCAGCAGCGCGCGGTCGATACGCACGCGCGTTTCCCTGACATCGGCGCCAGCCGCCTTCCAGAGCTCGACGGCTCCGTCGTCGCGGAATTCGCAGCCCACTTCTTCGAGTATCTTGAGCGACTCCTCGTGGATCAGTTCCACCGCCTCATCGGGAACGATCTCATAGACCGGGATCTGGCGCACCAGGGTCGGGAACGAGGCAATCGGCGCGCTCCTCATCGCCTTGCGCCCGAGACGGCCACCACCACGGCGATGGGTTTGCTCGGTCAATTCAGTGGCCGGTGCGTTCATGGAGCCTCCATCCCTTCGATCCCGGTCAACTTAGCGAGGTGAAATTCGACTGTGACGCTGGAAAATCCTGATCTCTTGTATAAGCTGAGCTTATGCGAAGCCTTCGCCACCTCCTGCCCTCCGCCGGCAGCCTGATCGTCTTCGAGGCGGCCGGCCGGTTGTCGAGTTTCACCGCCGCCGGGCGCGAGCTCGGCATGACGCAGGCCGCGGTTTCCTATGCCGTGCGTGGGTTGGAGGAACAGCTTGGCGCCACGCTGTTCCAGCGCCGCCACCGCCAGGTCAGCCTGACCGAGGCCGGCGAGCGCTTCCATGCCGACGTCTCGCTCGGTCTTTCCCACATCCGCAAGTCGGCGGAGGACCTGCGTCTGCAGGCGACTGGTGGCCATGTGACGCTCGCCGCCTCGACGGCCTTCGGCTCGTTCTGGATGATGCCGCGCCTGCAGCGGTTCCGCGACGAACTGCCGGGCATCGATCTGCGCATCCAGACCGGCGACCGAGATCTCGACATCATCGCCGAAGGCATTCCGCTTGCCGTGCGCGGAGGCGTGCCACGTGACTGGCCGGACTACCACTCGCTAGCGCTCTCCGACGAAGAGATCTTTCCGGTCGCGGGTCCCAGTTATCTGACGAAATTCGGCCGGCCCGAGACCGTCGAGCAACTGGCGACACACCGCCTCATTCATCTGGAAGAGCCCTATCGCGAGGCCCCGAACTGGGACGAATGGTTCCAATCGGCCGGAGCCAGTCTCCGTAATGCGGAGCGTGGCTTGCGCATCAATGACTATGCGATTGTGATCCAGGCGGTCATGGAGGGGCAAGGCATCGCGCTCGGCTGGCGCCACCTTGTCGAGCGGCTGCTGTCGACCGGGCTGCTGGTGCCGGTGACGGACCACATCATGAAGACGGGCACCGCGTTCTACGTCATCTGGCCGAAGAACCGCGAGCTCAGCGACAATGCGCGCAAGGTCAGGGATTGGCTGCTGGCGCAGGCGTAAAGTGGCCTCGCGCGCGCCCACCGAATCCGTGTAAGATCAGAGCATGCCCATCCGCCAGCTTTCCGAAACGATGATCAACCAGATCGCCGCCGGCGAAGTCATCGAGCGTCCGGCGAGCGTGGTCAAGGAACTGGTCGAGAATGCGCTCGATGCCGGGGCCAGCAAGGTAGAAGTCGTCACATCGGGCGGCGGGCTGAACCTGATCCGCGTCACCGATGACGGCTTCGGCATTCCTGAACGGGAACTGGCGCTGGCCATCGCACGCCACTGCACCTCCAAGCTCACCGAGGATATCAACGACATTCGTTCGCTCGGCTTTCGCGGTGAAGCGCTGCCATCGATCGGCTCGGTGTCAAGGCTGTCGATCCGCTCGCGCACGGCCTCTAGCGACAGCGCCGCAGAGATCGGCATCGAGGGCGGCCGCGTCCTGCCAATCAAGCCGGCGGCGGCCAATCGCGGCACCACGGTCGAGGTGCGCGACCTGTTCTTCGCCACGCCGGCACGGCTGAAATTCATGAAGGGCGAACGCGCCGAAAGCTCGGCCATCAGCGACATCGTCAAGCGCATCGCCATCGCCTTCCCCACGGTGCGTTTCACGCTGGCCGGTTCCGACCGCACGACTCTGGAACTGCCGGCTACCGATGACAGCGCGGACGGCAGCCTGCGCCGGGTCGCGCAGGTGATGGGCGCCGACTTTCCCGACAATTCCATTGCCATCGACGCGATGCGCGAAGGCGTGCACCTGACCGGCCATGTGTCGATCCCCTCCTTCACCCGCGCCAACGCATTGCAGCAATATGCCTATGTCAACGGCCGCCCGGTGCGCGACAAGCTGATCGCCGGAGCGATCCGCGGCGCCTTCGCCGACGTCCTGCCGCGCGACCGCCACGCGGTGACGGTACTGTTTCTTTCGCTCGATCCGGCCATCGTCGACGTCAACGTCCATCCGGCCAAAGCCGATGTCCGCTTCCGCGATCCGGGCCTCGTGCGCGGGCTGATCGTCGGCGCGATCCGGCAGGCATTGGCCGATGCCGGCATCCGCTCGGCCACCACCGGCGCCGCCGGCATGATGGCAGCGTTCCGGCCGGGCAGCCCGTCCTATGCGCATCCCGGCCCGGCCAATGGCCATCGCAGCTACGACGCGGCCTATCGCGCTTCAGGCGCCGCCGGCTTCGATCCCGCGCGCTCGCCGCAGCGGCCGCTCGACATGCAATTCGAAAGCCCGGGCTTTGAACGCACCGGCGCAAGACAGGGCGGATTTGGCGAAAATGAGCAAGCCGCGTTCGATGCCGGCCCGCTTGCCAGCGCCGATGCGCGCGCCGGGCAGAGCGAGGCGGCGGAGACGCTGCTCGGCGCGGTGCTGGGGGCCGCGCGCGCGCAGGTGCATGAGAACTATATCGTCGCCCAGACCAGGGATTCGCTCATCATCGTGGACCAGCACGCGGCCCATGAGCGGCTGGTTTACGAGGCGCTGAAGAACGCGCTGCACGCGCGGCCGGTGCCGTCACAGATGCTGCTTCTGCCCGAGATTATCGACCTGCCGGAGGAGGACGCCGAGCGGCTGGCCGTGCATTCCGAAACGCTCGCCCGCTTCGGCCTCGGCATCGAGCGTTTCGGACCGGGTGCGGTCGCCGTGCGCGAGACGCCGTCGATGCTCGGCGAGACCAACGTCCAGCAATTGGTCCGCGACCTTGCCGACGAGATTGCCGACAACGATACGGTCGAGACGCTCAAGGAACGGCTGGACAAGATCGCCGCCACCATGGCCTGCCATGGCTCGGTGCGCTCCGGGCGGCTGCTCAAGGCCGAGGAGATGAACGCCCTGCTGCGCCAGATGGAGGCGACGCCGGGTTCCGGCACCTGCAACCATGGCCGCCCGACCTATATCGAGCTGAAGCTGGCCGACATCGAGCGGCTGTTCGGACGGCGGTGAAACGGCTGCCCGGCGGCCAGCCCTCATTTCCTCCGCTGATATTTCCTTGTCCGTGAATTGAAGACGTAATCGACCGCGGTTCCGGCGCCACCGCCTCGAAAATTCACGGAAATGACGTCCTTGCCTCGCTCCACCCATTTCTCGACGTTCATATAGATGGTCGTCATCAGCATGCCGGCACTGCACGCATCATCATCGGCGAAGGTAATTTCCTGGACAACCTTGCGGCTGCTCTTTTTGATGATACGCATTTTTTCCATGCAAAGGCCGGCGCTGGTATTCGTGTAAATTCCCGAAAACCTGTCGGTGGCTGTCTGCGCCCAGAAGGAAATCTCGACGGTGCCGTCGATCTTCGCCTCGCCGGTGTCATCCAGGCTCGCTATTTTCTTGAGGGTGACGGGATATCTATCCGTGCCCCTGCTCCAGCTTCCGGTCACAGCGTTTCCATTGAGGTCGAGGGAGAATGGGCAGCTTGTGGTATCCACAGCGGGTCTCGGCCCCTGCACAACTATCCGATAGAATTCCTTGTCGTCTGAAATCTCGCAAAGCACGAACTTGGTGCCGGTGACCGTGCCATACAGCGCAATCGGGCTCTGCTTCGCGTCGTAGAAGTAGCTTCCATCGACCTTTGGCGCGCTGCCTAAGCTATCATATGTCTGTATGGAGAAATGGATGGGAGACGGCCCGAGGAAACCCTCGTAGTTTTCCACGTGGTACCAACCCGCGACGGCTTTCGCGTTAAGCAGCAACAAGCAAACGACCGTTGAGATAAAACGTCTTCCCATCCCGACCTCGCAGCGCCCGCGACGACCATCCGCCAAGACCGAGTGACAGTTGCCTTGCCTTGCGGCAGCCGTCAACTGGCGATGAAATCGGTGGTTCCCGACACGAGTCAGGGAAAGATCGCAAGCTTTTGAATCAGCGTTTCAAATTCACCACGATGACACCGCCGAGCGCCAGCGCGCCGCCGAGGATGCCGAGCAGCGTCGGCACCTCGCCCAGCCAGAAGAAGCCGATCAGGGCCGACATCGGCGAGACCAGATAGAGGAAGTTCGAGGCACGCGCCGCCGGCAGGCGCGACAGCGCGGTTGCCCACGCCGCATAGGCAACCAGGCTCGGCACGATGCCGAGATAGATGACGGCGCCGACGCCGGCAGTGTTGGCGACAGCGGCCTGCTGCAGAGCGGTGGGCAGGAAGGGCGCCAGGCAGAGCGCGCCGAGCACCATGTTGGACGCCGCGATCGTCAGCGGATGATGACGGGCAAACAGCGGCTTCTGGACGATGGTGTTGACGGCCGAGCAGAGGGCCGAGCCAAGTACCAGCAGCGCGCCGGCATTGAAATGAAGGCCATGCCCGTCGGCGACGGCGATGATGCCGATGCCGGCGAAGGAGATGACCGTGCCGATCCAGGCCAGGCCGGAGAAGCGCTCGCCGAGCAGCGCCATTGCCATGATGGCGGTAAAGATGGGACTGACATTGATGATGAAGCCCGCCGCTCCGGCCGAGACCGTCAGTTCGCCAAAATTGAGCATCGCCGTGTAGAGCGCGACGAAAATGGCGCCGCCAAAGGCGAAGCGCCAGAGATCGCCAATCCTGGGCAGAGCCGGACGCTTGACGGCAAGGAAGATCGCCGCCGGCACGGCGGCGATGGCAAAGCGCAGGGCGCCAAGCTCCAGCGGCTGAAAGGCGGCGAGCCCGGCCCGGATCGCCGGGAAGGCGGAGGCCCAGCCGATCACCGTCAGCGCCACGGCAATGGCGGCCGTGGTGTCCACCCGCTGTGTCGAATTCAACGTGCCTGTCGTCATGCTCATCCCAGTGCCTCGGATTCTTCAGGTCTCGGGAGCAGGAAACGCCTTTCCAGGTCAATTGACAAACGACCAAATCGAGGGTCACCTGTGAGCATGGATCACAGCTCGAACAGTATGCTGCCCTTGGAGACGTTGCGCGCTTTCGACGCGGCGGCGCGCACGGGGAGCTTCTCGGCCGCCGCCGAAAAACTCAACCTCACACATGGCGCGGTCAGCCGGCAGGTCGCCAAACTCGAAGACTGGCTTGGCCTGAAGGTTTTCGAGCGCGGCGCGCGCGGCGTGACGCTGACCAACGAAGGCAATCGCCTGCATCTCAGGACCACCGAAGCCTTCGCGCTGATCTCGGTCAATTCCGACCGGTGGGTGGAGCCGCGCGGCACCGCGGTGGTGCGCCTGGCCTCCATTCCTTCGGTGAGCGGCCTGTGGCTGATGCCGCGCATGGCGGCGCTGGAGAACGATCCCACCCGCCTGCGCATCGTGCTCGATGTCGACGACCGCCAGGCCGATCTCGCCGACGAAGGCATCGATCTGTCGGTGCGCTGCGGTCGCGGCCGCATCCCGGGCCGTGTCTCGGTGCAACTGTTCGAAGAATATCTCTTCCCGATCGCCTCGCCGGGCCTCGCACGGGAGATCGGCAGCGGCGATCCAGCCCGGCTGCTCAAATTCCCGCTGATCAACGATTCCGACGCTTCGGGCTGGCGCGCCTGGTTGGCCGCGCAGGACATGGACTACCGGCCGCGCCCGCAAGACCGTCGTTTCGAGGATTACAATCTGGTGCTCGATGCAGCGGCTCATGGCCTCGGCATCGCGCTGGCGCGGCCGCCGCTCACCGAGCACCAGATACAGTCCGGCCGCCTCGTCGCCGTTGACGATCGCACCGTGCTCAATCCCGTTTCCTACTGGCTGGATCGTCCGGTGGGCCGGCCGCGCGCGGCCGCCGCGGATCTCGCCAGGCGCATTGCCGAACAGGCCGGGCTTGCTTCGGCAAGGCTGGAAGCTTTCCTGCAGGATGAGGATTAGGCTCTGACGCATCTCGGAGAATACGTGACGGCCGCTGCTGGAAATCGCGTGATACTCGCTTAACGGAACAGCAAAAGCACGATCGTGGTGGTTGCGGCCGAGACGATGGCCGTCACGATCGATATCGTCCACAGCGACGACGGAACTGGCTCGGATCGGGGAGCATGGCCCGCTGGACGGATGGAGGCGCCGCGCGGTTGCGGCGCGTTGACATTGGCCGCGACCAGCACCGCGGCCGAAGCGACGGCCGGCGAGAATGTGGATAGGGCCGGCGGCGCCGCGAGTTTGGGGGTGCTGTCGTTGGCCGTTATCCGCGGCGGAGCGAAGCCGCGCGAAGCCTGATCGGTGTCCGTCCCTGCCCCACCCGTCGAGGCTCGTGCCAATGCATGGTGGGTGGCGGCGTCAGGTTCCATGACGGCCCGGTAGGCATCCTCGATCTCGGGGGAGGACAGGCGTTGCGAGGTTTGACCGGCCGGCCGCGGTAGCGAGCCTTGCAGCGCCTGGGCGGCGAACTGCGCCGATTGCACCATCGCGGGCGCCGCCGGCTGGACGAGCGCTTTGACCAGAGCCGCGGTCGCGGGATCGGCCCTGGGCGAAGGCACCGGCCCGGGAATGAGCGCTTCTTTCAGCAAAGACGTCATACTGGCATTGGCGATGTCCATGGCGCTTCCTGACAACCATTGTGCCATACCGCAATATTATATGAGCATTGCGCCAAGCTTGACCTTGCCCACGATTTATGGCGATTGAATCCCGATGAACTCAAGTGCCGTTGCATGATGAACCGTTTCGAAGGCCCGGGCGGCAAGGAAGCCCGCATCCGCTATCTCGATGGCGATTTCCAGGTCACCAGCCCGGGCTCGTTCGTGCGCTGCGCGGTGACGGGCGAAAACATCCCGTTGGACGAGCTGAAATACTGGAGCGTCGCCAGGCAGGAACCCTACGTGAACGCCACCGCATCGCTGCGCCGCGAAATCGAGGTGCATCCGGAGTTGCGCAAACGGAGTTAGATATTATTCCGTCGGTCAGACGCAGGTGAGGATCGGCCCCATCTGACGATCACCGTCAACGGCCAGCTCGCGCCAGCCCGCCATTTCCGGGAAGTGCCTGTTATACTCGGACAGTCGCGTATCGGACCGGCGCGAGCGACCATTCCAGCCGCGTTGGCGCCGGGCAGGTAAATCAGGTAAACTAAATCAGGCGGAACCATTGTCCGCGATTTCAGGAGACGACATGTCCGAGGAGCATGTTGAGCGTCGGCTGGCGGCGATCCTGGCTGCGGATGTGGTCGGCTATAGCCGTCTTATGGAGGTCGACGAAGAGCACACGCTCAATCTCCTTCGACAGCATCGGCGGGAGTTCTTCGATCCGACCGTCACCAAGCACGGTGGGCGCATCTTTAAGGTAATGGGTGACGGCTTCCTGATGGAGTTCGGCAGCGTAATCAATGCTGCGCGCTGCGCGGTTGAGATCCAACGCGGCATGTCCGAGCGAAATGCCGGCATCCCTGAGGACCGGCATTTCAAGTTTCGCATGGGTATCAACCTTGGCGACATCATCGTCGACGGTGATGATTTCCATGGCGACGGCGTCAACCTTGCGGTGCGGCTCCAGGGCCTCGCGATACCCGGCGGCATCGCCTGCTCGGAAGCGGTTCGCCATGCGGTCGGCAACAAGCTGGGCGTCGACTTCGCCGATCAGGGCGACAGGACCGTCAAGAACATTGCTCAGCCGGTGCACGTCTATTTCGCCAACTTGGGCCAGGGCGTCAATGTCGAGACGCATATCGCGGCCAGGAGCGTCCAGACGCTGCCGCGGTCGGACAAGCCGTCGGTGGCGATCCTACCCTTCGCCAATCTGAGCAATGATCCCGACCAGCAGTATTTCAGCGACGGCATCACCGAAGATATCATAACCGACCTCTCGAACGTTTCCGGCCTGTTCGTACTCAGCCGCAATACGGTCTTCGCCTTCAAGGGGAGGACCGACAAGATGGAACGCATCGCCAGGGAGCTTGGCGTTGGCTATATTGTCGAGGGCAGCGTCCGCAAGGCGGGAAACCGGGTCAGGATCAATGCCGAGCTGATCGAGGGCGCCACGGACGGACACGTCTGGGCTGCCCGCTACGACCGCGACCTCACCGACATTTTCGCTGTGCAGGACGAAATCGCCAAGGCGGTCGTGGCGCAGCTCAGGGTCAGGCTCCTGCCCGAGGAGAAGAGGGCTATTGAGCAGGCGCCGACGGACAATGTGGAAGCCTATACGCATTATCTTCGAGGGCGCGATTACAGCCACATCGCCACCAGAGCGAACCACCTGATGGCCAGACAAAGTTATATCAGGGCCATTGAGCTCGATCCGGGATATGCCCGCGCATATGCGGGCTTGGCGGTCAGTGACGTACGCCTTCAGTCGATGTTCGGCTCACCGATCCAAGTGGACGACATTCTCGCGACCGCGGACAAGGCCCTGGCTCTGGACCCGAATTTGGCCGAGGCGCATTCGGCCAGAGGCTTTGCCCTGTCGCTCGCCGGCCGCCGTTCCGACGTCGCGGCGGCGTTCGAACAGGCTCTCGCGCTCGATCCCAATTGCCACGAGGCCTACCGGTACTATGCCGAGTTCTGCGTAACTGGCGGCCAGTTCGAGCTCGCCGCGACATACTTCATGCGCGCGATGGAGATCAAACCGACCGACTACGGCGCACCGGTCATGCTGGTGAACGTCTTCCGCACTCTCGGCCAACAGAACGACGCCGAGCTTTATGCGCGGATCGCATTGGAGAGAGCTGAAGAGGAACTCCGTCTGCATCCGGAGAACGCCAATTGTGCCTGCCTGGGGGCTATCGTGCTGGCCTTCCTTGGTGAACGCGATAGGGCAGCGAAGTGGCTTGACCGGTCTCTGGCGATCGACCCTAGCGATATGAACACCCAATACAACGCCGCTTGTACCTATGCGTTGCTGGGGGAGTTCGAACGCTCGATTGACCTTTTGGAAGCATGGTTGCCGCAGGCTGGCGCCGAGATGAGACTCTGGTTCAAGAACGATTCCGATTTCGCCTCTGTTCGCGGTCATCCTCGCTACCAGAAGTTGCTCCAGCTCCTGCAGTAGCGATACGCATTGTTCTTGAGGCAATTTTATTGCCGATACTCATGAACCGTCCTTCGGAAGTTCTACCCGACAACAAACGCCCTCGCCAGCCCACGGATACTATGTTATGTTACTAATATAACCGAGAGGTGGGGAATGGGTACCCGGTTCAGGTTGTTCGTTCAGCCTCCGTTCGAAGACCCTACGTCAAGCCCCGAGATCATTACGGTTTCGTCCCCGCTAGGCAGCGTCGGACCTGGCCCATCCGACGATCGTATGTATGTCGTCGAGCCGGTCGACAAGACACGGCCCTATGGCGTCAACCACGGACCCTTGGGCACGCCCTTGATTTCTCTGCCGCCTTGGACGCGGGCGATCCTAGATCCGGCCGTTCCCGACGAGGACGGCAATTTTGATCACTATCGGCCCTCTACGCCCGGCTTCGAAGCAGCACACGCGTTCGGTTGCGTGCGCTTCACGCTCGACGTTTGGGAGCGTTACATCGGCCAACCGCTCATCTGGCATTTCCGCGACCACTACGACCGCCTGGAAATCTCGATCCTGCCGGGTTGGGATAACGCCCAATACGGCTACGGCTTCCTCGAGCTCGGCAGCCAATTCGTGAAAGACGGACGCGCGCTCCCCTTCAGCCTCGACTTCGATATTATCGCGCACGAGGTTGGCCATGCGTTCGTCTATAGCGTCCTCGGCATACCCGACCCGGGAGCTGAGCTCCCCGAATATCTGGGCTTTCAGGAGGCCTTTTCTGACTGCGTTTCGTTGATTGCGGCCATGCATTTTCCCTCCGTGATCGAAAATGTTCTGACGGAGACGCGTGGGAATCTCTACATCGCCAACCAACTCTCTCGCTTCTCGGAGTTCTCGCCGCACCGCCAGATACGCGAGGCCAACAATAAACTGACGATGGCCGATTTTGCGGACGGCTGGACCGACGAGCATGCGCTGTCACAACCTCTCACGGGCGCTTTCTTCGACATTCTGGTCGATGTCTTTCATGAGAGCTTGGTGGCTCGAGGGCTGATCTCTCCGGAGGCAGAAGATCTTGCCGACCTCGCCGAGATCGACCCAGCTGCGGAGCTGCCAGTCCAGGAAGTCTTTGACCGCGATTTCGCTCGCGATCCAGAAGGTTTCGTCGAAGCGCTGCTCGACGCGCGGGATATCATGGGTAGCTATCTCGCCAAGACGCTGTGGGCTCTCGCCCCGGATTTCCTGGACTACGGCAACGTGGCGAGAACGATGCTCGCGGTCGACGACAACATGACCGGAGGAGAACTATCAAGGATCATCTTCCGGGATTTCGAGCGGAGAGGGATTTTTCGCTACCGTGCCGGGCCTCGCCTGACGAAGCCAAACCGAAAGAGCCATGTTCATGAAGGTCGAATCGCTCGTCCACGAGACCAGGCACGTCTGCCGGGTATGAGCTATTTCGAGAAATATTGGATGTCCAGAAGTGGCGCCGAGCTTTGATCAGCATGCAGAAGATAGGGTGATCCATGATACTTGAAACCATTCTAAATACCTCGGCCATACACTTGTTCGGTAGAGTTCTTGAAGATTTGAAGCTTAAGAAGAGAATCGATGGGGGCCGGCCTCCAAGACCTGGCAACAACAGATTCCTGCAGAACCAGATTGACGCCTCGGGTAGCCTGTTGGCGAGGATCTATGCGTTCACCTTCGAAGCGCAGTTCTACGAGTTAGCCCGACCGACCATACTTCTCGTGCATGGGCCGGGCACCGTCGTTGATTATCCAGCCCCGGCAGACACCGACCTCAAGGTCATGAGCCGTGGCCCAAGCGACCCTGCCTATACCGGACTGTCATCGCAGATAGGCTCGTTCGCGCGCGGAATGCAGGTCTGGGTCTACGACAAGAGTGACCTGACAATGCGGCTGGAGCTCGACACCGGAACGCTCGAAGATGTCCTGTTGAGTGCAGAGCTGGACCCGCGTTCGTTTGGTCGATCGGGTGGAGCAATGGGCAGATCCGGCGGCGCGATGGGGCGATCTGGCGGCGCCATGGGCAGGTCCGGCGGTGCGATGGGACGGTCCGGTGGCGCCATGAACCGCGGCGGGCGCGGCGATTCGGACTAAGGCAGTTTCCGGGAAAAGTGAGGGCGGTTTTCCGTCCGGAATTGCGTAGAACAAGGAGATAATGTCTCCGGTTGTATTGAGAACGCCAGAGGAGGTGGACCATGGCAATAGATATAGTGAACGTCGCTACACCTGAGGGGAATACCGTAAGAGGAAAAGATCCTGTTACGGTTGGTGTGACAGTGTCCAGAGATTGGTTTGAAGTCGCTGAGGACTTCGTAATTCAGTTTATTTACGGAGAGACTCTAGAAAGCACGGATTTTTTATCATTATACGATGACTACATAATTATTGAGAATGCAACTGAAATAAATTTCAGGATTAAAGCAGAGTTTGGCGCCGTAGCCGGAGAATACTACGTTCAGATAACGAAAAATTCCTCGGATGAAACGATCGTAAGTGGCCCTGACGATGGAACTATCACTGTATCCTAAGTTGGCCACCGCCAAACAAATACTCTATGACTAACCGTAACGTTAACGTCACATCGGCGTCAGCGGCTCTGCCTTCACGCCAGCCCCTCTTTTGAAAGGGTCAGAACGAGATCATGCCACGCTTCAATCCCAAGGTGACCGCATGTGTGCGATCGCCCGCCCACAGTTTTCCCTAATATTAGAGCGGCTCAGCGTTTGATAGAATCTGACTGCTCTACTTCTTTGTTTTTACGCAATTCCGGACGGAAAACCGCTACGCACCTTCTGAAGCTTCAGTTTCTCAGCTTGCGCTGCCGCCAAGCATCGAGCGTTTCCTCGATGATGCGTTGGGGCACGTGATCAAGCTCGAACACCGTGTCGATTTCCAGCACGTCGAGACGGTCGAGAAAGTCCTGCGGGGCGCCGTGACGCAGCCGGGCGGCGTCCTTGGCGGTGGTGATCAGGCCAAGGCCTTCGGCGCGTGCCGTCGCGGCCAGTTCGGCAAGCTCGTCCTCGGCGTAGAAGTGATGGTCCGGGAAGGGCCTGGACAGGACCACTTCGCCGTCGGCGTCACGCACCGTGTCGAAGAACTTTTCGGGATGACCGATGCCGGCAAAGGCCAGGAACCGCTTTCCGGCAAGCCCGGCCGTGCTGCTCGGCTCCGTGTGGGCCTCGAAGATCGGCCGGCCGGCACGCGCGGCTCGGCGGACCACGGCGTCGGCGGCCGTGCCCTCGCCCATCTTCAGCAGCCCGCTGGTGAAAACCAGCTGGTCGACGATCTTGGCCCTGAGTGGACCGCCCGGGATGACGCGGCCATTGCCGATCCCGTAGCGGGCATCGACCACGACCAGCGCATAATCGATGTGGATGCGCGCGCTCTGGAAGCCGTCGTCCATAATCAGGAAATCGCAACCGTGTTTTTCCAGCAGCAGCCGGGCGCCAGCGGCACGGTTCGGCGTCACCGCCACCGGGGCATGTTCGGCCAGCAGCAGCGGTTCGTCGCCGACATGCCTGGCGCTGTCATGGCTGACATCGACGACATGCGGCTCGGCGAAGGAACCGCCATGGCCGCGCGACAGGAACCCGGGCTTCAGATGCATGCGCTTGGCCTGTTGGGCGAGCGCGATCGCCACCGGCGTCTTGCCGGTGCCGCCGACGGTGAAATTGCCGATACACAGAACCGGCGCCTGGATCTTCTCGCGCCGGGCCCGCCGCATGCCGCGACCGGCAACCAGCGCGTAGACAGCCGACAGCGGCGACAGCGCCAGGACCTTCCAGTCCGGCTCTTCCCACCAGAATGGCGGTGCTTCGGAGGCCATTCTAACGCCCGTTGGCGCCCTTCAGGCGCGCCTTGACCACCAGCGGCTGGATATAGGGTTCGAGCGATTTGAGCGTGCGTGCCAGTGCGCCGCGCATCTCTTCGACAGTCGCGATCCCCGCCGCCATCATCTCGTGGCGCGCCACTTCGTTGGTCAGGAGGAAATTGACGGCGCCGGCCAGCATGTCGCGGTCGCGCACCAGCTTGGCGCCGCCGCTGTCGAGCAGGCGCTGATAGGCCTCGCGAAAATTCTGCACGTTGCGCCCGGCGAGAACGGCGGTGTCGAGCATGGCCGGCTCAAGCGGATTCTGGCCGCCTTCGGAGGTCAGCGAGCGGCCGACGAAAGCGATTTCGGTCAACCGGAGATACAAGCCCATTTCGCCGATCGTATCGCCAAGCAAGATATCGGTATCGGCCCCGATACGGTCGCCCTTGCTGCGCCGCGCGACTTTAAGGCCCATGCCGGAAATCTGCGCGGCAAGGGCTTCGGCCCGATCGGGATGGCGCGGAACGACGATCGTCAAAAGGCCGTGGTGACGCCTGTGCAGCGTCGCGTGAACTTCCGCGGCGACCACTTCCTCGCCATCATGGGTCGAGATCGCCGCCCAGGTCGGCCGATCGCCGATCTGCCGCTGCAATGTGCCAAGCGCTCGCAAGTCGACCGGCGGCGGGTTGGTGTCGACCTTGAGATTGCCCGACACCGTGACCGGCCGGGCGCCGAGCGCCCGAAAACGCTCGCCGTCGACGTCGGACTGGGCAACGACATGGGCCAGATTCTCGAACAGGGCCTCGGCGATGTTGGCCCGCTTCTTCCAAGACATGAAGGAGCGATCGGAGAGCCGGCCATTGACCAGCACCTGCGGCACGTGGCGGGCACCAAGTTCGAGGATGGTCATCGGCCATATCTCGGATTCGGCGATGATCGCCAGATCGGGTTTCCAGTGATCGAGGAAGCGGCTGACCGCCGGCTTCAGATCGAGTGGCACATATTGGTGAATGATGCGGTCGCCGAGCCGCTCGTCGACGACCTGGGCCGAGGTGACCGTACCGGTCGTCAGCACGATGTTGACGCCATAGTCGAGGATGCTTTCGACAAGCGGCACGACGGCCAACGTCTCGCCGACGCTCGCGGCATGGATCCAAATCACCGGGCCCTCGGGGCGCGGCCGTCCGGCGACGCCGTAGCGCTCGCGCCGGCGATTGCGGTCTTCCTTGCCGCGCGAGGTGCGCCAGGCGACATAAGGCCCGACCAGCGGATAGGCTGCCGCGCCGGCAAAACGGTATGCCGACAACATGGTGCGGGCCCAGCGGCCGCTCACCGCGGAGCATCCACGAGGCGGTAGGCCTCGGCGGTCGCGGCATTGAGGGCGGTGGTGATTTCCTGGCGCTTGCGTTCCATTTCGGCGTCATCGGCATCCGCCGCCACGAAGATCGGCGTGCCGATGGTCACGGCGGAGCGGCCGAAGGGCAGGTTGATGGTGGTCTTGTCCCAGCTCTTTTCCAGCACTTTGCGGCGGCTGGTGGCGATGGCGACGGGCAGCAGCGGCCGGCCGGAGAGGCGAGCCAGGAGAACGATACCGAGCCCTGCATCGCGCGGGGTACCGTGGGGAATGTCTGCGATCATGGCGACGTTCTTGCCTGATGTGAGCGACTTTTTGAGGGCGATGAGCGCCTTGGCTCCGCCCTTGTCGAGATGCCTGGCATTGTCGCGCCCGCCCGAACCGCGCACCGCCTCGATGCCGAATTTCTCCAGCATCAGGGCGTTGAGCTCGGCATCGGCGCTACGCGACACCATGGCAACCAGCGGCTTGCGCTTGGGGTAATAGGCCGGCGTCAAAAGATGCTGGCCATGCCACAGAGCAATGATCCCCGGCTCGAACTCGGCATAGGCGCCGCCCGAAAAGCGCGCTGATCCGGCGACCAGGGGGCTGGTCACGCGAACCAGCCGGACGAACTGCGCGAGCAGGCTGGCAATGGCGTTCTTGACGAATCGCGACTGCGCGAGCGGTTCGCGGATCCTGCGCCAGAAGGCCTTGGTCGTGCGGCTGCGGCCCCTGCCCGTGGGCGCGGCCTCGCCGGCTGGCTCTTTCGCCAGATCATGCTCCATCGAAGTCAACCGGTGGCCTTGCTATCGGGATCCAGCAGACGGTGCAGATGAACGACGAAATAACGCATATGAGCATTGTCCACGCTGGCCTGCGCCTTGGCTTTCCACGCCGTGTGCGCGGATTGATAATCCGGATAGACGCCGACGATGTCGAGCGCATCGAGATCGCGGAACTCGGTGCCGCCAAGCTTCTTCAGTTCGCCGCCGAATACCAGATGCAAAAGCTGTTTCTTTCCGTCTTCCGCGGCCATGTCGGTCCTTCACATATCGTGAGTTTGTGACAGGTCTAGACCAAAGCCGCCGACTTTGGAACCTTCGAAAACGCTTTCAGCCATCCAGCCCGGCAATGACGTCGACCAGCACGGCCAGCAGTTCGCCGCTGCCGGCCGCGAGCGCACCGTGGCGGGTCACCTCGCCGGCATAGAGCGGTGCGTGGCCGTGCGGGTCGAGCAGCTGGCCACCTGCCTCGCGCAGGATGAGGTCGGCGGCTGCAATGTCCCAGTCATGCGCGTTCGGCTTGACGAAGGTGCCGTCGAGCGTGCCATTGGCGATCATCGCCAGGCGGTAGGCAAGCGAAGGGCTGTAGGGCGCCCGTTGCAGCCGCTTCTGCCAGCCGGCCGGCATCAGGTCGATCAACTGCTTCAGGCCGGAAATCTCGGGCTTGTCGCCTGGCTTGCGCACCGCAATGCGCTTGCCGTTGCGGAATGCGCCCTGGCCTGGCAGCGCGGAATAGGTCTCGTCCATCGCCGGGCATTCGAGCACGCCGGCGAGCGTGCGGCCATTCTCGACGACGGCGACGCTGACGCACCAGGCGCGCTGGCCTTCAAGGAAGCCGCGCGTACCGTCGATCGGGTCGACAACGAAGGTGCGGCGCGCCGAAAGCCGCGCCAGGTCGTCGTCCGTCTCTTCCGACAGCCAGCCATAATCCGGCCGTGCCGCAAGCAACGTCTGGCGCAGATACGCATCGGCGGCATGATCGGCTTCGCTGACCGGCGAGGTGCCGCCCTTCATCCAGACCTGCGGATTGTTGCCGAAGTAGCGCATGGCTATGAGACCCGCGTCGCGGGCGGCGTCGCGCAGCAGCGGCAGGTCCAGATCGGCACCGGCGGTGGTCAGCTCATGCTCCGGCAAGGGTCATGCCTTCGATCAGGAGCGTCGGGGCGGCGGTGCCGAAATTGCGATCAAGGTCATTCGCGGGCACCATGTTGAGGAACATCGTCTTCAGGTTCGAGGCGATGGTGACTTCGGCGACCGGATAGGCAAGCGCCCCATTTTCGATCCAGAAGCCCGAAGCGCCGCGGCTGTATTCGCCGGTGAGCATGTCTACGCCCTGGCCAAACACTTCGGTGACGTAGAAGCCGCTCTTGAGCGAGCCGATCAGGTCTTCCGGCGACCTTTCGCCTGGCTCGATGGCAAGATTGGTGGAAGACGGTGAGACGGAGGAGCCGCCGCGCGTGCCGCGCCCGTTGGTGACGAGGCCGAGCTCCCGGGCCGCCGATGTCGACAGGAACCAGTGATTGAGGACGCCCTTTTCGATCATCAGGAGTTTCTCGCCCTCGACGCCTTCGCCATCGAACGGGCGCGAGGCCTGGCCACGGCGCCGCAGCGGCTCGTCAGTGACGGTGATGGCGGACGCGGCCACCTGCTTGCCCATCATGTCGCGCAGGAACGAGGTTTTTCGCGCGACGGAAGCGCCGTTGATGGCCCCGGCGATATGGCCGGCAATGCCGCGCGCGACGCGCGGGTCGAACACCACGTCGACCGATCCGGTCGCCGCCTTGCGCGCGCCAAGGCGACGCACGGCCCGTTCGCCGGCCCGGCGGCCGATATCCTCGGCCGCGTCGAGATCGGCAAAATGCTGGCGCGAGGAGAATTCGTAGTCGCGTTCCATGCCGGTGCCCTCGCCGGCGATCACGCTGGCCGAGCGCGAAAAGCGCGAGGCGACATACTGGCCGAGAAAACCGTGCGAGGTGGCCAGAACCAGCCCGCCCAGCCCGGCGCTGGCATTGCTGCCGGCCGAATTGGTTACGCCGTTGACGGCGAGAGCCGCCGCCTCGGCCGCAAGGGCCGCCTCCTTCAACTGGTCCGCCGACACTTCGGTTGCATCGAACAGGTCCAGAT
Organism: Mesorhizobium sp. B2-4-18; assembly: GCF_006441385.1. Classification (NCBI taxonomy): domain Bacteria; kingdom Pseudomonadati; phylum Pseudomonadota; class Alphaproteobacteria; order Hyphomicrobiales; family Phyllobacteriaceae; genus Mesorhizobium; species Mesorhizobium sp. B2-4-18. The sequence continues at coordinate 43,572 of NZ_VFUW01000016.1, read as the reverse complement.
CGCGCGTCTGTCTGGCGAGCAGCGCGGGGTCGGCAAGACCCTGGTAGGGATCCTCGGGGGACACTTTGGCCATGGCGACGGCGCGCTCGGCAAGGGCCTTCGGATCGGACACTGCGGTGGCCGATACACTGGCCACACGCTGGCCGACGAACACCCGCAGCGAAACGTCGTCGCCCTCGGACGCCTCTGTGTTTTCGACCTTGCCAAGCCGCACCGAAACACCGGTCGAGCGGCCACGCACCGCGACGGCGTCCGCGGCATCGGCGCCAGCGCGTTTGGCGGCCTCGACCAGGGCCGCGACACGGTCCGTCAATTTCGCGGCGTCGAGCTTGTCGGTCATGCACTTGATCCTGTTTTCTTCAGCCTGTCCGGAAGGCAGGTGCTGCCGCACCATCTATTGTTCCACTGCCGCTTGTGCAATGGCCGAAGGGCAATCAGGATGTTGCGACCAAATCGCCATCGAAGCGCCCGCAAAGAGCGGACGTCGCGGTTTTTGCCTATCTGGAGCCTTCGCCATGACGCCTTTCCATCTTGCCTTTCCAGTCCGTGATCTCGATGAAACCCGAACTTTCTATGGCGAGGTGCTGGGCTGTGCGATCGGCCGCTCGTCGGCGACCTGGGTCGATTTCGACCTCTACGGCCACCAGATGTCGGCGCATTTGCGGCCGCAGGCCGCGCGAGCTGCAAGCGACGGCAAGGTCGACGGCATTTTGGTGCCGATCCCGCATTTCGGCGCTGTGCTCTTGATGGACGACTGGCAGCGCCTGGCGACGCGGCTGGAAGCGCGCGACGACATAGACTGGCTGGAGCGGCCGATGGTCCGCTTCAAGGGCGAGCCCGGCGAACAAGCGACATTGTTTATCCGGGATCCCTCGGGCAATGCCTTGGAATTCAAGGGCTTTCGCTCGCTGGAGCAGGTATTCGCGCATTGAGATCAAAGGGGCGGCAGCCCGTCTTCAAGATGCCGGGACCGGAGTCCAGATCACGTCCTCGATCTTCTGCGCGCCGGTCGCCAGCATCACCAGCCGATCGAAGCCGAGCGCGATGCCGCTGGCCTGCGGCATGATGGCCAACGCGGCGAGGAAGTCCTCGTCCAGCGGGTAGCGCTCACCATAAACGCGCTCTTTCTCGTCCATCTCGATGACGAAGCGCCGGCGTTGCTCGGCCGCGTCGGTCAGTTCGCCAAAGCCGTTGGCGAGCTCGACGCCGCAGCAATAGAGCTCGAAGCGTTCGGCGACGCGCGGATCCCTCGGGCTCGGCCGCGCCAGTGCCGCCTCGGCGACCGGGTACTCGCAAAGAATGGTCGCGCGGCCGAGGCCGAGATTGGGTTCGATCTTTTCCACCATCACGCGGCTGAACAAATCGGCCCAGCTGTCGTCAGGCGCGGTGCGCAGACCGGCCTGGATCAGAGCGGCATGCAGCGCGTCCCGGTCCGTGCCGCCATCGGGCGCGACCGTGGCCAGCAGATCGATCCCGGCGTGGCGGCTGAAGGCGTCCGCCACGGTCAGCCGCTCCGGTTCGGAAAACGGATCGCAGTCGCGGCCCCTGAAAGAGAAGTGCGTGGCCCCTGCCCGTGTCGCGGCCAGCGCCAGCAGATCGGCGCAGTCGCGCATCAGGCTTTCATAGGTCTCGCCCACCCGATACCATTCGAGCATGGTGAATTCGGGATGATGCAAGGGACCGCGCTCGCGGTTGCGGTAGACGGCCCCCAGGCTGAAAATGCGCTGCTCCCCCGCCGCAAGCAGTTTCTTGCAGGCGAATTCCGGCGAGGTGTGGAGATAAAGCGGCGAGCGGGCGCCATCCGGCCCGACCGCTTCGGTGGCGAAGGCCGCCAGATGCGCCTCGTTGCCGGGCGAGACCTGCAGCGCCGCCGTCTCCACCTCAATGAAGTCGTTGCGGGCGAACCAGTCGCGCAAGGCAGCCGTCATCCCGTTGCGCAGCATCAAGCGCGGACGGCGGTCGGCATGGACATGCGGCGTCCACCAGGGCGACGCGGCGGTCATCAGCGCGCTTCGGTTCGCCGAGGGGGCTGGCGGTTCGCGCCAAGATGCGCTAGGCCCCCATCCAGCGCCGCGCAAGCCGGCAAACGCCAGTCAACTCTCGCAGGATTTAAAACCGTGGTGAAAGTCATCGCCAGTTCGCTCCGCAAAGGCAATGTCGTCGACAAGGACGGCAAGCTTTATGTGATCCTCTTCGCCGAAAACATCCACCCCGGCAAGGGCACGCCCGTGACGCAGCTCGATATGCGCCGCATCGGCGACGGGGTGAAGGTGTCGGAGCGCTACCGCACCACCGAACAGGTGGAGCGCGCCTATGTCGAGGAGCGCGAGCACACCTTCCTTTACGCCGATGGCGAAGGCTATCACTTCATGAACCCGGAAACCTACGACCAGGTGGCGGTGTCTGAAGCCGTGGTCGGCGACGCGGCGCCCTATCTGAAGGAGGGCATGCCGGTGCAGGTGTCACAGTTCAACGGCATCGCGATCGCCCTGGTGCTGCCGCAGCGTGCCACCTTCGAAGTGGTCGAGACCGAGCCGACGACCAAGGGCCAGACGGCATCGTCTTCCTACAAGCCGGCCGTGCTTTCCAATGGCGTGCGCACCACCGTGCCGCCGCACATCGCGCCTGGCACCCGCGTCGTGGTGATGACTGCGGACGGATCCTATGTGGAGCGGGCGAAGGACTGAGCGAAGCGGAGGCATTGTTGCCGCCTCGGCATTGATGCCCCGCCGACACGGCACAAAGTAGCCTCGCAGTCTCGCTGACCGCGATCACGACCTGGCTGGTGTTCTTGTCCTTTTTGCTTCGACCTTGGCGGAACGCCGTTCAATTGCGACCTCCACCTCCCGCTTCAGCCGATCCTTGATTTCAACCGTCTCGCTCATCAGGGCCTCGATCTTCAGGAAATCGAGGACGCGGTATTTCGACACCGCCGGGCGGACCAGTATGTCGGGCTGGCACTGTTTCAGCTTGTTGGCGATGATCGACTGCATCATCAATTGCGTGGCGCCGAACATCAGGTCGACGGAGGTCGGCTGCTTGCGGTCGGCCTCTTCCGGCGCGCCAACCACGTCGACGCCGATGATGATATCGGCATCCTTCTCGATCAGGTCGAAGGGCACGGGGTTGTAGATGCCGCCGTCGATCAGCAGCCTGCCGTCGCGCGTCACCGGACGGAAGACGGCAGGAATGGCGGCAGAGGCAGCAAGGGCGGAATGCAGGTCGCCATCGTCGAACACGGCGAGCTTGTGGCCGAAATAGTCGGTTGCTGTCACCTTCAGCGGGATTTTCAATCCGGCGAAGGATTCGGGAATAGCCTCGGGCAGAAACGCCTTCAGGATGCGCTCGACATTGAACTGGCTGACGCGGATGCCATTTTGCATGGCTTCCGCGATCGTGCCCGGCCGCGCCCGCCACATGCGGCTCGCCACCTCGGCACGGCGGCCGAGGATCGAGCGGGCATAGTCGTGGATATCCTTGCCGGTCATGCCCGAGGCCATGCCGGCGCCCATGATGGCGCCGATCGACGAGCCGGCTATCGCCACCGGCTTGATGCCGAGCTCGTCCAGCGCCTCGATGACATGGATATGCGCCAGACCGCGCGCGCCGCCACCGCCGAACGCTATGCCGAAAGTGGGGCTCATCCCTTGCCGGCTCCCGCCAGCGGCGGCCCGACCACCATGATGGTCGGCTCGGTCGTCAGCAGCTTCTTCGCCGCCGCCTTGACCTGATCGATCGTCACCGCGTTGATATAGCCGGCCCGGCGCTGCATGTAGTCGATGCCGAGATCGTCAATCTGCAGCTCGACAAGCGTGGCGGCGATAGAACTCGACGAATCCAGATTGCTGATCGCATAGGCGCCGATCAGATATTTCTTGGTCGCCGCCAGTTCGGCTTCGGTCGGGCCATCCTCGGCCAGGCGCTTGGCGACGTCGCGCACGATAGCGAGCGTCTCGGCCGCGCGATCGGAGCGCGTCCCAGTGGTGACGATCAGCGCATTGGCATGGTCCTGGTTGACCAGAGAGGAATTGACGCTGTAGGCGAGCCCGCGCTTTTCGCGCACCTCCTGGAACAGGCGCGAGGTGAAAGTTCCACCGCCGAGGATCTCATTCATCAGCACCGCCGGGAAGAAATCCGTCGCCTTGCGCTTCACGCCCGGCCAGGCGAGCTGCAGCGATGTCTGCGGCAGGTCGTAATTGACCTCGATATGCTGCGCCAGCTTGGGCTCGATATCGGCTACAGGAGCGAGCGCCTGGTCCCGCGGCAAGTCGCCGAACACCATGTCGAGCTTCTTCTTCAGGGTCTCGGGGTCGATGGCCCCAACCACGGCGACATGCAAGCCGCCGCGCGCGAACACCGCCTTGTGCAGGGCCTCGAGATCGGCCTGCGTGACGGCGGCGATGCTCTGCCTGGTGCCCTGGTCGGAACGCGAATAAGGGTGGTCGCCATAGACGGCGCGCGCCCACCGGTTCTGCGCCACCGTGTCGGGATCGTTCTCGTTGGCGATGATGCCGGACAGGACCTGCGCGCGGATGCGGTCGATCGGCGCCTGGTCGAAGCGCGGCTCATTGACCGCCAGACGCAACAGGTCGAAGGCTTCGTCGCGCTGTTCGGCCAGCATGCGCATGGAACCGTAGATGCCATCGCGGGTCTCGTCGAAGCTCATTTCGGCCCCGGCATCATCGAGCTTGATCTGGAAGGCTTCCGAGTCGAGCGGGCCGGCACCCTCGTCGAACAGGCCGGTCATCAGGTTGGCGAGACCTTCCTTCCCCACCGGATCCTGCGTCGAGCCGCCGCCGAAGACGAAGCGGACGGCGACCACCGGCACGGAATAGTCCTCGACCAGCCAAGCCGTGACGCCTTTCGAGGAGGTAACGGACTGGATCTCCATGGCGCGGGCGGCAAGCGCCGGCAGAACCAGGAAGAGCACGGAGAGGAAGAAGGTTGCGAGGGCGTGGAGGGCCTTCCCTTCTCGCGCGAGGGGAGAAGGGGGAGCCTGGCGGGGAGACGTCAACGCGCCGCTAAACTGGTTCGTCATCATCAATTCCCCGCCTGTTGCTGCGGCAAGAGATAGCCGGTCGTCGAGCGGCCCAATACCAGATAGCGCGCGGCAACGGCCTTGACCTCGTCGGTGGTGACCTTGCGGATGCGGTCCGGCCATTGCTGCACGTCCTGGACGTTGCCGCCGGTGGCAAGCGTCGAGCCATAGATGTTGGCCATGGAATCCTGCTTGTCGCGAGCAAAGATCATCGACCTGACATAGCGGTCCTTGGCTTTTTCGAGCTCGTCCGGGGTGACGCCGTCGCTGGCGATGCGCGCCACTTCCGCATCGACCGCGGCTTCGACGTCGGCCAGTTTGGCGTCACCGCGCGGCGCGCCGTAGACGGTGAAATTGGTGTCGTCGAGCATGGTGCCCTGGAAGTACGCACCGGCGCCGGAAGCAATGCCCTGCTTGACGACAAGGGCCTGGTAAAGCCGGCTGCGGTTGCCGCCGCCGAGGATCTCGGCCAGCAGATCGAGCGCTTCGGCCTCGCCGGGCTTCGCAGTGTGATAGGAGGGCACGACCCATTGTGTCGAGAAACTCGGCACGCTGACGCGAGCGTCGGAGAGCGTGACCGTGCGCCTGGTGTTCTGCTCCGGCTCGACCGGACGGACGCGCGGCGGCAGGTCCGGCCCGCGGGCCACCTTGCCATAGGTCTTTTCGGCCAGCGCCTTCACCGTGTCCGGTTCGACATCGCCGGTCACGATCAGCACGACGTTGTTGGGCCGGTAGTATTTGTTGTAGAACGCCACCGCGTCGGTGCGGTTCAGCTGCTCCATCTCCTGCATCCAGCCGATGACCGGGATGCGATAGGGCTGGTTCTGCCATAGCGTGGCATCGACCTCTTCGTCGAGCACGGCCTGCGGATTGTTGTCGATGCGCGAGCGGCGCTCCTCCAGGATGACATCGCGCTCGGTCTTGATGACGTCATCGGTGAGGATGAGGTTGCGCATGCGGTCGGCTTCGAAGCTCATCATGAGCTCGAGCGCCGACGGTGCCACCGTCTCGTGGAAAGCGGTGTAGTCGTAGGAGGTGAAGGCGTTGTTGGAGCCGCCAATGTCGGAGACGGCGCGGTCGAACTCGCCGGCCGCGTGGTGGGCCGTGGCTTTGAACATCAGATGCTCGAAGAAATGGGCGATGCCGGATTTGCCCGGCGGCTCGTCGGCGCTGCCGATCTTGTACCAGACCATGTGGGTGACGATCGGCGCGCGGTGATCGGGAATGACGACCACTTCCATGCCGTTGTCGAGCAGGAAGTCCGTGACCTTGAACTCGGCCGGCACTGTGCTTGGCAATACGGGGCCGTCCGCCAGGACGGGGGCGGTCATGAACAATGCCAGCGACGTCGCCAGCAGCGTGGCCCGAAGCCATTCAGTCCTTGATGTCATCGATGGCTCCGGTTTCATGCAGCGACGATAGGCAAGGCGCTGGCGACAAGCAAAGTGAATTGTTGGTCATGTTGCCGGCAAAGGCGGCGGCAAAGAGGCCACGGCTGAAAGCAGGCCTCTCAGGCAGCTTCGATGAAGCGGATCACGGTCTCGCCATAGTTGCGCTCATCAAGCACGGAAAAGCCCGGGCCTGGCTCGAAGGGAACCACCGCCGTCTCCTCGACCACACAGAGTGCGCCTGGCCGCAGCCAGCCGCCGGCCTGGGCCGACCGCAGGGCTAGCTCGCCAAGGCCCTTGCCATAGGGCGGATCGGCAAAGACCAGGCCGAACGGCGCCAGCGTGCCCGCCTCGCCAAGGCCGGTTGCGTCGCGGCGGAAGATCTTGGTGCGTCCGGTCAGGCCGAAGGCTTCGACATTGTCGCGGATCAGACCACGGCCCTCGGCCGATTCCTCGATGAAGACGCCATAGGATGCCCCGCGCGACAGGGCTTCCAGGCCAAGCGCGCCGGTGCCAGCGAACAGGTCGAGCACGCGCGCGCCGTCCAGTTGCCCGGCAAAGCGATGCGCCAGAACGTTGAAGACGGCCTCGCGGGTGCGATCGGTCGTCGGGCGGATGGCGCTGCTGCGGGGCGTCGCCAGCGGACGCCCGCGAAACTCACCGCCGACGATTCTCATCTTGTCCGGGGGCCCTTGGGGCCGCCGCGCGGCCGCTCGCCGCCACCGGCGCCTCCTGGACGCTCGCCACGCGGCTTGCCGAACGGTTTCGCGCCACCTGGCTTGCCGGCGGGCTTGCCATAAGACGGCTTGAACGAGGCCTTGCGTGCCTTGTTCTCGGCCGTCTTGGCCGCATCGGCCTCCGCCCTGCCCTTGCCGATCGGCCGGGCTCCCGGCGCCATCCAGACATTGGCCTTGCGCTGGCCGGGCGGCTCGATCGGCCGTTGCTCGCGCTCGGGTTTCTTGCCGCCGCCGCGAGGCTTGTCACCGAATCCACCGCGCGGCTTGTCGCCAAAACTTCCACGCGGCTTATCGCCAAAGCCACCGCGCTCCGGTCGCGGACCGCGATCGCCGAAGCTCTTTTCTGGTCTCTCACCCCTGTCGGGGCTCGTCGACAGTTTGCCGAGCGCCTCGTCGCGGCTGCCTTCCCGGCGTTTGCGGTTCTTGATCAGCCCGCCCTCGCCGATCGGCCGGCGCTCGCCATCTCGCGTAAACTTCGGCCGTTCGGGCTCGACCTCACGCACTTCGGTGCGCCGCACCGGCTGGTTGGAAAACGGTTTTGTTATCTCGGCCTCGAAATTGGCGCCGGATTCCTCGACCAGGCGCTCGCCGAGCTGGTCGCGCAGCACCCGGCCCTTGATCTCCAGAACATGGCCCTCGGCGAGGTCCTCGAGCTGGAACGGACCGTAGGAGATGCGGATCAGCCGCGTGACGTCGAGGCCGAGCGCGCCGAGGATGTTCTTGACCTCACGGTTCTTGCCCTCGCGCAGACCGATCGTCAGCCAGGCGTTGGAGCCCTGCTCGCGATCCAAGCTGGCTTCGATGGCGCCGTAGAAGACGCCGTCGACGGCAATGCCCTCGCGCAGGCCGGCGAGCGCGCTTTCCTCGACCTTGCCATGAACGCGCACGCGGTAGCGGCGCAACCAGCCAGTGGCCGGCAGTTCGAGTACGCGCGACAGGCCGCCATCATTGGTCAGCAGCAGCAGGCCTTCGGTGTTGATATCGAGGCGGCCGATGGTCATCAGCCGCGGCAGTTCGGCCGGCAGCACGTCGAAGACGGTCTTGCGGCCTTCCGGATCGCGGTTGGTGGTGACGACGCCGGCCGGCTTGTGGAACAGGAACAGGCGCGTGCGTTCGATCGGCGGGATTTCCATGCCATCGAGATGGATGATGTCATTGGGCATGACGTTGAACGCCGGCGAAGCCAGCACCTTGCCATTGACCTTGACGCGGCCGGCGGCGATCAACTCCTCGGCGTCGCGGCGCGAGGCGAGCCCGGCGCGTGCCAGCCGCTTGGCGATGCGCTCGCCGGCTTCTTCCGTTGCTTCGGCAGGCCGCGAGCGCGGCTTGAAGCCGCCGCCAGACGCGCCTTGCGGCCGATCACCGAAATCACGCTTGGGTCTGTCGCCGCCAAAGTCACGCTTTGGACGGTCAGCGAAATCCCGCTTCGGACGATCTCCGAAATCACGCTTGGGACGGTCGAAGCGCTTTTCACCGCCCTCCGCCGATGCAGAAACCGGACGGTCGCCACGCGGCGCGTAGGGCTTGCGTGGTCCCTCGCGCTTCTCATAGGGCTTGCGTTCGCCTTCGGCTGCCATCGGGCGGTCGCCGCGCGGCGCGTAGGGCTTGCGTGGTCCCTCACGCTTTTCATAAGGCTTGCGCTCGCCTTCGGCCGCCATCGGGCGGTCGCCACGCGGCGCATAGGGCTTGCGCGGGCCTTCGCGCTTTTCATAAGGCTTGCCTTCGGGGCGCGGTCCCTTGCTGAATGGCCTGTCGCCGCCCTTGAAGTCCCGCTTCGGCCGGTCGCCGTCGGCGGCCATCGGCCGATCGCCACGTGGCGCATAAGGTTTTTTCGCAGCAAAGGACGGCTTCCCGCCCTTGCCGGCATCGCGGCCACGTGCACCTGCCGATTTCGGGCCACTCCTGCCCGGGCCGGCTTTGCGCGGAGATTTCTTGTCGTTGTCGTCCATGTGGCCTTTGTCCGTTTGCGCTGCTACAGCGTGGCGCATCCGTTCGGCGCGCAACGAACGCTGTAGCACTTTTGATTTGGCGCATGATCATTTCCGAAAATCGAGTCCGATTTTTCGGGTTGATGCGCTCCATAACAGGATCACCGCCGGGTGGCGAGGATATAATGGGAAGACAAACCCCTTGAAGAGGCCGGATTTCATGGCCCTGGCGCTAAAAGAGGCCGAAGCGGCAGCCTTGCGTGGCGAAGTGCCGGTCGGCGCGGTCATCGCCAATGGCGGCGCGGTTATTGCCAGTGCAGGCAACCGCACGCGCGAGCTTGCGGACCCGACGGCCCATGCCGAGATGCTGGTGATCCGTGAAGCCTGCGGCAAACTCTCGAGCGAGCGGCTCACCGGCCACGATCTCTATGTCACGCTGGAGCCCTGCGCCATGTGCGCCGGGGCAATCTCCTTCGCCAGGCTGCGCCGTCTCTATTTTGGCGCGGCCGACGAAAAGGGCGGCGCCGTCGTCAACGGCGTGCGCTTCTTCGCCTCTCCGACCTGCCACCACACGCCCGACATCTATCCGGGCATGGCCGAGACCGAAGCAGGCCTGCTGCTGAAGGATTTTTTCAGGGGACGTCGAGACTGAGCCAAGGCCGCCGCAAGACCTGCGCGACTTGTTCTTACTGCAACCAGTCGAACCAGCCGCCCTTCTTGCCCTCGGCCTTTGCCTTGAGAGCGCGTTCTTTCTTGTACTCGTCTTCGCCGAGTTCGTTCTGCGGCGCGGCATCGGAGGCGACACGGTAGGCCAATGGCGGCTCGCTGAGGTATTTACGCGTGTTCGGATCGCCCTGCTTGCTCTCGGCAAGGCGGCGCTGGATCTCGGCGGCGCGGCCCTTGTCGGAATCGGCGGGTTTCCACGCCGGCGGGTGGCTGGATCCTGATTCCTCCATCGCCCTTTTCACCGAAGCCGGATCCGTCTGCACGTCATCGACGATCTCCGACTGGTAGGCCGGATCATTCTGGTGTGCGGTGGCGTCGGCGCGCAGGCGCGCGCGGCGCTGCTCGGGCGATTCGGGCCAACCGGCGTTTGCCGTCTGGATGCTTTCCTGCGGGGCAGGCAGCGCTTCCTTCTGGCCAGGTGCCGGCTTCACCAGGGTGGGACGTGGCTTGTAGTCGATCGGGTCCTTGCGCTTCGGCGCGAAGGAAACGGCGCCTGTAAGATCGCCGGCCAGCTGCTCGGCGGCGGTCTTGTCGGTGCCGTAGGTCGGAGAGCCCATGCAGCCGGACAAAGCGAGGCCCGATGCGACAAGCGGCGCCAGCAGCGCAAGGCGCGCGTTATATCTTTCGGTCATGCCAAAAAGTCCCACTCTAGACAACCTCTCGATCGCACCGGCCTTGTGTCCGGTCCCCATCGTGCAAGCACTTGCGACGGAAATCCGGCGACAATTTGTCTTCCGGAGTTTCGCGTGTTTACCTCAACCACTCGTTAAGGGCAACGCACGGGCGGGTTTGCACCCGCGCGGCGTGGCATTTGTGCACTTCTTTGGGCGACAGGCACTAGAGCCTTCCCAGCGCTTTCAGTTCGTGCAGCACCGCGGCATCCCGTGCCGAAACATCCGGAAACTCGGAATCCTGCCCGACATCGGCGGTGTAGCGCCAGGAACGCGCGCATTTGACCAGGCCGCGATCCTCCGCTTTCTCGACGACCACGGCAACGCCCTTAACATCATCGAGGGCGAAGGCGGTTCGCGGCGCCTCGCCATGGGCAATGACGAGATCGCTGGTGATGGCCATTTCAGCCATGTCGACGTCCGATATCGCCGCCTCGAGCGCCGCATCGTTGATCGTGACCACGGGGACAGCCTCCAGCGAGGAGCCGATCACCTTCTGGGCACGCGCAATCTCGAGCGCGCCGGTGACGACGCGGCGCACCTGCCTGACCTTGCGCCATTTCTCCGCCAGCGCCTCGTTCCTCCAACCCGCCCGGATTTGCGGGAACTGGTCGAGATGCACCGACATCGCATCGGGATGACGCTCGAGCCACGCCTCCTCCATGGTGAAGGGCAGCATCGGCGCCAGCCATTTCACCAGGCAATCGAAGAGATGGCGCACCACCTGGACCGAGGCCTTGCGCTTCACGCTCGACGGGCCGTCGCAGTAGAGCGCGTCCTTGCGGATATCGAAATAGAAGGCCGACAGCTCGACCACCATGAAATCGAGCAGTGCGCGCGTGATGCGCTTGAACTCGAAGGCGTCGTAGCCCTGGCGTACCACCTCGTCGAGTTCGGCCAGCCGGTGCAGCATCAGCCGCTCAAGCTCCGGCATCGTCTCCAGGGGAACGACCTCACCATCGTCATGGGCGAGCGTGCCCAGCATCCAGCGTATGGTGTTGCGCAGCTTGCGATAGGCGTCGATGTTGGTCTGCAGCACGTTCTTGCCGAGGCGCTGGTCTTCCCAATAGTCGGTCGTCACCACCCAGAGCCGCAGGATATCGGCGCCGGACTGCTTGATCACATCCTGCGGCACGACCGTGTTGCCGAGCGATTTCGACATCTTGCGCCCATCCTCGTCCATGGTGAAGCCATGGGTGACGACGGTGTCGTAAGGCGCCCTGCCCCTGGTGCCGCAACTTTCGAGCAGCGAGGAGTGGAACCAGCCGCGATGCTGGTCGGAGCCTTCGAGATAGACGTCGGCCGGCCACTTCAGGTCGGGCCGGTCTTCCAAGGTGAAGACATGTGTCGAGCCCGAATCGAACCAGACGTCGAGAATGTCCATCACCTGCTTCCATTTGGAGGCATCGTGATTGCCGAGGAAGCGCTCCTTGGCGCCGCGCGCGAACCAGGCGTCGGCGCCTTCCGCCTCGAAGGCGTCCATGATGCGGCGGTTGACGGCCTCATCCTTCAGCACATTGCCATCCTCGTCGGCGAAGACGGCGATCGGCACGCCCCAGGCGCGCTGGCGCGACAGCACCCAGTCCGGGCGCTCCTCGATCATGGCGCGAATGCGGTTCTGGCCGGCGGCCGGGACAAAGCGCGTCTCGTCGATGGCCTTCAGCGCGCGGCCCCGCAGCGTGGTGCCGTCGCCGAGGTCCTTGTCCATGTAGACGAACCATTGCGGCGTGTTGCGGAAGATGACCGGCTTCTTCGAACGCCATGAATGCGGGTAGCTGTGCTTCAGCCGGCCGCGCGCGAACAGCGCATTGCGCTTGATCAGCTCATCGATGACCGCCTGGTTGGCGTTGCCCTTCTTGCCATTGTCGTCGATCACGCGCGCGGCTCCGCCTTCGCGGTCAGGGCCGAGGCCCGGCGCGTCCTTGGTGAAGAAGCCGGCATCGTCGACGGTGAACGGGATTTCGGTGTCGATGCCACGTTGGCGCAGCGCGGGCGCGGCGTCCATCCAGGCATCAAAGTCCTCCCGGCCATGGCCGGGAGCGGTGTGCACGAAGCCGGTGCCGGCATCGTCGGTGACATGGTCGCCGGCAATCATCGCAACCGGGAATTCATAGCCGCCACCGAGGCCCTTGAAGGGATGCGAAAGCACAAGATTTCCAAGCTGTTCGGCGCTGATGCCGTGAAGACGTTTCAAGGTGACCTTGGCCTTGGCCTGGCTTTCCTCTGCCAGCGCATCGGCAAAGATCAGCTTCTCGCCTGGCTGCGGGCCAAACGCATTCTCGGCCGCCGTCACCTCGTAGAGGCCGTAGGCGACACGCGGCGAATAGCTGACGGCGCGATTGCCCGGGATGGTCCACGGCGTCGTCGTCCAGATGACGACATGAGCATCCAGCAGGTCAAGCGACCGACCGCTCAGGTCCGGATCGAGCTCCGCCGGCTGCCCGTCCACCACACTGGCGACGACGAGATTGGCCACCGGAAACTTCGCCCAGATCGTGTCTGACTCGTAGTCCTGGTACTCGATCTCGGCCTCGGCGAGCGCAGTCCGCTCGACGACGCTCCACATCACCGGCTTGGAACCACGGTAGAGCTGGCCGGACATGGCGAACTTCAACAATTCACCGGCGATGCGCGACTCGGCGTGGAAGGCCATGGTCGTATAAGGGTTCTTGAAGTCGCCGATGACACCGAGACGCTGGAACTCTCCACCCTGCACCGAGATCCAGTGCGCGGCGAATTCACGGCATTCCTGGCGGAATTCGTTGACCGGCACCTCGTCCTTGTTCTTGCCCTTGGCGCGGTATTGTTCCTCGATCTTCCATTCGATCGGCAGGCCGTGACAGTCCCAGCCGGGCACATAGTTCGAGTCATAGCCGCGCATCTGGAATGAGCGGGTGATGACGTCCTTGAGGATCTTGTTCAGCGCGTGGCCGATATGGATGTTGCCGTTGGCGTAGGGCGGGCCGTCATGCAGCACGTATTTTGTACGCCCCGCCGCGCTCTCGCGCAGCTTGCGGTAGAGGTCCATGTCCTGCCAGCGCTTGACCAGCACCGGCTCCTTCTCGGGCAGGCCGGCGCGCATCGGAAACTCCGTCTGCGGCAGATAAAGGGTCTTCGAATAGTCGATCTTCGATTGGGTTTCGTCGGTCATTGGTCTGCCATGTGCATGCCGGGCCACGTGGCTTGCGGCGTGAAACTCTATTTTACACGCATGCCGTTCCCAAAAACGGGGCCCACTCGGGGCGACATGCTTTGATGATCTGGAAAAGCGCGAGAGGCCGCGCGCAATATTCCCGGCGGCTCCTACAGCCTTCAGGCTGCTGGGAACACCGGGCTGGTAATTCGTATCGTTGGCGCGTGAAGGCGCAAAAAGCTCGTCATTGCTGGGCTTTTAGCGGAGAAGAGCGCAGGAATAAAGCGTCTCGTTCGATTCGCTTACATCTTGAAGTCGAAGCGGTAGGTGGTCGACACGCCGACCATGAACTGGTTGCGGTCGCCACGCTCCCTGACCAGGCTGGAATCGGCGGCCGGACCCTCCAGGCGCGAATATTCGCCAAACAGGCTGGCAGTCATCGGATCGGTCACCTTCCAGGTCACCGCGCCACCGAGGCCGACGGATTTCAGGCCGCCGCCGGGATTGTACTGGCTCAAGCCCGAGGCCACGGCTTCCTGCGCGTTGACACCGTAATAGGCATCGAAATAGTTCGCCGAGGCGAACGACACGCGCGGACCACCTGAAATCCTGACGGTTGGCGTCACATCGTAGAATGCATCGGCGGCGATGTCGGCGACAAAGCCGTTATGGGCTCGGATGCCATGCCGCAATTCCGCGCGCGCGCGCATCCAGTCCGTCGGATAGAATTCGAAGAAGCCGCCGACCTCGCCGCCCCAGCGGACCGGGTCGAGCCCCCTGAGTTCGTCGGCATCGCCGTCGTCGCGCGAGAACAGGAACTTGCCGGTCAGGCCGGCACGGACGCCGCCATCGTCGACAAGCGCCAGCGAAATATTGTCGTTGCGCGAGGTGAAGCGAGCAGCGGGGCCGGCCTTGCCCAGCGAAATGATGGGCTGGGCGCTCAGCATGTATTTCTTGCCGCCTTCGAAATTGGGCGCCACCAGGCCGGTCGCGCCGACCGTCAGATACCAGTCGCCGGACAGCCAGCCGAAAGCGCCATCACCGGCTTCGGCCGCGCCTGACATGGCGAGCACGACAGTAGCCACGGCTACAGAAATCTTCCCGACCTGACTCATGGTCACTCCACTAACACGATACAACTGCCCTGCGGCGACAGCTTTGACGAGGCTTTGGTAAAATTTGATTTAAGGGCGAGACATCCAGCGCGCATTGCCTGCACCATCGCGCCCGCGATCGGCTGGACGCGGGTCGGCGCCGAGGGTAACCTCCCTGCATGCTGGCGGTCCTCTATGGAGGTGGCGACATGACCTTGCACGGCGATACTCTGAAGAACGCGATCGGCCAGACGCGTGACAAATGGGGATGGTTCGTCGGTCTGGGCGTGGTGCTGCTGATCCTCGGCGGTGTAGCCTTCGGCAATCTGTTCATCGCCACGGTGGCTTCCGTCTACGTTGTCGGATGGCTGATGCTGGTGGCCGGCATCATCGAGATCATGCATGCTTTCGGGGTCAAGACCTGGGGCCGCTTCTTCTACTGGCTGCTCAGCGGACTGCTTTATGCGGTCGCAGGGTTCTTCGCTTTCGACAATCCGCTGCTCGCCTCGGCGGTGCTGACCTTCCTGCTGGCCATCGCGCTCGTCGCTTCCGGCGCGCTGCGGGCCTGGGTCGGCTACAGCCACCGTCCGGAGCGCGGCTGGGGCTGGATTGTCGCGGCGGGCGTCATCAGCGTGCTCGCGGGCCTGATCATCGCCATGGGCTGGCCGGTCAACAGCCTGTGGGTGCTCGGACTGTTCCTGGCGATCGACCTGATCTTCCAGGGCTGGACCTTCATCGCCGTCGGTCTTGCGTTGAAGAAATAGGAACTCGTTTCCCCTTTCGGGATCATGCTTCAGAACGCCACCGCGGCGTCCAGGCCGGAGAGCGGTTTGACGCCGCCAAGCAGCGCGCGGGCCTCGACTTCATCGCGCTTCATCTGCACGACCAGTGCGTCGAGCCCGTCGAACTTGATCTCGCTGCGCAGGAAGCCGAAGAACGACACCTCGCAAGTCTCGCCATAGAGATCGCCGGAAAAATCGAAGACGAAGGTTTCCAGGAGCGGCGCGCCATTGTCGTCGACGGTCGGGCGGCGGCCAAAGCTGGCGACGCCGTCGTGCAGCGTACCGTCCGCGCGACGGAAGCGGACGGCGTAGATCCCTTCCTTGAGCGTGGCTTCCGCCGGAAGCCTCATATTGGCTGTGGGAAAGCCGAGCGTTCGCCCGAGCTGCTGGCCGCCGACAACCTCGCTTTCCACCGTAAAGCGATAGCCAAGCAGACCGGCGGCCTCGGCCACCTCGCCCTTGCAAAGCAAGGCACGGATGCGGCTCGACGAAACCACCTCGGCGCCTTCGTCGCGAAAGGCGTCGACGAGGGTAACACCGAAGCCGTGGCGCTCGCCGGCAGCCATCAGATAAGCCGGCCCGCCCTGGCGGTCCTTGCCGAAATGGAAATCGAAACCGGTCACGGCATGGGTAATGCCCAGCGCCCTCTCCAGCACATCGGTGACGAAGGCTTCCGCCGACAGCGAGGCGAAGTCGCGCGTGAAGGGCTGCTCGACGAGCGCGGCAAAGCCCAGCAGCGACAGGAGGCGCGCCTTCATCTGCGGCGGCGTCAGCACGAAAAGCGGCAGATCAGGCCTGAAAACCGTTCGCGGGTGCGGTTCAAAGGTCAGCACCAGGGCCGGTACGCCACGCCGCACGGCCTCCGCCAATGCCCGTTCGAGCACGGATTGATGGCCGCGGTGGACGCCATCGAAATTGCCGATCGCGACCACGCCCCCCCGCAGATCGGCGGGCAGCGGCGCGGTTGTCGTAAGATGCTGGAACGCGACCATTGCCACCTACTGCAGTCTTGCGATCACGGCCACCGGACGATAGCCGTGCCGCTCCAGGAAGAGCCCGAGCTTTGCCGGATCCGGCCGGGATGGATCGCCATAGTCGCGGGCATGAATGCCGCCAGAGACATAGAGGACGTCGAAACCATTGTCGGCAGCGCCCTTGACGTCGGTCATCATGCCGTCGCCGATTGCAAGTATTCGCGAACGCTCAACCGACCGGCCGAGGATCTCGGCCACCTCCTTCATCGCGACCTCGTAAATCGGCGCGTAGGGTTTTCCGGCGATCAGCGTGCGACCGCCTAGCTGCGCGTAGTCGCGCGCGAGCGCGCCGGCGCACCAGATGATCCGTTCGCCGCGTTCCACCATGATATCGGGATTGGCGCAGATGAACGGCAGGTTCCTGGCGCGCAACCGGCGCAGCAGTTCCGTATAGTCGTCAGGTTTTTCGACCTCGTCGTCGAACAGTCCGGTGCAGACCACACCGGTGGCCTCGAACTCCTCGACGAGTTCGACATCGAGGCCGTCATAAAGGGTCAGATCGCGGTCGGCGCCGATGTGGAAGACCTTGCGCGGGCCCTCCGCGATCAGATCACGGGTCACGTCGCCCGAGGTCACCACACGGTCATAGGCTGATGGCGGAACGCCGATCACGCTCATCTGCGCCACGACATCGGCGCTGCGGCGCGGCGAATTGGTGATCAGAACGACAGGAGTGCCGTCCGCCCTTGCCGCTGCCAGCGCAGCCGCGGCAGCCGGAAAATGCCATTCGCCATTGTGCACCACCCCCCAGACATCGCAAAGAATTGCCGAATAGGCTTTCGAGACGTCTTCGAGCGAGCCGACGATTTCAGGCGAATCCGCCATGCCGTTTCCTTCAGTATGATCGTTGCGGTTACAGCGGCCGACGGTTCCCCGCGGCCGGTTCGAATTATCCGAACCGGCCCATGCTGTCACCAGCTTTCGCCTTGATCGGCGCGAATTGCGGCGCAAGCCGCGGCCTTGATTGGTTAGCGGTTGGTGAAGCGCCGACCAAGCAATAGAGCGGTTTCCCAAACCCGTCCTTCAGCGTTTTGTGGAAAGTTGGCGCCGGCCGAGAATCCGTCGGCGGGGGCCGCTGCAAGCATGTTTGAAATCTGGCGTCAGTTCCGCCGCGACAGGCGCGGCAACTATGCTCTCATGACGGCTGTGGCGATGGTGCCGCTGATGGGCGGCCTGGCGATCGCGGTCGATTTCACGGAAATGAACCGTGAAAAGCAGATGGTGATGAACGCGCTCGACGCCGCCAACTTCGCCACGGCCCGCCGGCTGACGGAAGGCGCCACCGACGATCAGCTGAGAGCCTACGCGCTCGACTTTTTCAACGCCAATTTGAACGACATCGATCCCGCCAGCGCGACGCTCAACGTCACCTTGCCGAGCAACACCAGTGGCGGCGGCCTGCTGACCATGACCGCCCAACTTAATTACAAACCCTATTTCTACCCCGCCTTCGCCCAGTTCGTCGGCAAATCGGCGACCGATGCCAACCAGAGGCTCAGCTTCAACGTCACCTCGCAAGTCCGGCTGAAGAACACGCTGGAGGTTGCCTTGGTGCTCGACAATTCCGGATCGATGGTCACGCCCGGCACCGGCTCAGGACAAATGCGCATCGATCTGCTCAAAACAGCGGCCAAGCAACTGGTCGACACGCTTGCCCAGCAGGCCGCGATGATCAAGCAGGTCGACAGGCCGGTGCAATTCGGCCTCGTGCCCTTTGCCGCCTCCGTCAATGTCGGCCCCGGCAACGGCAACGCCTCGTGGATGGACACCGAGGGTCTGTCGCCGGTATCGAACGAGAATTTCGACTGGTCGACGCTGAACGGGGCCAACAAATACGCCCAGCAGACCAACGGCATCTGGTACAAGCGCGGCACCGGCTGGGGAACAGAGGAAGGCCAGATGCTGACCCGGTTTTCGCTTTATCGCGACATGAAGGTCGTCACCAACCACGAGCGTATCGTCAATAGCAAGCGCGTGGTCTGCGACGCATACAATTCGAACAACACCTGCAAAAGCAGCCACAACGAATATGACTATGTCGATTCCTACGGTCCGTTCGCCAGTTGGCAAGGCTGCGTCGAGGCACGGCCCTACCCTTACAATATCAACGACGCCACGCCGTCCGGTGGCTCGGCCAACACCGGCATCGGCGTCGGCGATCCGGCAACGATGTTCGTGCCGATGTTCGCGCCCGACGAACCCGGCAATCACTGGAAACTCACCCAGGACCCCGACGAGGCCGCACCGGTAACTTATGGAGCCATCAACAGCTGGTGGAACGACGATCCATCGAGCAGCAGCGGCCAATCGCGGCTGCGCAACATGGCCAAATATTTCCAGCCGCGGCCGATCGATGCGCCGGCGCTGCCTGCCGGCAACGGGCCGAATTACAGCTGCACCACCAACCCGATCACGCCGCTGACCGATGTCAGCGTCGCCGACGGGCTCACCTCGATCAAGTCGGCGATCGACCTGATGCAGCCGAATGGCGGCACCAATGTTCCCGAGGGCATGGCCTGGGGCTGGCGGGTGGTCTCGAGCGGAGAGCCGTTCACGCAAGGGCGCCCGGAAACCGAAAGAGGCAACGACAAGGTGGTGATCGTGCTGACCGACGGCGCCAACACCTATTATACGCCATCCTCGCTGGGCTATTCCGACCCCGCCAATTCGAAATCGACCTACGCCTCCTTCGGCTACCTCAACCCCGGCTACAACGGCACCTCGGTCGGCCGCCTGTTCATGGGCACATCGAGCGCCATCGGTCAGTTCGACTATTCGAACGGCAACTACACCAATGCCCTCAACGAGCAGATGGCCACGCTCTGCAACAACGCCAAGGCAGCCAACATCATGGTGATGACGGTGGCGCTCGACCTATCGACGACCAAGGCCAGCGACAAGCTGGCGATCGATGCGCTGAAATCCTGCTCGTCGAATTCACGCTTCCGCAAGGATGCGACGGATCCGAGCAAACCGGCGAAGCTGTTCTGGAATGCGACCGGCGCCAGCCTGGCAAACGATTTCAAGGAAATCGGCAACGAGCTGTCGAACCTGCGCGTCGTCGGCTAACCCGAGTTCCTTCCCCTGGCGCAACGCCCGGCGCCGTCAAGCCCTTGCGGGCGCCTGCCGTGGCAGGCACAGATTGGCCGTTCGCATGGTCTCTCATCCATCGCGGCAGGCTGGGGAACGAACAATGCCCGATACCGCCAACCATCTCGCCTTCGCGCTGGTCTGCCTCGGCATGGTGCTGACGCCGGGTCCGAACATGATCTATCTGATCTCGCGCTCACTGTCGCAAGGGCCCAAGGCCGGACTGATCTCGCTTGGCGGCGTTGCTGTCGGATTCCTGTTCTACGTGCTGTCGGCCGCGTTCGGCATCACGGCGCTGCTGATCGCGGTGCCCTATGCCTATGATGTGCTGCGCTTTGCCGGCGTACTCTACCTCTTGTGGCTGGCCTGGCAGGCCGTAAAACCGGGCGGACGCTCGCCATTCCAGGTGCGCGACCTGCCGAAGGACCGGCCGCGCAAGCTGTTCGCCATGGGATTGATGACCAATCTGCTCAATCCCAAGGTGGCCGTTCTCTATCTGTCGCTGCTGCCGCAGTTCATCAGCCCCGGCAAGGGCCATGTCCTGTCGCAGCTTCTGGTGCTGGGCGCGACGCAGATATCGATCAGCCTCAGCGTCAACGCCGTCATCGCGCTGACGGCCGGCTCGATCGCTACCTTCCTCGCCGGACGCCCGCTGTGGCTGGTCATCCAGCGCTGGATGATGGGAACCGTGCTGACGGCGCTGGCGCTGAAGATGGCGACTGACGCGCAGCGCTGAAGCGTCACATCGGCCGGCGCGGCGGCCGGATCTGGGCCGGCTCGACCACCTTGCGGTAGAGATGCCAGGTCGCGTGGCCGAGGATCGGCATGACGACGGCGAGACCGGCAAACAGCGGGATCGAGCCGATCACCAGCAGCACCGCGACGATGAGGCCCCATAGCGCCATCTGCAGCGGATTTGCCATGACCGCGCGCGCCGAGGTCTCTATCGCCGAAACGGCGCCGACATCCCGATCGAGCAGAAGCGGAAAAGCAACGACCGTGGTCGCCAGCACGACCACCGCGAAGACCAGGCCGGCCGCGTTGCCGAGAAGGATCAGCCTCCAGCCCTTGCTGGTCGTCAGCACATCGCGCAGGAAGGCCCCGGCCGAAGCCGGCGGCTCGCCGCCGAAAAGGCTGGTGTAGATCGACTGCGCCGTGAACAGCCACAACAGGAACAGCGCGAACAGCATGATGCCGATAACCGCTATCGAGGGCAGCGCCGATGAATGGCGAACATCGAGCGCATGCCGCCAGTTGGTGTTCATGCCGAGCTCGCGCCGGCGGCTGATCTCATAGAGTCCGGTCGCGGCGAACGGCCCGACCAGGGCAAAGCCCGACATCAAGGGATAGACGAGCTGGATGGCGTTGGAGCCGGACGTCCACTGCGTCAGGATCAGGCCGGCGACCGGATAGATCAGGCACAGGAACACGTAATGCGAGGGCTTGGCCCAGAAGTCCTCGGCGCCAAGCCTGAGCGCGTCCCAGAGGTCCGCCGTGGAAATGCGGCGGACCGCTGGTTGCACATGCATCCCGTACGCGTCCGCCATGACATGAAAGCCGGCCATAACCTTCCTCCGTTTTTCTCGGGGGGCGGTCACCGCCTAGGGTGGCTGCCCGTAGCTGCCACTTCAAGAACGCTCGCATGATAGCCGATCTTCCCGGGATTGTCGCCGCGTCTCATAAGGTTTGCTGAGCGGTCATCGTCTGGCGAACCACTGAGTTCATTTTAGAATCCATGCATTTTAGCTATTGCTTAAATTACTCGTAGAGACCCAGAGCGTATCACCTGAGCTTTACAAACGTTGGCGAGGGGCGATGTTCACATTGAAGGGCTTCTGGTCTTGCGAACGCGGCAATTTCGCCATGGCGACCGCCGTAGCCTTGCTGCCGATAATGGCTGTCGTCGCCGGCACCCTCGACCTGACGGGCACGAGCGATGACGCCGCGCAACTGCAGAACTCGCTGGACGCGGCTGGCCTTGCCGTCGGCACCAAATACCTGCCCAGCATGAGCGCGAGCGATGTCCAGGGGCTTGGGCTGACATTCTTCGCAGCCAATTTGAGCATTGCCGACCGGCAGGAATATTCAGACAGCGTTTCCGCCTTTTCGGCCACCGCCAGCGGCGATCCGAGCGCCTATTACATCTCGCTGTCGTCCGGCATCAACCGTCCGAGCTTCATCAACGGCGCTGCCCCCTGGCCAGCTCACCGGTCGGCAACGGTCAAGATGCACCCGGGCGCGCAGGCCTGCGTGCTGGCGCTCGATCCGCATGCGTCGGCGGCGGTGAGCCTGCAAGGCTCGACCGATGTCGCCATGAGCAACTGCGTGATCGCGGCAAACTCGGACGCGTCCGATGCCGTCAGCAGGGGCGGTTCCGCGCAGGTCTCGGCGGGCTGCGTATCGGCCGTCGGCGGCACTTCCGGGCTTTCTCCGCCCGCTGCCAATCTCACCTGCGGCACGCCGCTCGAACATCAATATGCGTCCTTCGATCCCCTGGCCGACATCGTCCCTCCCCCCTACACACTTTGCCTGCCGGTGCCGAACGGCAAAACCTACACGCTGTCGCCCGGCACCTATTGCGACAAGACATTGTCAGGAAACATCACGCTCAACCCGGGCGTCTACATCTTGCGCGGCGTCACCCTGAAGCCGGGCGGGAACGGAAACCTGAGCGGCCAGGGCGTAACCATATTCCTCACGGAAGGGGCACAGATCATTATAAACGCCAATGAAAAGGTGAACCTTTCCCCGCCCACCAGCGGGCCTTACGCCGGCATCACCATCTTCCAGAGCCGCGGGAACATTTCGGCCCTGACCCTGAATGGCGGCGCAAATTCCGTGATCAGCGGATTCGTCTATGCGCCTGACGCGGCCGTTTCGTTTGCCGGCAATTCGGACATGAGTGGTCAGGGGGACTGCCTGAGGCTCGTTGGCTTGACCGTGCAGATGACAGGCAACTCTTCCATCAAGACCGACTGCACGGCGGTGTTCGGAAATCGAGAGATGTACTCCAGCCGCCTCATCACGCTTGTGAACTAGGGGCCGCTTCGATCGAGATTTTTCACCGCCTGCCCGGCAAAAGCCATGATCGGGACCGAGTCAGGCACGCATGACCACTTCGAAAATCGATTGCGACCAGATCGCGAACTTGAACAGGCGCAGTTGGCTCAAGGCGGCTGGGCTCAAGGCGGCTGGCCTGGCGGCCTTGCTTGGGCTTGCCGCCTGCAGCACCGTCTCGCTGCCGACAGGGCAAGGCGCCGGGGTTTCCTCCTCGGCAACCGGCACGCTGGCAAGCCTACGTGCGACGGCCGGGCGCGGCCCGCTGACCCCGGACGCGCAGTTGGAGCAAGCAGCATTGCAGCAGGCCGGCTACATGGCGCAGCGTGAAAACATGAGCCACACCACCGGCTGGGGCAAGGATTTCGCCTCGCGCATGAGGGACAATGGCGTACACGGTGCCGCGGCCGAGAACATCGCGGCCGGCCGCTTCGACCAACAGAAGCTGTTCGATATCTGGATGCATTCGCAGGGACACCGGCGCAACATACTCGATCCGGACTTCAACCGCTTCGGACTTGCCTATGTCCGTGACGGCCGCGACCCCAACCTGCGCTACTGGTCGCTGGTGCTCGGCAGGTAGCAAAGACATCGCCGGCAGCGGACATCCGCTGACGAGCAGCCGCTACATCAGTCCATATGAGCGGCGGGCGCACCGCCGCCGGCCGGCGCCGTTTTCGGCTTGCGCAGCAGGAAGACGAACGGGATAGCGGCCAGCGTCATGATCATCAGGATTTTGAAGTCGTTGACGTAGGAAATCATCATCGCCTGCAGATTGACCATGCGGTCGACCTGCGACAGTGCCGTCGGGTCGCCGCCGGCGGCTGCCGGCGAGACCGCCCAGAGATTGGGATTGAACGGGTTGATGAAGGTTGAAAGCTCGGCATGGTTGATCTGCGTGTTGCGCACCAGCAGCACGGTCACGACCGACACGCCGATCGACGAGCCAAGATTTCGCACCAGGCTGAACAGCGAGGTTGCATCGGTGCGGTAGCGGGCGTCGAGCGTGGCGAAGGCAACCGTCGACAGCGGCACGAACACCATGCCCATGCCGAGGCCCTGGATCACGCCGGAGCTGAGGATCAGCCAGTTGTCCATTTGCGGGGTGAAGCTTGCCATGGTGTAGAGCGACTGCGCGGTCAGGAGGAAACCGATGACGACGAGAATCCTGGCATCGACCTTGCCCATGATGCGCCCGACGACGAGCATCGAAATCATGGTGCCGACACCGCGCGGCCCGATGACGATGCCGATGGTGACCGTCGGATAGCCGAAGATGGTCGACAGCATCGGCGGCAGCAGCGACATCGAGGCCAGGATCAGCACGCCCATGACGAAGATGAACGCCAGCCCGGTGACGAAATTGCGATCGAGGAAAATCTTCGGATCGATAAACGGATGTTCCGATGTCATCGTGTGGATGATGAACACCCAGAAGCCGGTGAGCGAAAGACCGAGCTCGATCCATATCTCGACCGAGGAAAACCAGTCGACCTCGCCACCGCGATCGAGCATCAGCTGCAGGGCGCCGACGCCGAGCGATATCATGGCAAAGCCGAAGAAATCGAAGCTGCGCACCCGCCGGGCGACCGCCGGCAGATAGGCCGCCATGCCAAGAAAGGCGACGATGCCGACCGGCAGGTTGATGAAGAACACCCAGCGCCAGTTGAAATTCTCGGTCAGCCAGCCGCCGAGCGTGGGGCCGAGGATCGGTCCCAGCATGATGCCGGCGCCCCATATGGCCATCGCCTGACCATGGCGCTCCTTGGGGTTGATGTCGAGCAGGAAGGTCTGCGACAGCGGCACGATCGCGGCGCCGAACACACCTTGCATCAGCCGGAAAAGCACGATGGTTTCCAGGCTCCACGCCAGGCCGCACAACATCGAGAAGATGGTGAAGCCGACCACCGCCGTCAGGAACAGTTCCTTGCGGCCGAAACGGTCGGCGAGCCAGCCGGTGACAGGCGTCATGATGGCGGCGGCGACGATGTAGGAGGTCAGCACCCAGTTGATGTTGTCGGGCGAGGCGCCGAGATCGCCGGTCATGGTCGGCAGCGCGACGTTGGCGATGGTGGTGTCGAGCGCCTGCATGACCGTCGCCAGCATGAGCGCAACCGTGATCAGGCCACGATGCGGCACTTCTTTGAATGGTTCGGACGTGCTCATGGCGCAGAACTTCCAGAAGGTAACAGAAACGTGTACAACGGGTTTCCGGGCGGCAAAGCCTTCCGTCGAGAGACCTTCGTCGCGGTGGGACGCGATTATCGATGTGGGGGTTACATCGACTGAAAGTCTCTGATGAGCGGATGCCTGCCGCCCGGAAACCTGAGGACCGACAGGTCCGTGTCGAAGATTTCAGATTTTGGACGGCTGCCACGCGGCTCGGCCCAAACGCTGATCCTTCCCACCCCTCCCGTCAGACCAATCCTTCAACTCGCTTTCACCCGCCTGGTCTCCGCGGGCTTCTGCCGAGACTACTTCGCGGGCTCGCCGGCCGTAGCGTGACCGAAGATCGACGGCCAGCCACGCGCGACGCCCGTATCGACGGTAACAGAGGCGCTCATGCCGGTGCGCAGCGCCATCTTGGCGTCGGGGTCGGCCAGTTCCAGGCGCACCGGGATGCGCTGGGTGACCTTGACCCAGTTGCCGGTGGCGTTCTGGGCGGGCAGCAGCGAGAAGTCCGCGCCGGTGCCGGCACCGATAGCCCTGACCGTCGCCTCGAAGGTCCTGCCCGGATAGGTATCGACCACGATCTCCGCCTTCTGGCCCGGCTTCATGTTGGTCAGTTGGGTTTCCTTGAAATTGGCGTCGACCCAGGTGTCGCCGGTCTCGACCAGCGCAAACAACGGCGTGCCGGAGCCGACATACTGGCCGACCTTGAAGGACGCGGCTTGATAGACGACCCCATCGGCAGGCGCCTTCACGGTGGTCTGCTCCAGATCATAGGCAGCCTTGTCGCGCGCCGCGAGCGCCGACATCACCGTCGGATGCTTGTCGGTTTCGATGTCGGGGTTGCCGCCGAGTGCCGCCTTGGCGCTGATGATGCCTTGCTCGGCAACAGCCAGTTGCTGCCTGGCTTTGTCGAGATCGTTCTTGGCCTGATCCAGCGATGACTTGGCGTTGATGCCCTTCTGGGCAAGATCGGCGGCGCGATCGAATTGAGACTGCGCATAGTCGACCTCGCTGGCAGCGGACTTCTGCTGCGACTGCGCCTGGCTATAGGCCGCGCGCAACTGCTCGACATTGAGACGCGCGGTAGCGACCGCGGCGTCCGCCTGGGCGAGCGCGATCCGGTAGGGCTCGGGGTCGATGGCGAACAGGAGATCGCCCTGCTTGACCGTCTGGTTGTCCGATATGGCGACCTGGACGATACGACCGGCCGTGTCAGAGGCGATCGACACCTTGGCCTGCTGCAGATTGGCGTTTTCCGTTTCCTGGTAGCGGCCGCCCGTCACCCAGACATAGCCGCCGCCGATGATCAATGCCGCCGGCAAGGCGAACATCAAGAAGAAGCGGCCGATGCGGCGCTTCTTCTTCGGCGCCGGCGCGGGTTGCACGGGAGGAGCGACCGCGACCGGGGTTGATGCCGGCTGGACCGGCGCTTCCATCTCCACCTTGGGAGCGTTTTCTTCTACCTTGGCTACCGCGTTCATGCTGCCGCACCTTCCGCACTCTTGATCTTTTCAAGCGACGAAGCTTCGCTGTCCGTCAGATTTTGCACGATTACATCCAGCGCCCGGATCAGGATGCGCCGGTCTTCCGGCGAAACGCCGCTGAGCGATTCCTCATAGACCTCGCCAGCAAGGCTCTTGACGTCCGCATAGGCCGCATTCGCCTTCTCGGTCGGGAAGATCATGCGCACGCGCCGGTCGGTCGCGTCGGAGCGGCGTTCGATCCAGCCGCCCTCCTCCATCCGGTCGACCAGGCGTGAAACGCTGATCGGCTCGATTTCGAGCAGTTCGGCGAGCCGCGCCTGTGCAACGCCCGCCTCCTTGGCAACGCGGACCAGAAGCCGCCATTGCGCCGAAGACAGGCCGAGCCCGCTGGCGCGCGCCTCGAAGCGCTTGCGCATCAGGCGTTGCACGTCGTGGATCAAAAATCCCAATCTATCGATGCCATCTGAAACCATGAGCGATACATATAATAAGCGTGCTTACTATTCAAGATGCCACTTTGCTATGAAAGCCGGCAAATGCGGATGGCGGACACAGGCGTGTGGTCAGTCACTGTCGCGCGCGACCAGTTCCAGCGGCCAGACCTCCCTGATGGTCTGCGGCCCCGTGGGCCCGGCGAAAGCCGGCAGCGAGGCGAGCAGGATTTCGCCGAGCCGCCGTCCCATCGGCTCCAATGCCGGGCGGAAAGCGGTCAGCGCCGGGGAGAAATAGCGGCAGAGCGGCGTATCGACGATGACCATCACCGCGATGCCCTGACCGGGCATGATCCCCATCTCGGCAAGCGCCTTGCAGCCGCCGAGCGCCATCGCGTCATTGTTGAAGATGATCGCTGTCGGCGGATCCTTCGAGCGCATGACTTGCGGCGTCACCGCGTAGCCGCCGGCTTCGTTGATGAAGCCGTCGGCGATCAGTTCGGGATCGATGTGGATGCCGTGCCGCCGCAGCGCCTTGCGATAGCCGTCAAGAAACAGATAGCCGAAGTTGAGGTCGAGTGACGGCCGGATGGCGGCGATGCGGCGGTGGCCGCGTGCAACCAGGCGGTCGACTGCGTCGGCGCCCGCCTTCTCGAAATCGAGGTCGAGCGAGGGATAGGTCTCGTCACCGGACTGGCTTCGGCCGAGCGTCGCAAAGGGAAAGCCGGCCCTGCTGAGATAGTCGATGCGATCGTCCTCACGCCGGGTCCAGGCCAGCAACACGGCATCGGCGCGGCGTGTCTCGACGACCCGTCGCAGGCGCTCCTGCTGATAGTCGGCGGGCGCGCCCATGACGATGATCAGGTCGAGCCCGTGCTCGGCCAGTGCCGCTTGCAGCCCGCTCAGGAACGGAATGAAAAACGGCTCGCCATATTGCTGATCACCCGGGTGGGGCTGCAGCATGAACGCGACGGCATGCGTGGTGCCCCGGCGCAGGTTCCTGCCCGACTGGTTGGGTGAATAGTTGAGTAGGCGCGCCGCATCGAGCACGCGCTGCCGCGTCTCGGCATTGACATCGGCGCGCCCATTGAGCGCCCGCGACACCGTGCCGATCGAAATATTCAAATGACGCGCAAGATCGTGAATGCTGGATGCCAAGACCAATCCCCTTCCGTTCCCGCTAACATTAGCGGACCTTGCGGCCAAGGCCACTCAGACGAACGACCACAAATCCGGTTGACATTCTACGCCTTCGGGTGTGTCATCGTAAACGTTTACGGAAGAACCGTGAATGCCAACCGGGAGGGGTTGGCGGAGGAGCGCCGGATGCTGCATGTCGTCCTGGTCGGGTGCGGAGCCATGAGCAAAACATGGCTCGAGGCCGCCCGTCAGTCCCCTGAAATCAGGATTGCCGGTCTCGTCGACCTCGACGCCGACAGGGCACGCGAGCGAGCCCGCGAATACGACGTTGCCGGGGCCGCGATCGGCACCGATCTCGACGTCATTCTGGATCAGACCAAAGCCGATGCGGTATTCGATGTGGTCGTTCCGGCCGCCCGCCGCGAGGTGGCCAATTCGGCCTTTGCCCATCACTGTCACCTGCTGACGGAAAAGCCCCTCGCCGACAGTCCGGCCAACGCCCGCGCCATCGTCGACGCCGCGCGGCGCGCCGGCCGCGTCCACGCCGTCGTTCAGAACCGCCGCTATGTCGCCAATGTCCGGCGCATCCGCCGCTTTCTGGATTCAGGCGCCATCGGCGCGCCGACCAGCATCCACGCGGATTTTTTCGTGGCGCCGCACTTTGGCGGTTTCCGCGAAGAGATGCGTCACGTGCTGTTGCTCGACATGGCGATTCACACCTTCGATGCCGCTCGCTACATGGTCAATGGCGAACCGGCCGATGTCTATTGCCAGGAATGGGAGCCGGCCAATTCCTGGTATCGGCAAGGGTCGTCGGCAAGCGCCACTTTCGGGCTCGGCCGAAACAGGATGTTCACCTATCGGGGCAGCTGGTGCGCCGACGGCTTTCGCACCAGTTGGGAGGGCAGCTGGCGTATCGTCGGTGAGCGCGGCAGCCTGATCTGGGACGGCCATGACGAGGTGAAGGCGGAAGTCGTGCTGCCGGAGCGCGAAGGCCTGATCGACAAGGTCGGGCCGGTGACAGTGCCTCCCCTCGATCCGTCCGACCGTATCGGCGGGCATCTCGGCGTCATTGCCGACTTCGTGCAAGCCGTGGAAACCGGCACCGAGCCGGAGACACGGGGCTCGGACAACATCAAGAGCCTGGCCATGGTCTTCGCGGCGATCCAGAGCGCCGAGACCGGTCGTCGCGTGAACATCGCATCGCAGGAAGGATGACCATGCCGAACCCGCTTCTCGACATCAGGATCGGCACCATGGTGCGGGCCAATCTCGAAGACCCGGCCGCCTATGTCAGGCAAATCCTGCCGCTCGGCTTCGAGAGCATCCAGCCCTTTTTCTGGCAGACGCTCGGCGGCAAGGATCTGCCGCGGCTCGCCGGAGAGATTGAAGAGGCGATCGGCGATGCCGACGTCACCGTCAGTTCGATCGGCGTGTTCGGCAATCCGCTCGAGAGCGGCGACACCGACCGCGGCGTGCTCGAGGCCTGGAAAACGGTGATCGACAACGCCCATCTGTTCGGCACCAGGCTGGTCAGCGGTTTTACCGGCCGCATCCGCGGGAAACCGCTGACCGACAGCCTGCCGCGCTATCGCGAAGTCTGGGGCGAACTGGCCAGACGCGCCGCCGACAAGGGCGTGCGCATCGCCTTCGAGAATTGCGCCATGGACGGCAATTGGGCCGGCGGAGACTGGAACATCGCCCACAATCCGGATGCCTGGGAGCTGATGTTCAACGAATTGCCCAACGACAATCTCGGTCTCGAATGGGAGCCCTGCCACCAACTCGTCTACCTGATCGATCCGATGCCGCAGATCCGCAAATGGGCGCATCGCATCTTTCATGTCCACGGCAAGGACGCCACGGTGCGCTGGGACGTCATCCGCGAGAACGGCGTGTTCGGCCGCCTGCCCTTCGTGCAGATGCGCACGCCCGGCTTCGGCGACAGCGACTGGTCCCGGGTGATCAGTGAACTGAGGCTGGCCGGGTACAAGGGCGCCATCGACATCGAAGGCTGGCACGACCCGGTCTATCGCGGCGACCTCGAGATCACGGGGCAGGCACGCGCCCTGGAGTATCTCAAACTATGCCGGGGAGGTGCGAGCTACCTGCCAAATCCGGCGTGAGGATCGGTCGGCGGGAGGAGCCGGCCGCAAGTGGCATTGCCAAAGCAATCGTTCAAAGGCCCCTCGGCTGACGAGGAAAACAATGGGAGGAACGTGCATGAGCATCGCGATCAGGACGACACTTCTGCGCACGGCCGTCGTGGCGGCGGCCACGGCGCTTACCGCCACAATCTTGACCTTGCCGGCGCAGGCGCTCGACGCCCAATGGTGCAAGGACGTCCACATCCGCTTCTTCGTCGGCGGCGCCGAGGGCGACGCCTTCGGCACCATCGTCTACAATGGCGCCAAGCAGGCGGCGGCAGATCTCGGACCCAAGGTCGACTACATCTTCTCCCAGTGGGACGCGGAGAAGATGGTGCAGCAATTGCGCGAAGCGGTCGCGGTCAAGCCCCAGGGCATCGCCATGATGGGCCATCCAGGCGACGCCGCGATCATGCCGCTCGCCGACGAGGCCCATAAGGAGGGCATCAAGATGATGTACCAGAACGTCCCGGTGCCGAAGGTGACGGCGGCGTTCGGTGGCGGCTATATCGGCGCGCAGCAGGAACAGCAGGGCCGCGCACTTGGCGCCGAAGCGTTCAAGCTCGGTAAGCTGAAGGCCGGCGACAAGGCGATCATGATCGGCCCGTTCGAGAACGAGAGCCGCGGCGCACGCGAGCGCGGCACGGTGGCGGCCTTGAAGGAGGCGGGCGTCGAAGTCATCCAGCTGTCGTCGCCGCCGAGCGGCGAATGGGCTTCCGACCCCAATCTGGCGATACCGGTGCTTACGGCAGCGCTGCTCAACAATCCTGATGTCAAGGCCGTCGGCTATCCCGGCGGACAGATGCTCGGCAATGTCGCCACCTACATGCAGGCAGCTGGCAGAAAGCCTGGCGACATCTTCAACTTCGGCTTCGATACCAGCCCGCAGATCGTCGAGGGCTTCAAGGGGGGCTGGGTGCAACTGACGGCCGACCAGCAGCCATTCCTGCAGGGCTATCTGCCGATCCTCAGCCTGTGCCAGCAGGTGGTGCTGGGTCTGGCGCCGATGAACGTCGACACCGGCGCCGGTTTCGTCACGCCCGAAAATTACGAGATCGTCGCAGAACTCGCCAAGCAGGCGCTGCGCTGACCTCCCAAGCCGCCGGCCGGGATCAGGCCCCGGCCGGCGGGGCCGCTGGCGAGAAAGCTGGCGCCAGACAATCAAGCGAGGATGCTATGGCCGAACGTCTCATAGAACTGTGCGATATCGCTAAGTCCTACGGCCATGTCTACGCACTTGGCGGGGTCAATCTCAGCGTCGATCGCGGCGAGGTGGTCGGCCTCATCGGCGACAACGGCGCCGGCAAGTCGACGCTGATCAAGATCCTCTCCGGTGTGGTCAAGCCGACCAGCGGCGAGATCCTCATCCGCGGCAAGCCGGTGACCGGATGGAATGCGGCACGTTCGCGCGAGGCCGGCATCGAAACGGTGTTCCAGGACCGGGCACTGGCCGTGCAGCAGTCGATCGTCCGCAACATCTTCATGGGCCGCGAACTCACCGGCCCTTTCGGCTGGCTGAAGGTCGGCAAGGAAATCGAGGAAGCGAGCCGGCTGATGCGCGAGATCGGCTTCACCTCGAAAGTGTTCACGCCGCATTCGATCGTCGGCCAGCTTTCGGGCGGTGAACGCCAGGGCGTGGCGATCGCGCGCGCCATCTACAAGCAGGCGGAACTGATCGTCCTCGACGAGCCGACGACGGCGCTGTCTCTGACCGAGACCGCCAAGGTCTTCCATTTCGTGCGCCAGGTGCGGGCGAGCGGCCGCTCGATCCTGTTCATCGGCCATAACATCCATCATGTCTTCGACATCGCCGATCGCTTCGTGGTGCTGGATCGCGGCAAGGTCGCGCTCACCGCCGACCGCAGCGAGGTCAAGTCGGCCGAAGACCTCATCAACTTCATGGAAGACGTCGCGCATCCGGACGGGTTGGCCGGGCTGCACGACACCGGCGACGCGGAGCAGAGAGCACGATGAGCAAGACCATGGAGCCCGATCTGCACGAGCCGTCGGCCGGCATTTCCCGCCAAGGCAGTTCCCAGAACGAGTGGAAGCACCCGTCCGATCACTGGATGCGCGGCTTCATCCTTGACAACCGCGCTTCGCTTGGGACGCTCGGCGTGTTCGTCGTCATGATGGCGGTCTTCATGATCGCCAACCCGACGGTCTTCACAACTTGGTATCTCTACAGCGCCGTGCTCACTACGCTTCCCGTGGCGTTGTTCGTGGTCGTGCCGTTGGTCTTCGTCGTCACCTGCGGCGAGATCGACCTGTCGTTTCCCGCGACGATGGGTTTTGCCTCCTGGGTCTTCGCGCTGGTGGTGCAGGCGGGCTACGACCCGTTCCTCGGCATTGCGGCGGCGCTGGTCACCGGCACGCTGCTCGGCTTCCTCGTCGGGTCGCTGGTGGTCTATGGCGGGCTGTCGTCGCTGATCGCCACGCTCGGCATGAATTTCCTGCTGCGCGGCCTGATCCAGATCATCAATGAGGGCAGATCGACTTCGCTGACCAGCCTTGCCGACAGCTGGGCCTACAGGATCTTCTCCAGCCAGGTCCTGGGCGTTCCGGTGCAGATCTTCTGGGCCATCGCCTTCGTCGTCCTTTCGGCGATGCTCTACAACCGCCACCGCTTCGGCGCGCAGGTGAAGGTGGTCGGTGATAACCCCGACAGTGCCCAGCAGATGGGCATCGACGTCAAGCGCGTGCGGGTGAAAGTGTTCGTCTTCGTCGGCATCGGGGCCGCGATCGCCGGCACGTTCTCGGTGATGATCAACTTCACCTGGTGGCCAACCGCCGGCGACGGTTATCTCTTGCCGGTGCTGGCCTCGGTGTTCGTCGGCGGCACGCCGACCTGGGGTGGCATCGGCACCGTGGCCGGCGGCGCGATCGGCGCCGTCACCGTGTCGTTTATCCAAACCGGCGTCGTGGCGGCTGGGCTCAGCGGCTTCTACGTCCAGTTCTTCAACGGGCTGATCATCATCCTTTCGCTGCTTGGCCACAAATGGAACCAGGCGCGCTACCGCTGAACCAGCGGCAGTTCAACGGCGATTTGCCGGTCATCCGAGCCAACGATAGACGACGGGCCGCGCGGACGACACCGCGCGGGCCCGATCGCCTATTTGCGCGATGCGCAATTTCGATCAAGCTGGCCGGGCAACGAGGCGCCAGAGTGAGGACGCCACATGCGAGGAACACATGAACCCGACCGAGAAGGCGCTATGGTTTGTCGAAAGCCACCTGCCGGAGGCTGTTACGCTCGACGACGTGGCCCAAAGCAGCGGCGTATCGCGCTTTCATGTGACGCGCGCCTTCGGCGCCGCCACCGGCCGCTCCGTCATGGGTTACATGCGCTCGCGCCGGCTGACCGAGGCGGCGCGCAGGCTGGCCGGCGGGGCGCCCGACATCCTGTGCGTCGCGCTCGACGCCGGCTACAACTCGCATGAGGCATTCACCCGGGCCTTCCGCGACCAGTTCGGCACCACGCCGGAACTGGTGCGCGCGCAAGGTTCGACTGAGACCCTCGACCTCGTGGAGCCCATCCTGATGGACAATTCGCTTTTGACCACACTTGAACCACCGCGCTTCGAGACCAGCCGGCCATTCCTCATCGCCGGACTGGGCGAGCGCTACAGTTGTGAGTCCAGCGCCGGCATTCCAATGCAATGGCAGCGCTTCGCTCCCCATATCGGCCACATCCCCGGGCAAGTGGCCGGCGTTTTCTACGGCGTCTGCCTCAATGGCGACGATGCCGGCAATTTCGATTATGTCGTCGGCGTCGAGGTGCGCGACTTCGCCGATCTGCCGAAGGAGTTCCAACGGGTGCGGGTGCCAGCGCAGAGATACGCCGTTTTCACGCATCGCGAACACATCTCGACCATCCGGCGAACGATCAATACGATCTGGAACAGCTGGCTGCCGGCATCCGGCCATGAGGTTGCCGATGCGCCGGAATTCGAGCGCTACGGGCCTGAATTCGACGCCCACACCGGCAATGGCGGGCTGGAGATCTGGGTGCCGGTCAAGGCATGACGCGCCGCTACAGCTCCAGTTCCCAGTTCTGGCCGACCAGATCCTTGCCGAAGGAATGGTGAGGCTCTTCCTCGATCAGCCTGAAACCGGCCGCCTGGTAGATGTGCCGGGCGGCGGTCAGAATATCGTTGGTCCATAGGATCAGCGTCCTGTACCCCCTGGCGCGGGCAAAGCCGATGCATTCGTCGACCAGGCGCTTGCCGATGCCGAGCCCCCGTGCCGAAGGTTCGACATAGAGCAGCCTGAGCTTGGCCACCTGATCCGACTTGCGCACGACGAAGACCGAGCCGACGACCTCGCCTTCGCGCTCGGCGATCCAGCCGCGCTCCCATTTCGGATCGTAGGATTTTACGAACGCCGCGAGGATTTCGGCGACCAGCGCCTCATAGGTTTCGTCCCAGCCATATTCCTGCGCGTAGAGCATGCCTTGCCGGCGGATGATCCAGCCAATGTCGCCGACCTGCGGCGGCCGCAGCAGATAAGGGATTTTGGGCTCGGCATCGTCATCCAGCAGACGCTGCACCGTGCGCATGGACTTGACCAGACGCTCCTGTTCCGACGCAGGCAGACGATCGAGCAGCGCCGCGACCTGGTCGTGCGAACCTTTGTTCAGCGGCGCGAAGGCGTTCCTGCCCGCCGGCGTCAGCGCGATCGACGATTGCCGAGCATCCGAAGCCAGCGTTGCCCTGGAGATGAGGTGAAGGCGCTCGAACTTCTTCAGCAAACGGCTGACATAGCCGGCGTCGAGGCTGAGATCGCGCCCGAGATCGGTCGCGGTCAGTCCGTCACGATGCGCCAGTTCGTAGAGCACGCGTGCCTCGGTCAGCGAGAAGGCGCTCTTCAGCAGCCCTTCATCGAGCAGTCCGATCTGACGGGTGTAGAAGCGGTTGAACGCCCGCACCGCATCGATCAGGCCCTTGTTGGGCGCAGCCTTGTCTGGCTGATGGTGGATTGTCATGCGAGTCATCTCCTGCTGGCACAGGATCGATCATTTACTTGACGGAGTCAACCATTAGGGAAGGCGCCCGAGATGCTTACATCATCGGCAACACCGGCCAGCGGT
Source organism: Mesorhizobium sp. B2-4-18 (assembly GCF_006441385.1). NCBI lineage: Bacteria > Pseudomonadati > Pseudomonadota > Alphaproteobacteria > Hyphomicrobiales > Phyllobacteriaceae > Mesorhizobium > Mesorhizobium sp. B2-4-18. The sequence goes on along the minus strand of NZ_VFUW01000016.1, from coordinate 8,431 downwards.
CGACGATCCTGCCACCGGAAAGCACCGCGATCGATCCGAACTGCTGCAGCACGGCCTCGCTCTGCGTCGGCCGCAGGAACGCATAGTCACCGGGACTGACGACGGCCTGGGCGGGCAGACCCATGAATTGCTGGTTGGAAGACAAGCCAAGCAGGCCGTTTGTCGTCATGCAGTCGGGAAACACCGGTTCGGCCATCCACTTGCCGGCATAGAGATAGCAGCCCTTGCGCGGAAACCGGCCCAGCGCCTGCAGCAAACGCGAGACCGCCGGCGGGCCAGGCAGCATCGGCTCGACCACTTTCAGGATTGGCGTTGCGATGAAGGCCGCCGGCTGGAAGCCATCAAGGCCGGGCGTGTCGAAATCGACGGGCAGCACGAAGGCCGAGCCCATCGAAACTTCATTGGCAATGCCGCCATGATGAAGCAGCGCGGTCTTGCTGCCGCCAATGTTCAGGATATGGCGCTGGTCGGCGCCGAGGCGCGCGACGAAAGCGGCGGCCTGTTCGGAGGCTTGCGCCAACGCCTTGGCCGGTCCACCAAACAGGCCGGGTATGTGCGGCGCATGCGCTTCATAGGCCATGACGCCTTCGCAGCGCAGCCCTTTGTGGGTGGGCAGCGCATTCAACGCCCGCGACAGGGCCGCCGGTTCGGCAAAGCCGCCGCGATGCAGTCCGACATCGATTTCGAAAGCGATGCGCAATTCGGCGCCGAGTTCGTCGGCGAGCGCGCCATATTCCGCCAGCCTCTCCTGGGTGTCGATCAGCCAGCAGACGCGCGACCAGACTGCATCGCCTCTGGAAAGCACCGCCCTTGCCGCACCAACCGGCATCGGTTTGCCATACAGCAGATCCGCATCCGGAAACGCCCTCAGCACCGCCTCGGTGATCGGCGGATGGAAGGTCATGAGGCGGTGGGTTCCAAGCGCCTTGCCGATATGGGAGAGCAGCGGCAGGCAAGCGAGCGACTTGTCGACCAAACGGACGGCAAGACTGGGGTCAAGCCGCTTCTTCACCAGGGCAATGTTGCCATCCAGCCGATCGACGTCGAGCAGCAGGCAGGGTTGGAAAATGTCCGCCTCTCTCAGCGCATCCGAAAGCGTGGCGAAATACGCCTTCATGGCTGGATGCCGAAAGAACTGGGTTCGATGCCGAACAGGTCGGCCATATAGGGTGAGACGAAGCGGTTTTGCGGATCGATGTCGCGGCGCACCGCCATCGCATCGTCCCAGCGCGGATAGAGCTTTTTCAGGTCGGCCGCTTTCAGGCTGTGCATCTTGCCCCAGTGCGGCCTGCCGCCATATCCGCGGAAGATCGGCTCGGCCGCGCGCATGAACGGCAACGGATCGTTCGCTGCGTCATGGTGGATGGCGATGGAACAGGTGAGCCTTTTGTGGAAAGGCGAGAGCCAGAATTCGTCCGATGCCACCGACCGCACTTCCATCGGAAAATAAACTTCCGGAAAATGCTTCTCGGTCAGTTCGATGATCTCGGCCAGCGCCTTCGGCCCCTCCTCGAACGGAAGGTGATATTCCATTTCGTTGAACCTGGTCTGCCGGTCGCTGGCATAGACGTTGAGCCAGTCCTGCACGTAATCCTCGGCCGGCACCTTGGCGACCGCGCCCAGGATCAGCCTGCGGCGCAGCCACGGCAGCCAGGCAAGCCCGGTGCGCAGGCGGCGCAGCGTGCGCAGGGAGCCCTCGTCATCGTCGGTCGGGCGCGGGGTGGTCGCCTCGGTGCTGAAGTCGCTGGCGATGAACTGCGCGTAGCCTGAAAATGGGATGTAGTAGAATTCGGCCGACCGGTGCTCGCTCATCATCGTTTCGAAATCGCGCAGCATGTCGGCTATCGGCAGCACCCATTTGCGGCGCCGCAGCCGGTAGGTCGCGATGTTGTTCAACGTCACTTCGCTGAGCACACCGAAGGCGCCAAGCGCAACGCCGATCGCATGGATCGTTTCCTGATCCCCTTCCCGCTTGAAGTCGCGGACCTTGCCAAGCCCGTCGACGATCTGCACCGTTTCCAGCTGTGTGTGATACGCGCCCAGCGTAGGCCCCGAGCCATGGGTGGCCGTGCCCAGCGCGCCGCCAATCGCCTGGCGGTCGATGTCGCCCATATTGGGCAGGCCCTGGCCGATGCCTTGCAGCATGTGCATGAGCGGACCAAGCCGCGTCCCTGCCCGCACACGCGCCTGATGTTTTTTCGCGTCATGCGCGACCAGCCCTTCCAGCTTCTCCAGCGACAGGATGGTGCCTTGGGATTTCACCAATGGCGTGAAGGAGTGACCGGCGCCGACGACGCGGACCGGGCCGGGGGCGGTGCGAATGAGATCGCCGAGTTCGCCGGCATCGGCCGGACTGGCAAGCAGCCGCGGCTCGGCGGTGACAAAGCCGGACCAGTTGCTCCAGCTGTTCGACATGGGGCTCACGCAATCGCGCGGCGACGCCGCGCCGCCAGGACAAACAGGCCGAGCAACGCCACGCTGGCGACAGCACTTGCGGCGGCGAACTCGGGAACCGGGCGAAACTCCTTGCCGTCGATGAGCAGCGACGCCGCGACCGGTCCGATCGCCAGGCCGAAAAGCTGGGCGGCCGGCACCAGCAGCACGGCGGTGCGGGTCTCGTCGGCGGTGATCGCCAGCCGGATCTGGTAGGGCACGATGAACAGCAGGATAAAACCCATGACCAGGGCCACGACCCAGAACATCGTGAGGCCGGGCCCGCTGGCAAGCACGAGCGAGGCGACAAGCGCGACGAGGCCGATCCCCGTGATGGCAAGCCGATAGTCGATGCGCGCCTCGAACACGGTCGCCGTCATCGCGCCCAGCACCTGCGCCGCGAGGCTGGCCGAGACGATCAGCCCGACGGTGCGGCCATCGATGCCGAATTGGGCGCCAAGCGGCTCCAGAAAGGCCCATACGGCGCCGAAGAACATGAAGTAGCAGAAGACCGACAACAGCGCGGTGATCGAGGGAACCGTCAGCACATTGGCGAGGTTTTCGTCCTTCGGCAGATCGGCATAATCGGCAGGGACAGCAAAGGCGACCACCAGCGACGCGACGCAGACGACGGCAAGAACGAGGAAGCCGCCAGCCGACCCGGCGGCTGGAATGACATAGAGCGCCAGCACCAGGGCAAGAGCGCATTGCGCCAGGGTCTGCATGGTGACGAAATAGCCACCGATGCGTTCGGCGCGCCGCGAACGGGCAATCAGTTCGGTGGCGACCGCGACAAGGCCGCCTTCGGCAAGGCCGGCCAGCGCGCGGGCCACCATCAGCGTGTTGGCGCCGGCGGCATAGGCGGTCCACACATTGGCCAGCGCCAAGAGCAGCAGGAGGACGGCACTTTTCCGGCGCATGTTGTGGGCGGAAAGCAGCATCGCGACGATTGCAGAACCAATGGCGATGGCGATCATCTCGGCGGTGGCGACCAACGCCAGTTCGTCGCCGCTGACATGGCCCTCGGTATAGAGGGCGCCGAGCAGGACGGGCTGCAGACCGAGAATGAGCAGGCCGACCGACCCGATCCACAGGGCCGAGGCGAGCTGCCCGCCGCTGGGATTGCCGACCAGCCAGTCGCCTTCGCCCTGAAGAGCAGCGCTTGTCGAAGCCAAAGGCGCCTCCCAACGTCCTTGCCGCACGGCAAAAAAGCTGACAGTCTGTCAGCATTCCAGAAACTGATACTTGATCATATTTCTTGTCAACCGGAATTTGGGAACTCGTGCGAAAGATCGGTGCATGACGCAAGCAAGTCGAACGATCACCGAGCCCAGGCGCAGGCCCAAGCAGGAGCGCAGCCGCGAGCGCATCGACGCCATCCTGTCGACCACCATGCGGCTGATCGGCGAGAAGGGCATCGACGCCGTCACCATGAAGGAGGTCGGCATGCTGGCGGGCGGGCCGATCGCCACCGTCTACCACTACTTCCCCAACAAGTCGGCGATCCTGGCGATGCTCTATGAGCGGTTCTCGGAGGTCAGCCGTGCCAGGTTGGCGGCGATCGTCGCCGATGTCCGCGAAGCCAAGGACGTCATCGTCGCGTCCGATCGGCTGCTTGACGACTACCTCAGCCGGGTCGCCGGCGATCCGGCCATCCAGGATCTGCAGAACGCCATCCAGGCCGACAAGGCGCTGAAGAATCTCGACATCGCCGAAACCCGGCATCAGGCCAAGATGTTCTGCGACCACGTCATCGCCTTGCTCGAGCCGGAAAAGCACGAGCAGTTCGAACGCATGGTTCTGCTGATCTTCCAGCTCGCCGGCGGCGTTGTGCGCCTGGCGCTTGCGCAGGGCGAAGTGGAAAGCCGCCGGACCATCGAGGATTACCGATCGATCATCCACACCCAGTTGCGGCTGTTTCTTTAGCGACCGGCAACCGGGGACCTATCTCGCCCGGCGGATGAGGCCTTCGAAACCATCGGCCAGGTCGGAAGCGCCGGCCGCGAACATCTTCACCAGGTTCTGCGGGCGGCCGGGCGTCTTGTTGGCATCGAGGAGAACAGCCCTGCCCTCATGCATGACGAAATCGAATTTCCCATAGTCGAAGCCGAGTTCACGCCGCCGTTCGCGCAGTTCGTCGGGAACAGCGGCGGGCTCGCGCCGGATCGTTTCCGATGCCTTGACCAGGCTGTTTGGCGAGACGTAGCGGGTGCAGCGCTCGCGCTCTCCGCAAAACACCCAGAAGCGCACCGCAAAGCCGTCAGGTTCTTTTTCCGGGATGAACTTTTCCACGACCAGATCATCACGATCGAGGACGCCATCGGGAACGTCGTCCCGGGATTGGTAGACCTCGTAGGACGGCATGGCTGGCACGTGCGCAAAGGGTGCCGGTTGGCCGGCACGCCTCGACCGCCGATTGAGCCGTGTCTCCGGAATGCCCTGGTTGTTGAGATTGCTTTTGACGATGACCGGGCCCAGCCAGCCGTCGCCCTCGGCCAGAAGCGCTCCGCTTACCCGCCGTTTCGATATGTCGGCGGCCCCGACATTGAGGCATAAGGGAAAACTCCGCGCATATTCGAGATAATCTGCCGGTGTCGTTGTCGCATCGACGTGCAGAACCGCGACATCGGCGCTGGATTGTCCGGAGAGGCCAGGCTGAATCCGGACCGAATGGCCCCGCCTCTTCAGGTCCTCCAGAATATCGAAAAGCATGTAACGGCTATTCCGGCGCAGCAGAAGGCCGCGGCGACCCAGGAACCGGTCATGTTCATGCGTTATGACAATGATGCGCGCCACCAGCTAACCCCTTGGCTTCCATCCCCACTTCCATTAAGCGGCTCTAATCAATCAATGCCAGACTTTCCTGGGCTCCAACGGGTCTGCATGACGAATCATTGGGACAGTTATCATCGGCACTGGAAGCTCCTGGACGCCCCGCTCCGGCCGACGCCGGAAACCGTCGGCATATTCGAGCGCGAACTCGATCTCGGAAATGCCGATGTCCTTCTGCTTGGGGTGACACCTGAACTGGCGGTTCTAGGCAGATCGATGTTGGCGATCGATCAATCGGCTGCCATGATTTCCGGCGTATGGGCCGGCGACAACACCTCGCGAAGGGCGATGGCCGGCAACTGGCTTGACCTCCCGGTCGAGCGGGAATGTTTCGACGCGGTCATCGGCGACGGCTGCCTGTCGGCGGTCGATACCAAGGCCGCGCGCGGTTCGCTGTTCGGTGAAATCGCAAGGGTGCTAAAGCCTGGCCGGCGTGCGGCGATCCGCGTGTTTGCTCGGCCGGAAACCGCGGATGACCTGCGCGGCATCGAAGCTCTGGTCCTGGCCGGCGGAATCGAGAATTTCCACGCGCTCAAATGGCGGATAGCCATGGCGTGCACGACCGGCGACTGCGACAGCAGCGTCGATGTGCAAGCAATCCGTGCGGCATTCGACAAGCTGTTTCCGAATCGGGAGGCCCTTGCCGCATGCACCGGATGGAGTATGGCATCCATCAACACGATCGACGTCTATGCGGGCTCCGAAACGAAGTACAGCTTCGCGACGCTGGCCATGCTGGAGGATGAGGCGCGCGGTTGGTTCGACCAGGTGCGCGTCGTGCCAAGCGGCAGTTATCCCCTGGCGGAACGTTGTCCGCTCCTGGTACTCGGTTCGGCCAAGCTTCGATAAGTCATCGCCATCCTACCAAGAGGCGCTCCGCGCGCCTTGACTCTGGCAGGTCGGCGGCCTATTTCAGCGCCACGTTAGCACTCGCCTTTGGTGAGTGCTAACTATGTGTCCGGCGCCGCCGGACGGAGGAACTGTTTCTCACCGTTCTCATCGAGGAAGAAAAAATGGCAAAGTCGAAGTTCCGCCCGCTTCATGACCGCGTGGTCGTTCGCCGGGTCGAATCCGAATCCAAGACCGCCGGCGGGATCATCATCCCGGATACGGCGAAGGAAAAGCCGCAGGAAGGCGAGATCATCGCCGTCGGCTCCGGCGCTCGTGACGAAGCTGGCAAGCTGGTCCCGCTGGACGTCAAGGCCGGCGACCGCATCCTGTTCGGCAAGTGGTCGGGCACCGAAGTCAAGCTCAATGGCGAAGACCTTCTGATCATGAAGGAATCCGACATCATGGGCATCATCGGCTGATTATCGGCCTCACCCTCAACTTGAATTTTTCGGGCTCTATCCGAGCCCCTGCCAGGAGCTAAAACATGGCTGCCAAAGACGTAAAATTCTCTCGCGATGCCCGTGAGCGCATGCTGCGCGGCGTCAACATCCTCGCCGACGCGGTGAAGGTCACGCTCGGTCCCAAGGGCCGCAACGTCGTCATCGACAAGTCGTTCGGCGCCCCGCGCATCACCAAGGACGGCGTCACCGTCGCCAAGGAAATCGAGCTTGAAGATAAGTTCGAGAACATGGGCGCGCAGATGGTCCGCGAAGTTGCTTCGAAGACCAACGACATCGCCGGCGACGGCACCACGACCGCGACCGTTTTGGCGCAGTCGATCGTCCAGGAAGGCCACAAGTCGGTTGCGGCCGGCATGAACCCGATGGACCTGAAGCGCGGCATCGATCTGGCCGTCACCGAAGTGGTCGCTGCTCTCGGCAAGGCCGCCAAGAAGATCAAGACCTCCGAGGAAGTTGCCCAGGTCGGCACGATCTCGGCCAATGGCGACGAGTCGGTCGGCAAGATGATCGCGGAAGCGATGCAGAAGGTCGGCAACGAAGGCGTCATCACGGTTGAGGAAGCCAAGACCGCCGAGACCGAACTCGAAGTCGTCGAAGGCATGCAGTTCGACCGCGGCTATCTCTCGCCCTACTTCGTGACCAACGCCGACAAGATGGTTGCCGAGCTGGAGGACGTCTACATCCTCCTGCACGAGAAGAAGCTCTCCAACCTGCAGGCGATGCTGCCGGTCCTCGAAGCCGTCGTGCAGACCTCGAAGCCGCTGCTCATCATCTCGGAAGACGTCGAAGGCGAGGCGCTCGCCACGCTGGTCGTCAACAAGCTGCGTGGTGGCCTGAAGATCGCCGCCGTCAAGGCGCCGGGCTTCGGTGATCGCCGCAAGGCCATGCTGGAAGACATCGCCATCCTGACCGGTGGCCAGGTCATTTCGGAAGACCTCGGCATCAAGCTCGAGAATGTCGGCCTCAACATGCTCGGCCGCGCCAAGAAGGTGTCGATCTCCAAGGAGAACACCACGATCGTCGACGGCGCCGGCAAGAAAGCCGAGATCCAGGGCCGCGTCGCCCAGATCAAGCAGCAGATCGAGGAGACCACCTCGGACTACGACAAGGAGAAGCTGCAGGAACGTCTGGCGAAGCTCGCCGGCGGCGTTGCGGTGATCCGCGTCGGCGGTGCGACGGAAGTCGAAGTCAAGGAAAAGAAGGACCGCGTCGATGACGCCCTCAACGCGACCCGCGCGGCCGTGGAAGAAGGCATCGTTGCTGGCGGTGGCGTTGCCCTGCTGCGCGCTTCGGCCAACATCAAGGTGACCGGCGTCAACGCCGACCAGGCCGCCGGCATCAACATCGTGCGTCGTGCGCTGCAGGCTCCGGCCCGCCAGATCGCGGCCAACGCTGGTGCGGAAGCCTCGATCGTTGCCGGCAAGATCCTTGAAAACAAGGGCGCGACCTTCGGCTACAACGCCCAGACCGGCGAATATGGCGACATGATCGTCATGGGTATCGTCGATCCGGTCAAGGTCGTGCGCACGGCCCTCCAGGACGCGGCCTCGGTCGCCGGTCTGCTCGTCACCACCGAAGCCATGATCGCCGAAGCTCCGAAGAAGGATTCGGCTGGCGGCGGCATGCCTGGCGGCATGGGCGGCGGCGGCATGGGCGGCATGGGCGGCATGGACTTCTAAGAAGTCCATAAAGCACGCCCATGATCCAAGTTGCTCAAGCCCGCAAGCGGGCTTGAGTGGCGGCATGGACTTCTAAGAAGTCCATAAAGCACGCCCATGATCCAAGTTGCTCAAGCCCGCAAGCGGGCTTGAGTG